>JBDTCK010000041.1:0-18329 GCA_039923645.1 Rhodoferax sp.
CTTCTGGTGGCGCTACCCCAGGCCAAGTCCGTCGATGACTATGAGGCCTTGCTGCCCTGGCGCATCGCAGGACTCAACACCTGAACTGCGGCCAGCGCAAGGGGTGCGGTTGATTGACCGCTTACGAGTGGTCGACTAAGACTCCGCGTTTGATCATCATTTTGCCTATGTTGCGAAAGCTCAACGGGTAGGCCGCGTAGCATCGCATGCACACCAGCATCACCTCAAGCGGGTAGTGCATCCGTTGAACCACGCGGCGCGGCGCTTCTATCGTCGTCAATCGGTCAAACTTCATCAGCTGGCCTTACCCACACGCGCTTGTCGTGACAGAACCCAGCAGGCGCAAACCTGGGGAACCCAGATCACCGCATCTGGGAAAGCACGATTGTTGAGGACGTTTTTCGGTGCCGTACTTGGCCTCACGCGGATGGAAGTACCATCCGCCCACCGGGCAATGCCCGTGCAAAGAAGCCATTAGCCGCATTATCAATAGCGCCACTGCGTTTGAACTCCTTCGGCGTCGTTTTTTTATGCCGCAGAAACTGCCGGTTGAAGTTGGACAAGTTATTGAAGCCGCAAACATAGCAAATGGCCGCAATCGTTTTGTCCGTCTCCAGCAGATATCGGCAAGCCAGACTAATGCGTAGCGAAGACACATACTCGACAAACGGTATGCCCATGAATTTGTGAAAGAATCGACTGAAAGCCTGCGGTGACAGGCCAGCTTCGCGGGCCACGTCGGGCAGTTGCAGGGAGTCGGTGAGATGGCTATTCATGTACTGAATCGCACGGTTGAGCCGTTCCGAGTCGCGATGGGTAACCACCGGCGCATAGCCCAAGCTGGCGAGTGGTGCTACCCCGCGCGAAGGTGCCATCTCTTCCAGCAGCTCCATCAGATTCCACAAGCGGCGTGCACCAAACGTCTCCCATAGACGATCCATCGTCGGCAACAGATGCGCCGTACTGGCATCGTCGAAGCGTAACCCGCGCGCGGACTGGGCAAGCAGATGACTGATAGCTTGCTGCTCAGGCATCTGCCAGAACGATGCGCCGAAATTGTCCAGTTTGAACTGCGCATAGCGAATGTGCGTGGGTTCGCCGGAATCGGACGTGATGGGATCACTGCACAACATGTGCGGCAGTCCACTACCCAAAAGGAGAAGATCGCCGGGCGCAAAGCGGCCAATGTGATCGCCGATGACCAACAATCCCCGCCCACTGAGAATTTGGAGAATCTCCACCTCCGGATGAATGTGGTAGGGGCAATCAAACACGCGACCGCCAGCATGAAAACAGCCGAAGGAAGAACCCTCGGAAGCCGGCACTTTTTCGAAAACAATACGCATGCTTCGTCCTTTTCGTCCCCTATTACACTCGCCGTCCTGTTTCCGGAGCGATCCAATCGGTTTGCCGGGAAAACCCGTTTCCGTTTCTGCTAAAAAAGTATCACTTTTAGTTTGAAACATAACAGACCCGCTGTCCAGTGTCGGATACATTGCAGTTCATGGTTGCGGCACGCACGCACCTGAGCCGAGAGCGCAGCGGTTCCTTTTTTTGCTGAGACTTTGCGGCTAATTTATTAGGGTGAAAAAATGACGCCACCTCGTGGAATCGGCGTTAGATCAATGAAGCGCAGGCAGGCCAGGCGGGAAACGGTATTTTATTGTCGGCAATAAATGTGCCGGCTCAGGCGTTTTTTTGACGGCATCGCAGATTTTTGATGGGAGCACCAAGGGGCGCTTCCGTTCAATCAATTTGATTTTTCAGGAGACACGAATGTCTGGAAATTATTTCTCGGAAATCGAACCCGTGCGCTACGCCGGCCCTGATACAAACAACCCGCTGGCATACCGTTGGTACGACCCCAAACGCATTGTTCTGGGCAAAACCATGGAAGACCACCTGCGCATCGCCGTGTGCTATTGGCACACCTTCTGCTTGTCGGGCAGTGACGTTTTCGGTAGCGGAACCTTTGACCGTCCCTGGCTCAGGGCAGGTGATCCACTGGCCATGGCCGAACTGAAACTCGAAGAAGCGATGAGCTTTGTGCAAAAGCTCGGCACGCCCTTCTACACCTTCCATGACCGCGACCTGGCACCCGACATGGGCAACCTGCGCGACAGCCAGAAAGCTTTCGCGCACATGGTCGACAAAGCAGCCGCCGCGCAGGAACGCACCGGTATCCGGCTGCTATGGGGTACCGCCAACCTGTTTTCGCATCCGCGCTATATGGCCGGTGCGTCGACCAACCCCGATCCAGAAGTCTTTGCCTGTGCGGCGCTGCAAGTACGCGACGCCCTGGAAGCGACCAAGCGACTCGGCGGTAGCGGCTACGTGTTGTGGGGTGGCCGCGAGGGCTACGAAACACTGCTTAACACCGATCTCAAGCGCGAACTCGCGCAAATGGGCCGTTTCCTGAACATGGTGGTTGAACACAAGCACAAGATCGGCTTTGCCGGCCAGATCATGGTTGAGCCAAAACCGATGGAGCCGAGCAAGCACCAATATGACTTCGACGTGGCGACGGTCTATGGCTTCCTCAAGCAGCACGGTCTCGAAAACGAAGTGAAGGTCAACATCGAATGCAATCACGCGACGCTGGCCGGCCACAGCTTTGAACACGAAGTCGCGACCGCCATGGCGCTCGGCTGCTTCGGTTCGGTTGATGCCAATCGCGGCGACTCGCAAAACGGATGGGATACTGACCAGTTCCCGAATGACGTAGAAGAAACGGCGCTTTCAATCTACCACGTACTCAAAGCCGGCGGCATGACCAAAGGCGGTTTCAACTTCGATGCCAAAGTAAGGCGCCAGAGCGTGGACGCACTCGACTTGGTCTACGCGCACATCGGCGGCATCGACACGCTGGCACAAGGGCTGCTCGTCGCCGCCCGCATGGTGGAAGACGACAAGCTCGGCGCCTTCAGAGAAGCACGCTACGCCGACTGGAACACTGGCTTCGGCAAGCAGGTGCTGAACAAGGAACTGGGCCTGGCGGCAGTCGCTGATTTGGCCGTGCAGAACGGACTTGATCCAAAGCCGCGCTCGGGTCACCAGGAAATGCTTGAAAATCTCGTCAACCGTTACCTGTGAGCGCTGAGTTCCCCTTTCAGGTTGTCCACCCAGCCCGGAAGCTTATTGCGATCGGCGTCCAGCGCCCTCTCGCTGAACGCCGCTGAGGACCAGTCACGTGAAAAGCCTTGATCGAAAGCTGGCGCGCATACGCGCGGGAAATTGCGAACTGACACCGCACAGCCGCGAGCACCTGCTCAGCGGCACCGCCGACGCGGTCTTGAACCAAGACACCGGCCACGAAGTCCGCTCGGCCTTGCGCCTGCCGCTAGCGCGGCACAGCGGCGAGCCCATGATGGCTGGCCAAGAGCGTATCCGCATCGACATCTACTTGCGCGGCAACCTGCCATGATCACCCTCGGCATTGATCTCGGCACCTCGGGCGTGAAGGCTTTGCTGCTTGACGGAGAGCGCATCGTTGCCATCGCCAGCTCGCCGCTGGCCCAGAGCCACCGGAAGCCGGGCTGGTCGGAGCAGGATCCGGAGGATTGGTGGTCAGCCACCTGCGTTTGCCTCGATGAGTTGCAAGCCACGCAGCGTGAGACGCTGGTTGCCGTGCGCGCCATCGGCCTGTCAGGGCAGATGCACGGCGCGACTCTGCTGGACGCGCAAGCGCGCGTGCTGCGCCCCTGCATCCTGTGGGACGACGGCCGCAGCGCCGCGCAATGCGTGCAGCTCGAAGCGCACGTGCCGCAATCGCGCCACATCACCGGCAATGCCGCGATGCCCGGCTTCACAGCGCCCAAGCTGCTGTGGGTGCGCGAGCACGAGCCCGAGGTCTTCGCTCGCACCGCCACAGTGCTGCTGCCCAAGGCCTGGCTGCGCTTCAGGTTGTGCGGCGAGTTCATTGAGGAGATGTCCGATGCCTCGGGCACGCTGTGGCTTGATGTCGGCGCGCGCCGCTGGTCGGCCGAAATGCTGGCGGCGTGTGGCCTGAGCGAGGCACAGATGCCGCGCCTGGTCGAAGGCAACGCGTCAGCCGGCGAGTTGCTGCCGCAGTGGGTCGAACGGTGGGGCTTCGTGCACACGCCGCTGATCGCCGGAGGCGCTGGCGACAACGCCGCCGGCGCGGTCGGCATCGGTGCCGTGGCGCCGGGTGATGCATTCCTGTCTCTCGGCACGTCCGGCGTGCTTTGGGCCACGACGGCGGGCTTCGCGCCGTGCCCCGAGCGCGGCGTGCACGCCTTCTGCCACGCACTGCCCGACACCTGGCACCAGATGGGCGTGCTACTGTCAGCTGCATCGAGCCTGAGCTTCTGGGCGCAGGCCACCGGCCGCAGCGAAGCGCAGGCGCTGGCCCCTTTGGGCGAGCGCCCCACGGTGCCCGCGCCCTGCTGGTTCGCGCCCTACCTGTCGGGCGAGCGCACGCCACACAATGATGCGCACGTGCGCGGGGGCTTTCTCGACCTGGCCGCCGACACCACGGGCGCGGCCATGACTCAGGCGGTGCTCGAAGGTGTCGCCTACGCATTCCGTGACGCGCGTGACGCGCTCGCCGCCGCCGGCACGCGCACCACCGACGCCGATCTGATCGGCGGCGGCTCGCGCTCGGCGTACTGGGCCGACGTGCTGGCCAATGTGCTCGGCATGACGCTGCACTTGGTCGAAGGCAGCGAGCACGGCTGTGCACTGGGCGCGGCACGGCTCGCACGCATGGCCGCCGAGGGTGGCAGCGTGCAAGCCGCCAAGTTGAAACGGCTGCGCAGTTTCGAGCCGCGCGCTGCACTGGCGAAGCAGTACGACGAGGCCTTCGACTGCTGGCGAACGCTGTACAGCCTGCTACGTGCAGTGCCGCACGCGCCAACCACCTGAACCTGAGAACGAACGGGAGAATGATGAGCAAGAAGCCCAAACCCCAGAAGCCCGCCGACGAGGCTATGCCGGCAACGTATTTCACGCGACGCGAGCCGACCACCTTCCACGACCGCGATGTTGCGCCCGAAGGTGCGCCGCTGGCCGACGAGGTCGGACGCAAGGCCCTCAAACCGCAGCCGGTGTCGGTCCGCCAGGAGCGGCTGGAACACCTGGTCAACAGCTATCTCTGAAAACCACCGAAAGGAACACACCATGGCGACCAACATCAAAGGCCCCGGCATCTATCTGGCGCAGTTTGCGAGCGACACTGCGCCCTTCGATTCATGGCAGTCGATCACGAAGTGGGCCGGCGGCCTGGGCTTCAAGGGCGTGCAGATCCCGTCGTGGGACGGCCGCATCTTCGACATGGAAAAGGCCGCCAGGTCAAAGACCTATTGCGAGGAGCTCAAGGGTATCGCAAACGATAACGGCGTCGAGATTACCGAGCTCGGCACGCACCTGCAGGGCCAGCTGGTGGCCGTACATCCGGCCTACGACGAGGCCTTCGACGGCTTCGCGCCCGAAGCGGTGCGCGGCAACCCGAAAGCGCGCCAGCAATGGGCCGTCAAGCAGATGCTGCTGTCGGCCAAGGCATCGAAGAACCTGGGCCTGAAGAGTAACGTCAGCTTCCCTGGCGCGCTTGCCTGGCCCTACCTGTACCCGTGGCCGCAGCGCCCGGCCGGCCTGATCGAGGCCGCCTTTGACGAGCTCGCAAAGCGCTGGCGGCCGATCTTCGACGCGCACGAGGATGCCGACTGCCACGTCTGCTTCGAGCTGCACCCCGGCGAGGACCTGTTCGACGGCACTACCTTCGAGATGTTCCTCGAGCGGGTGAACAATCACCCGCGCTGCGCAATCAACTACGACCCTTCGCACTTCGTGCTGCAGCAGCTCGACTATCTGGAGTTCATCGACATCTACCACGAACGCATCAAGTCGCTGCACATCAAGGATGCCGAGTTCCGCCCCACGGGGCGCCAGGGCGTGTATTCGGGCTACCAGCCGTGGATTGACCGCGCCGGGCGCTTCCGCTCGCTCGGCGACGGGCAGGTGGATTTCGGCGCGATCTTCTCGAAGATGGCGCAGTACGGCTTCGACAGCTGGGCGGTGCTCGAATGGGAATGCTGCATCAAGCATCCCGAGCAAGGCGCGGCCGAGGGTGCGGAGTTCATCAAGAAGCACCTCATCCGCGTCACCGAGAAGGCCTTTGACGACTTCGCCGGCAGCGCCTCCGACCCGGTACAGCTGCGGCGCATGCTGGGTCTGGCCGGGAGGAAGACATGACCATCGAGGGCCCGAAAAGCAAAGTCAAACGCGGCAAGAAGACGGGTAGCCCTGAAACAGCGTCAGCGTCAGCGTCAGCGACACCGTCGCCACGCATCCGCTTGGGCATGGTCGGTGGTGGCGAAGGCGCATTCATTGGTGCCGTGCATCGCATCGCAGCACGACTGGACGACCACTACACGCTCCTCGCGGGTGCGCTGTCGTCTACCCCCGCAAAGTCGCAGCGCTCGGGCATCTCACTGGGTCTGGAGCGCATCTATGGCACCTTTGCCGAGATGGCTGAGGCCGAAGGCGCGCGCGACGATGGCATTGAGGTTGTGGCCATCGTCACGCCGAATGACGTCCACGCACCGGTGGCCGAGGCATTCCTGAAAGCCGGCATCCACGTCATTTGCGACAAGCCGGTGGCGACCAGCCTGAAGGATGCGCTGCGTTTGCAGAAGTTGGCCGACAGACACGGCCGGATCTTCGCTGTCACCCACAACTACATCGGGTATCCCATGGTGCGCCATGCGCGACAGCTGGTGGCTGAAGGCGCGCTAGGCGAGATTCGCGTGGTGCAGGTCGAGTATCCGCAGGACTGGCTGACCGAGGCGCTGGAGGTCACCGGTCAGAAGCAGGCCGCCTGGCGCACCGACCCCAAGCGCTCGGGTGTGGGCGGCTGCATCGGCGACATCGGCACGCATGCCTACAACCTGGCCGACTACGTCACCGGCATTCCTGCCGAGTCGCTATGTGCCGATCTGAGCACCTTCGTCAAGGGTCGTCGGCTCGATGACAACGTGCAGGTCATGCTGCGCTATGCCAACGGCGCGCGTGGGATGCTGTGGGCCAGCCAGGTGGCACCGGGCAACGACAACGGCCTACGCCTGCGCGTGTACGGCAGCAAGGGCGGGCTCGATTGGCACCAGGAGCAGCCGAACCAGCTGTACTGGTCGCCCTTCGGCCAGCCAACGCAAGTCATTGGCCGCGCCACCGGCGCGGCCAATGCCGCGGCGGCGCGCGTGTCGCGTATCCCTTCGGGCCACCCGGAGGGCTACCTCGAAGCCTTCGCGACAATCTACAGCGAGATCGCGCAGGCGATCCGCGCCGCGCGTCGGCCCGGCACACCGCTCGATGCCGCGGTGAGCTTTCCGACCCTCGCAGACGGCATCAAGGGCATGGCCTTCATCGAAGCCGCGGTGCGCTCATCGAACGCGGGTGGACGCTGGACGAAGCTGCCGTGAGCCTGCGCGTGCGCTTTGACGGCATCAGCAAGGATTTCGGGTGATTCTGTCGCAATAGCGCGATGAGGATGTCGATCAGAAAGCCAGCGAGTAGAACTGGTTCGCTGGCGACGAGATTTAGTCTTTGACTCCGCCGAGCTGGCCTTTGCGAATCATGTGCACGGTCTGTATGCCAGCGATGATGGCCCCGAGTCGAGGTGAAAATAGAACCCGAGTTTGAACGGCCGCTCCTTCGGGCATATGCCGGCAAACGTCTAGACCTAATCGGTCGTTGAATTCGATGTAGTTGATCCGTCGGGCGGCAGTTTTCAGATCGTAACGGTGATACCGAAACCTCATGGTGTAAAAATTGAACAACTTACCTTTGCAAGAGGCGGCTACGCTGAAGAGAACGTTATTTGGCCGGCTCCCCAGTGGTGAAAAGGTAGAAGCGATTACGCTTGCCAACGGCTGCGGCATGCAAGCTTGCGTCATCACGTTCGGTGCGGCACTTCAATCCGTGCTGGCGCCCGATCGCCATGGATTAGTCGCAGATGTGGTTCTCGGCCATGAGCGCCTGATCCCTTACTTCACCAAGCCACAGTATTTTGGCGCGACCGTGGGTCGTTATGCCAACCGCATTGCCAACGGCCGTTTCTGCCTGGATGGCGAGATCTATCAACTCGATACCAATGAACGTGGCAACACACTGCACGGCGGCTCGGCAGCGTTTGATCGACGGACCTGGCGTGTTCTGAACACCGAATGTGAAGCTGCGGTGGCCAGCGTCACACTGGGTATGACCAGTGATGACGGTGATATGGGTTTTCCCGGCAATCTCGAGACGTCGGTGACCTACTCGCTTGATGCTCGCAACTTACTTACGGTCGACTACCGCGCTACGACCGATCGGCCGACTATCGTCAATCTCAGCAATCACACTTTCTGGAATCTTGGCGGAGACGGGTCTGGCAGCGTGATGCAACACGAACTTGAGATAGCCGCCGACACCTTCACGCCTGTCGATTTAAACATGATCCCAACAGGGGAATACGTCGACGTCACTGATACGGCGTGCGACTTCCGCACGGCAAAACCGATAGGCAAGGACATCCGTCGCGCAACGGAGCCTCAATTACTCATTGGTCAAGGCTACGACCTCAACTGGGTAATTAATGGCCAAGCCGACCAACCGCCGCGCCGGGCAGCTAGCGTCAGAGATCCCGCCTCCGGTCGCGTCATGACGTTGTACTCCAACCAACCGGGACTGCAGTTCTACTCTGGCAATCGTCTGGATGGCACGACTATCGGCAAAGGGCAACGCATTTATCGGCAAAGCGACGGATTCGCGCTCGAGCCTCAGCGGCACCCAGATACACCAAACCGGCCTCAATTCGGCTCAGCGCGACTGCAGCCAGGCGAGACCTATCGAAACGTGCTGATTTACGCCTTCTCCAATGACTCTGGCGCGGCGGAGCCGTTGCCCGCAGGCGCTAGCTGACTCGCAACAATGCGCAGCCGCTTAACTATTCATCCCACTATGCAATCCGTAGCTCCATTGTTGGACGGTAAAACAATCGACCTCGATTTGTCGATCCAGTTGTGCAGCTGCACGGATGCGTCGACTGTGGCCATACCGCTCACTCCCCCCGGAACCCCTGCATTGTTCCTGTCGATCCGGAATTGACCAGCCCGAGGTATTTATGCCCACCGCGGACCGACCAGCTGTGGATACCTTGGAGGCCGTGCCAAGCCTCATGCGAGTGAGGATCGCGGGTGGTCAACCCTTAACAGCGGTGCAGGTCAAATCGGAATCGGTGCCAACACCTGTCCGGCAACATTTCAGCCGGGCGGTCTGCTCGGCCCGTTCCTGAGCATCTGCGCTCAGCGGATCAACACTCCGCCAATATCGAAAAGCCGTTGAACCTTCTTGGTCTAGCGGCTTTTCTGTTTTCCGCGCCACAATCGCCGGCATGCGCAAACATTTTTCAGAGACCACGGGCCAGCGCCGCTTGATGTACGCAGCCGCTGCAGGGGTGGTCACGGCCGTGCTGCCGCTGCCGCTCACGATCCAGTCGCGCGGCCTGCTGGCCTGGTGCGTGGGCGCGGGCTGCTACCTGGTGCTGTCCTGGTGGCTGGCGGTCGAGTTCGACGCCGCGCGCACCCGCGAGCGGGCCCAGGCACAGGACCAGTCCGGCAAAATCCTATTCTTCCTGATGCTGCTGGTGGTGCTGGCCAGCATCGCGGCCATCGTCATGATGCTGCACAGCGTCAAAGGCCTGTCCACCGCGCGGCGCAACGGGCACCTGATTCTCGCGATGACGGCGCTGGCCTGTTCGTGGCTGCTGATGCACACTATTTTTGCGTTCCGCTATGCGCACCGCTATTACCAGGAGTTGATCGAGCCCGGACCGAACGGCGGCGGGCTCGAATTTCCCGGCCAGCAGGACCCGGACTATTTCGATTTCATGTACTCGGCCTATGTGGTCGGCATGACCTCCCAGGTCTCCGACGTGCAGGTCACCTCGCGCGAGATGCGGCGCCTGACGCTGATACACAGCGTCACGGCGTTCGCCTTCAACATGGTGGTGCTGGCACTGAGCATCAACGTGATTGCCGGCGCTCTCCAGTAGCCGGTGGCGCGACCCGTGCGGGGGTAATGCAAGGCAATCATCCAGGCTGGGCGCTGCGCCCGAGCCGGAGCAAGCCCATCGACAATGCCGTGCCGCACACGATCACGCCGGCGCATACCACCATCCACGTCGTGACATGCTCGCCCAGAAATACCACGCCGTAGAGCACCGCGAACGCCGGCACGACGAACGTCACCGCCAGCGCACGCGCCGGCCCGGCGTGCTCGATCAGCCGAAAGTACAGGATGTAAGCCACGCCGGTGCACAACACCCCCAGGGCCAACAGCGACAGCCAGGACCGGGCACCGGGCATCTGCGCGGGCCACAGCCACAGCGCGGGCAGCACCAGCCCGAGAGCGGCGCCGAGCTGGCTGCCGGTCGCGGTGAGCAGGGGCGGCAGCCCGATCAGGTAGCGCTTGGTAAAGCTGGCCGCGATGCCGTAGCAAAGGCAGGCCAGCAGGCAGGCACCGATTGCCAGCAGATTGGCCCAACCCGAAGCGCCACCCGACGGGCTCAGGCGTGCCTTGTCCCACGCCAGCAGGGCGACCCCCATAAACCCGATGACCAGCCCCAGCACGCGCGAGGCGCCCAGCCGGTCGTTCAGCCACAGCCACGCGACCACGGCGCCAAACAGCGGTGCCGTGGCGTTGAGGATGGCCGACAAGCCGGTCGGAATGGTCAGCAGCGCAAAGCAGTACAGCGCGAACGGAATACCCGAATTCAGCAGGCCGACCACAAACACCGGCTTCCAGTGGCGCAGCAACTGCGGACCCAGGCCGTGCTTCAACAGTATCGGGGTCAGGAACAGCGCGGCAATCGTCACGCGCACGGCGGCCGTGGGCACGGCGCCGAATTCCACCGTGGCCAGATCCATGAACAGGAACGACGCGCCCCAGATGGCGGACAGCAACACGAAATCGCTCGCCCACGGCGACCTGGGTGCCACAGCGGACGACGGAGCGGCGGCTGTCAAATGAGACTCTCTTGCATGGCAGCTTGCGGGCGTACCGTAGCGGCCTCGAGCTTGAGCAGCGCCACCTTGCGATCGAGTCCACCCGCATAGCCCGTCAGCGAACCGTCGGATCCGATCACCCGGTGGCACGGCACGATGACGCTGATCGGGTTGAGTCCCACGGCGGCCCCGACCGCCCGCACGGCCGCCGGCTTGCCGATGCCCGAGCTGATGGCGCCGTAGCTGGTGGTTGTGCCCCGCGGGATCTTGAGCAGCGCTTGCCAGACCGATCGCTGGAATTCCGTGCCGCCGTGCAAATCCAGCGTCAGGTCGAACGTCGTGCGCTCACCCGAGAAATACTCGGTGAGTTGCTGCACGGCGCGCACCAGCACCGGGTGCCGGTCATCGGCGCGCCAGGTGGACTTGTCGGGCATGTGGCGCTGGCCGTCGAACCAGACGCCGGCCAGGCCCTGGTCGCTGGCAGCAACGATCACGGGGCCGAGCGGGCTCTGGAATGTCGTCTGCACGAGTGGTGTATTGAATTTCATGTCATTCACCTCTTGATTTCTGGTCGTTTAAGGCTGTAGCCATTGTCCTGTCTTGGCTTGCCACTATCTTTTTTGTAGTCCTCGGTTTTTTCACGGGCTCGGGCAGCGTGGCCCAGGCGCGGATCACGGCGTAGCTGCGCCAAGGCTTCCAGGCGTTCGATGTGGCCTCAGCCTCGCGCGCGGCGCGCAACGGGTTTTTCGGATCGAGCACGCCCAGTGCTTTTTGCAGCGCCACATCGCCGGCCGGGAACGCGTCGGGCCAGCGCAGCGCCCGCATGGCGATGTACTGCGCCGTCCAATCGCCAATGCCGGGCAACTCCTTCAGTGCCGCAACCGTAGCTTGAACATTTGCCCCGCCATGCAGTTGCAGGCGTTGTTCCACCACCGCGCGCGCGATCGCCACAATGGCCGCCTGGCGCTGCCGCACGATGCCCAGCTGGCCCAGCGCATCGCCGCTGGCCTCTGCGAGCACGGCCGGCGTCGGAAAGAGCCGCGTCAGCTCGGGGTAGGGCGTGTTAACGGGTTCGCCGAATTTCTCCACCAGCCGCGTGCCCAGCGTGCGCGCTGCCGCCACCGTGATCTGCTGGCCCAGCACGGCCCGCACGGCCAGTTCGTAGCCGTCGAGCGTGCCCGGCACGCGCAGCCCGTCGCCCTGTGGAAAGCGGGCGCTCAACGCACTGTTGATGGCCAGCGGGTCGGCATCGAGGTCGAACGCGGCGCGCACCCGGCGGATCACTTGCGGCAGCACGTCGTGCAGCGAATCGCTCACGCGCAGGATCAGCTGATGCTGTGCGGGGGCGAATTCGACGACGAGCCAGCCGGCATGCGTCTTGCCACCTGATTTCATACTAAAAGTCCTGCCAGCCATTGGCTGGTCTTGACTGTTAGCTACGAATTCAATAGTTCCCAGTTGCCGTTTCTCCAAAAACCCGAGCATGGCGTCGACATCGTACGGCGGCCGGTAGCCGAGCCGTACACTGATGCCCCGGCCCGCCGGCGCGGCGCCGGCGCGGCGCAGCTGCGTCGGGTTCAGCTTGTAGTGCGCCACGAATGCCGCGTTGAAGCGCCGCACGCTGCCAAAGCCGCTGATCAAGGCGATCTGCGTGATGGGCAGGTCGGTGTCGGCCAGCAATTGCTTGGCCGTGAGCAGGCGGCGGGTTTGCAGGTACTGCATAGGGGAGACGCCAAATTGCGCCTCGAAAATTCGCCGCACGTGGCGGTCGCTCACGCCCAGGCGCGCCGCCAGCTGCTCCATCGTCGGCGAGGCCGGGGTTTCGCCGCCGGGCCGCCCCAAGGCGAAACGCGCCCCCTCGGGGGGCAGCGCAGTACGCGAAGCGACAAGCGTGGGGGCGCTAGTCTCCCAGGCCTCGGGCTCGTCGAGCAGCCGGGCCGCCTGCTGCGCCAGGATGGTGGAGGCATCCTGGATCGACCACGCGATCGAGCGCGGTGCCAATTCAGGGCGGCAGCGCAGGCAAGGCCGGAAACCGGCGCTCTCCGCCTGCGCCGCATGCCCGAAGAAGCGGCAGTTCTCGCGCCTGGGCGTCTTCACGCCGCAGACCGGACGACAGTAGATACCGGTGGAGGTCACGCCTGTGAAAAAGCTGCCGTCAAAGCGCGCGTCCCGGGTCTTCAGGGCCAGGTAGCAGGCGTCGTCGCTGCGGGTCGCGTCCAGGGTGTTCATGGACTTGATGATACGCGGCACGGAGATCTCGACTAGTCGTTTTCGGACATGTTCCCCGCAGGACCCGCGCCTACAATCCCGGGCAACATCCAAACTTCGCGGACACCTATTTCATGCAGCTGGCACCCTCCATTTTCAAGGCGTACGACATTCGCGGCGTGGTGCCGTCCACATTGAATCCCGACGTGGCCGAGGCGCTCGGTCGGGCGTTCGGCACCATCGCTCTCGCGCGGGGCGAGCGGGTCGTTGCGGTCGGCCGCGACGGTCGCCTGAGCGGCCCCCTGCTGGCCGCCGCGCTCGTGCGCGGCCTGCTGGCCGCCGGCGTCGACGTGATCGACGTTGGCATGGTGACGACGCCCATGCTTTACTTTGCCGCCAGCACGCTGTGCAGCAGCGGCATCCAGGTGACCGGCAGCCACAACCCGAAGGACTACAACGGCTTCAAGATGGTGCTGGGCGGCCGCGCCATCTACGGCGACGACATCCAGGCGCTGCGCCGCATGATGGAAGAGGAGAGCTGGGTGCTGCAGCGTAATGGTCACGTACGAAATATCAACGTGATGGCACCGTACCAGGCCCGCATCGTGCTTGATGCCAAACTGGCGCGGCCCATGCACATTGTGGTCGATTGTGGCAATGGTGTGGCTGGCGCGTCCGCCCCCGCCATCTTTCGCGCCTTGGGCTGCCGGGTGACCGAGCTGTTCAGCGAGGTGGACGGCAACTTTCCGAACCACCATCCCGATCCGAGCAAACCAGAGAACCTGCGCGACCTGATCAAGGCGCTGCACAACTGCGATGCCGAGCTCGGCCTGGCTTTTGACGGCGACGGCGACCGGCTGGGCATTGTCACCAAAGACGGCAACAACATTTACCCGGACCGGCAGATGATCCTGTTCGCGCAGGATGTTTTGAGCCGGGTGCCGGGTGGCGAGATCGTGTACGACGTGAAGTGCTCGCAGCGCCTCGCACCGGCTATAGAGGCGGCGGGCGGCAAGTCGCTGATGTACAAGACCGGGCACTCGCTGATCAAGGCGAAGATGAAAGAGATCGACTCACCGCTCGGTGGCGAGATGAGCGGCCACATCTTTTTCAAGGAGCGCTGGTTTGGTTTTGACGACGGCACCTATGCGGGCTGCCGCCTGCTCGAGATCGTGAGCCGCTCGCCCGATGCCAACGCCGTGCTCAACGCGCTGCCGACCAGCTTTTCAACCCCCGAGCTCAACGTGAGGTGCGCCGAGGGCGAGCCGCACCGCGTCACTGCCGAACTGCAGGCCAGGGCCGCTGGTGTCTTTGCCGCGCCGGCCAGGGTATCGGACGTCGATGGTCTGCGCGTCGATTGGCCCGACGGCTTCGGGCTGATTCGCGCCTCCAACACCACGCCCGTGCTGGTGCTGCGCTTCGAGGGCCACACGCCCGAGGCCCTGCAGCGCATCGAGAGCGAAATGCTGGTGCTGTTGCGCCAGGTCAAACCCGAAGCAAAGATCGAGGAAGCGGCGCATTGAGCGCAAGCCGCAGTCTCTATTCGCTGGCCATCTGGCTGGCACAGCCCATGCTGCGCCGCAAGCTGGCGCGGCGCGGGGCGGCGGAGCCAGGCTACCTGCAGGCGATCGACGAGCGCTTCGGGCACTACAGCGTGCCGGCCGACGCGGGGTACATCTGGCTGCATGCCGTGTCGCTGGGCGAGACGCGCACCGCCGCCATCCTGATCCGGCAATTGCGCCAGCGCCTGCCCGGCATGCGTCTGCTGCTGACCAACGGCACAGCGACCGGGCGTGCCGAGGGCGCCGGCCTGCTGCAACCGGGGGACGTTCAGGTCTGGCAGCCTTGGGATACGCCCGGTGCGGTGCAGCGGTTCCTGCAGCACTTCAGGCCGCGCATTGGTGTGCTGCTGGAGACCGAGGTTTGGCCCAATCTGGCGGCGGCGTGCCGGCGGGCCGGCGTGCCGCTCGTGCTGGCCAACGCGCGGCTCAGCGAAAAATCGCTGCGCAATGCGCTGCGCCTGGCCTGGTTCGCCAAGCCTGCCTACCAGTCGCTGGCCGCCGTGTGGGCCCAGACCGAGATAGGTGCCCAGCGCCTGCGCCAGCTCGGCGCGCCGGTCCGCGCGGTATTTGGCAATCTCAAGTTCGACGCAAAGCCCGATGCGGCACAAATCGCGCAGGGCAAGGTCTGGCGCGCCGCATGCGGGCGGCCCGTGATTTTGCTCGCCAGTTCGCGTGAGGGCGAGGAACTTCAGCTGCTTCAGCTTCTTGAATCATTTCGGTCTGGAACGCAGACGTCACCTTCGGACGACACTATTAAAACAATAGTAAATGAAGTGCAGTGGCTGATCGTGCCACGGCATCCGCAGCGCTTCGACGAAGTGGCCGCGTTGATCGGCCAGCACGGCTTTTCCGTGTCGCGGCGTAGTAGCTGGGCAGCGGACCCGCAGTGCGCTGACATCTGGCTCGGCGACTCGCTGGGCGAGATGGCGCTGTATTACGGCCTGGCCGATGTGGCCCTGCTCGGCGGCAGCTTCGAGCCGCTTGGTGGACAGAACCTGATCGAGGCCGCGGCCTGCGGCTGTCCCATGGTGATGGGGCCTTCGACCTTCAATTTTGCGCAGGCTGCGCGGCTGGCCGAGGCCGCCGGCGCGGCCAGCCGGGCCGAGTCCATGGCGCAGGCGCTGCAAACCGCGCTGACCCTGGCACGCGACACGCAGGGCCGGGCGGCCATGGCCGGGCGCGGGACCAGATTTGCGGCGGCGCACCGGGGGGCCGCCGACAAGACAGCGGACGCCGTGGTGACGCTGCTGAAACGGTAGGGGCGGCGCTCAGTAGCGCGGCACCGTGGTGTCGCGTTGCTGTGACCAGGCGTCGATGCCGCCCGTGATATTGGCCACATGCTCGAAGCCGTTTTGCGCCAGATACGTCGCCACGCGCAGGCTGCGTGCGCCGTGGTGGCACAGGCAGGCCACCGGCTGCACCGGATCCAGTTCGGCCAGGCGCGCCGGTATTTCGCCCATCGGGATCGTCAGCAGGCTGAAGTCCCCGGGCTGAATGCTGGAGGTCTGCAATTCCGGCGGCTCGCGTACATCGAGCAATACGGGCTGGCCGTGCGCCCGGGCGCTCTGCAGCCAGTCGGAAAAGTGGGCGGGGCTGACTTCGGAAATCATGGTGGCGGGTTCCCCAAAAGGTCGACGATGGTGGCAGCCGGGTTCAGAAGACGAACGCAGCAGGCTCGGGGAAGTTCAACAGGCGCGGCGCCAGCGTGTCCCACGGCTGCAGCGTGCGCCAGTCGTTGTCGCCCACACGCGTGACGATGGTGGCGCGCATCACGGGCTCGTCGCCGACGATGGCGGCCAGCCGGCCACCCATCTTGAGCTGCGCCAGCAGGGCCTGCGGCACGGTGGCGACCGAGCCACTGAGCACGATGACGTCGAAAGGGGACTCGGTCGCAATGCCCTGGGCGCCGTCTGCCTCGTGCACCTCGACGTTGTAAATGCAGGCCTTTTGCAGGTTGGCGCGGGCCGTGCGGGCCAGCTCGGGGTTGATCTCCAGCGACACCACGCGCTGCCCGCGGTGCGCCAGCAGCGCGGCCATGTAGCCCGAGCCGGCACCGATTTCCAGCACGGTCTCGTGCTTTTTCAGCGCCACCTCCTGCAGGATGCGCGCCTCGACCTTGGGCTCGAGCATGCACTGGCTCGTGTGCGTCTGCGGCGGCAGCGGGATTTGCATGTCTACGAAGGCCAGCGCCTTGTGGGCCAGCGGCACGAAGTCTTCGCGCTTGACGACCGACAGCAGCTGCAGCACGTGGCTGTCCAGCACCTCCCACGGGCGGATCTGCTGCTCGATCATGTTGAAACGGGCCTGCTCAAAATTCAGGGGGGCGGTCATTGCTGATTTTCTCCGGGGTACCTGCACCAGCCTGCGATTTTAAGGGGTCGGCCCAACCCGGGCCGGCGCCGGATCAATAAAACGCCTGCAATCCGGTCTGGGCGCGCCCCAGGATCAGCGCGTGCACGTCGTGCGTGCCCTCATAAGTGTTCACGGTTTCCAGGTTGATCATGTGCCGGATCACGTGGTATTCGTCGTGGATGCCGTTGCCGCCGTGCATGTCGCGCGCCATGCGGGCGATGTCGAGCGATTTGCCGCATGAGTTGCGCTTGATCAGGCTGACCATCTCGGGTGCGGCCTTGCCCTCGTCCATCAGGCGGCCCACGCGCAGGCAGCCCTGCAGGCCCAGCGCGATCTCGGTCTGCATGTCGGCCAGCTTTTTCTGGATCAGCTGGTTTTGCGCCAGCGGGCGGCCGAACTGCACGCGGTCCATCGTGTACTGGCGTGCGCGGTGCCAGCAGTCCTCGGCGGCACCCAGAGCGCCCCAGGCAATGCCGTAGCGTGCCTTGTTCAGGCAGCCGAACGGCCCCTTCAGGCCGCTCACGTTAGGCAGCAGGTTGGCTTCTGGCACGAACACGTCGTCCATCACGATCTCGCCCGTGACGCTGGCGCGCAGGCTCATCTTGCCCTCGATCTTGGGTGCGGAGAGGCCCTTCATGCCTTTTTCCAGCACGAAGCCGCGGATGCTCTCCTGCCCGCCCACCTTGCCGTCAGGATCGGCCAGCTTGGCCCAGACCACGAACACATCGGCAATCGGTGCGTTCGTGATCCACATCTTGGCGCCCTTGACGATATAGCCTCCATCGACCGGCTTGGCCCGCGTGATCATGCTGGCCGGGTCGGAGCCGTGGTTCGGCTCGGTCAGGCCAAAGCAGCCGACCCACTCGCCGGTGGCGAGCTTGGGCAGGTACTTCTGGCGCTGGGCTTCGGAGCCATATTCGTTGATCGGATGCATCACCAACGAGCTTTGCACGCTGATGGCGCTGCGGTAGCCGCTGTCGACGCGCTCGACCTCGCGCGCCACCAGGCCGTAGCTCACGTAATTGAGCCCGGCGCAGCCGTAGCCTTCAATCGTCGAGCCGAGGAAACCCATCGCGCCGGCTTCGTTCATGATCTCGCGATCGAACTTTTCGTGACGCGCCGCCATCAGCACGCGCGGCTGCAGCTTTTCCTGGCAGAAGGTGTGCGCGGCCTCGACAATGGCGCGCTCGTCATCGCTGAGCTGCTC
>JBDTCK010000042.1:0-6601 GCA_039923645.1 Rhodoferax sp.
GTCGATGCTGGCGCACGGCGCGGCCACGCGCAACATGAGCCCGCGCGAGTACATGGGCAACCTGATCCTGCTGATCGTCGGCGGCAACGACACCACGCGCAACTCGATGAGCGGCGGCCTGCTGGCCCTGCACAACCACCCCGAGCAGTACGCCAAACTACGCGCGAACCCGGCGCTGATCGACAGCATGGTCCCCGAGATCATTCGCTGGCAAACGCCGCTGGCCTACATGCGCCGCACGGCGCTGGCCGATGCCGAGCTGGGCGGCAAGCAGATCCGCAAGGGCGATAAGGTGGTGATGTGGTACCTGTCGGGCAACCGCGACGAAGAGGCGATCGAGAACGCCGACCAGTTCATCATCGACCGGGCGCGTCCGCGCCAGCACCTGTCGTTCGGCTTTGGCATTCATCGCTGCGTTGGCAACCGCCTGGCGGAGCTGCAATTGAAGATCCTGTGGGAAGAGATCCTCAAGCGCTTCCCGGTCATCGAGGTCGTGGGAGAACCCCAGCGGGTGCGCTCCACTTTCGTGCGGGGCTTCACGCACCTGCCGGTGCGCATCCCGGGCTGAAGCGCGGCCTCAGGCCTTCCCGGGCACCGACACCTTGCCGCCCAGGTGCATGCCCGAATCCAGTTGCACCAGCTCACCCGTGACAGTGCGCGCGCCGTCCACCAGCCACACCACTGCTTCGGCCACGTCATCAACCGTGCAGGGCCGCGCCAGCGGCGCGGTGTGCTCGTACATGGCCTTGACTTTCTCGAAGCCCTCCTGCCCGATGCCGTCGACAAACCAGCGCGAGGTGATCAAGCCCGGGCAGACCGCGTTCACGCGGATCTCGGGCGCCAGCGCGCGCGCCAGGTACAACGTCATCGAGTTGACCGCGCCCTTGGACATGATGTACGGCACCGACGAGCCGATGCCCAGCGAGCCGGCAATCGACGACACGTTGACGATGGCGCCATCGCCCGACGCCTTGAGGTGCGGCGCGCAGGCGCGCACCATCTGGAACGACCCCACCGCGTTGACGCCCAGAATGCGCTGGAATGTCTGCGCGTCCAGCGCCTCCCAGTTGGCCGCGCCGGTGAAGGTGGAAATGCCCGCGTTGTTGACCAGCGCGTCGATGCGCCCCCAGCGCGCCACCGCCGCCTGCGCCAGCGCCTTGCAATCGGCGTCTTGCGCCACATCGCCTTGCATCAGCAGGGTATCGGCGCCCGCGTCACGGCAAGCCGCTTGCGAAGCCTTCGCTTCGGCTTCGCTCTTTGAGTAATTAATCAGCACGTTGTAGCCGCGGCGCGCCAGCAGCAGCGCGGTGGCTGCGCCGACGCCCGTGGCGGAGCCGGTCACGAGGGCAACTTTGCGTTCGGTCATGGGGACTCCTTGGGTTGTTTTGGGGATTGTGACGCACGGCTGGGGTGACGCCAGCAGCGTGGCAAACGAGGTAACTCACACCATTGCAAATACACAATATATTGCCATAATGCAATATAAATGCAAGCCGAACCTATAGTCAGAGCCAAAGAAACTCGCGATGACGGATCGGTGGTAGAGATCGTGGTGTGGCGGGTACCGCAGGCACTGGAACCCTGCACGCATTTCTACAAATACAGGCTGTACTTCGGCGGAGACGGGCAATGCCGCGTGCGCTATGACAACGAGCGAGGCAAGGGTGACCATCGACACTTCGATGACATTGAAGAGCCCTACCGCTTCGTATCACTAACCCAGTTGCTGGACGACTTCCAGTACGACGTGGAAACCTGGAGGTAAACCATCGTGAAAGCCATTATTGAAATTGCGCCGCGCGGCTCGGTATTCGGCGTGGCACGCCGGCAGCTCAAAGCCGCCGAGGCCAGCGCACTTTATGGCGCTGACTACCACATGAGCTTCGAGTCAGCCCGCGCCCTCTTCTCCGAACTCACGCCGGCACGCATCGATCTGCTGGAGGCCTTGCGGCGCTGCGGCCCCTGCTCTGTCTATGCGCTGGCCAAGGAGGTGGCGCGCAATTATTCCAACGTGCATACCGACATTGGCAAACTTGAAGAGCACGGCCTGGTACAGCGCACGCCTGAAGACACGGTGTTCGTGCCATTTGAATCGGTGGAAATTCACTTGGCGCTGTTCAAACGGGCGGCCTGACTCATGCCCCCGTATCCATTGAGCAAGCTGCGCCACCGGCCCGTCGAAGTCCCAGACAGCTACGTTCACGGTCACACGTAGCGTGCGTAGACGATGAAACCATGGTGTTTGGCCACCTTGTCGTAGAGCTGCGTGCCAGCTGAGTTTGTTTCGTGCGTTTGCCAGTACACGCGCTTGATGCGTGCGGACTTCGATTTTTCGTACACACCGTCAATCAAAGCTCGTCCAACTCCACGCCCACGCTCGGAATGGGCTTCACCCCACGCGCTCAACCTTCAAGCCAGCCACAGTCTGGTTTTGCCCGGTTTGATCAACAAAACGGAAATCCGAATCGTTCTCGGTCACCAGAATAGCCGGTGGATCAAAGTCCAGGCAACTGGCAGCCACCACGGCATCGGGCAGTTTCAATTTTCCGCCATCTACACCGGCCTGCGGCCCTCCCGCTGCCGCAGCGCGGCGCAAGGCTTCGGCCCGCAGACTTGCGGCTTTGTCCCACACAGTTTCGCCGATCTCGACCACCATGAGGTTCGGACTAGCAAACTCCGCCTGGAATGCAGTCTCAGCGGCGGCGCGTTCAACGGGATCAAGCAGGCGCCGCGCAGCCACCAGACACTCGGCGATACAGACGTGGCTGGTGGCTCTCGCAGCTCCAGGATATTTCAGCAGCAAGGCGTCCAGACCGGCTTGGACCTTGGCGCGCTTCGGTTCGTCGCTCAGTATGAGATGGCTCCAGACGTTGGTATCGAGCAGCAGCACATGGCTCATTTACGGCCCTTGCTGGCGAGCAGTTCACGCTCAGTCCAGTGGCTACGTTCCGTCCGAAGGAATTCACTGAGTTCTTCTGCATTCTGACCGGCAGGAAGCGGTCGCGAGTCGCGAATCACACGCTGCCAGTCCTTGGAGAGGCTTTCAAGATCTCGCCCCGTGGAAATGGCCTCCACCAGTGCGTCAATCTCGCCCAGCAACGGCGCCAGTTCTCTGCGAATGCTGGCGCGCAAGCGCCCAAGCGTGTGCGGAGCGAGCTCCAGATCTTGCTGAGTGCCCAAAATGCCCTGTACGGCTTGCGCTGCCTGACGGCCCAGCGCCACAAGCTTACGGTGTGAAGGGATGTTGCGGGAGTACTCGGGCCAAGGAAGTTCGAGGATTTTTTTATGCACGTCCCTTGGGCCAAACAAACCGCGTGATTGAAACTCCTTAATCGCATGGTTGATGTAGCCGCAATTCAAGTAACACTCGACGAAACGTGCTTCATCCTCTGAGGCGACGAATGCGATGTATGTCTTGTGATCGGCTAAAAATCGCGCGAGGGTCGCCTTCACGTCGAGCGCAACCGCAGACGCGTCAGTTCCAGAGGCGGTGTAAATCACCGCCCAGCTGGCATCGACTGGTTGCTGGGTAAGTTTCGCTTGCCAATCCAGCCAATCCGTCAAACTGGCTTTCTGGTTCTTCGCACTGTCGCTGCGCCGCTCGTCCCACAGTCGCTCGCATTGACTAAACCAGCGCGCCGCCTCCACATCTCCACGCTCGGTCAGTTCAGCAGAGTCGAGTAGCCGCCAGGCCAACTTTCCGGGCAAAGACTGTTCACCCTTCTGACCCTGGTCTTCCATCACCAGCGGCAGCACCACCAGCGGCGGATTTACCATCGCAAATGGCAGCACGTTACGGGCCAGCGCCGTACGGAACAGGTACCGACCCTGCATCTGGCCAGTGAGAGAAATTCCATTCCAGGGCTTCTTGGCCCCTTCGAGCGCCAGCGGATGGGTGCGCACGTTGATGATGCGCTCACGCACGTCGACATTCGGACCAATGGGACCGCTTTGCGATTCAATGAAGTAGAACGCGCGCGGCACGATGGTGGCGCCCTGCTTGAAGCGTGGCGCGTAGGCGTTGCCACCGCTACCGCCTTGAATTTTTTGCTGCACCAGCGCTGATCGTTTCTTGCGGCTTTGCTCGTTGCCCAGTTCCTGGAAGTACCAGCGTGTAGGCTTTTCGGCGATAAAGGTTTTCGCATCACTCCAGTGCATGTGCGAGCGCGGCAGCTTGCCAGAAAACACATCTCCCAGAATGCCGTTTTTGGGCAGGCTGCGGGCCCGCCGGGCATCGTCTCCTTCCGGGTGCGACGCGTTGGCTATCAGCACGCAAGCGGGCACGTTGAACAGAGGGCTGACGCCATCCAAATCCCACACTTCAGTCAGCTTGAAGCCGCTGGCCTCGCCGCTTCGCACATTGCCGTGCTGGTCCGCCACAAGGAAAGAACGAGGCAACACAAAAGCGAGCTGCGCGCCATCTTTGGCCAAGTATTTACCGCAATGCGCCAAAAACACCGCTGCCAGGTCGATGTGCGGATTGTTGGCCTTGCTTGATGGCATGAGTCCATACGCGCGAGCAATGTCGCGCACCAACTGCTGATAGTCGCCACTGCTGATATCGGAGTACGTGAGCCATGGAGGGTTGGCCACGATAGCGTCAAACGCGCGGTACATGAACACGGGCTGGTAAAGGTTTTGCAGTACAAATTGCCAAATGCTGTCGCGCCCCTCCAGTTTGGCCTTGCGCATGGCACGATAAACCTGATACAGCTCGCCAACATGGTGCTTGCCCAATGTAACTCTGGACACCCGGTTGCGCAGCGCAGCCTCGAACCCCTCGTAAGGTTGCTCAATGTCCAATTGCGAGTCAACAAAATGCTGCGCAAGGCCAATAGCCTTCACAAAACGATCTGGTTGCCCGATAAATGGCTCCATATCCAGCGGCAGGCGCTGCCTGTCTACCTGAACCATGAAGTGGTGGCCCGAGGTGTAGAGCGTCTTCTTGCCTTCGTCTTGCGACAGGAACAAGGTGTTCGCCAAATAAACATGCATCGTTACCGGTGCGCTGGCCCGTGATACCGCCTCGCCAAAGGCCAGAAGCAGAGTTGTCTTGGCGATCTGTACAGACAAAGGGTGAACATCAATACCCTTGATCTGATTGGCCATCTGCTGCACAGGCATGTCGGGCCAGTCAGCGCGAAAGCGAGCCACCAAGGCACGCAAGAAAGAGCCCGATCCGCATGCCGGGTCGAGTACTTGTGAATGCCGCTCCAAGTGCAGATCGGCCACGATGCGTTCGCACAGCCAGTCGGGCGTGTAGTACTCGCCAAGCGAGTGCCGGGTGTCGATGTCAATCAACTCTTGATAGACACCTTTAAGAATGTCTTCCTCAACATCGGTGAAGTCGTACTCGGTGATCTGGTTATAAAGTTCCCGCAGGGTGGGCGCGATTTTGGGGAAAACCGCAGGATCGGAGATCCAATAGAAAAAATCGCCTTCAACAAAATTGGAAACGTTGAGTGCATTGAAGGCGTCGCCTGTCAGGATGCGGCGAAGCTCATCGTCGTCAGGTCGAGCAGCAGGCCGTAAGACCACGTAGGCCAGTAACTTGGAAAACACGCTGAGGTAAGTGTGAATCAGGTACACCCCGCGCCGGTCGTCGAACCTGCCATAGGCCAGCTCCAGAAAGCGCTGCCACTGCTCGAAAGCCACATGCACCGGCGAGGCCACTTCGGGCGCCGGCATGACACTTTGCATGGCTTGAACGGTGTTGATAAAGGCGCGGGAGGTGTCACCAAAATCGAGTTGAATTTCTCCCAGGGTCGCACGTCGCTTGGTCGAACGAAACAGCAGGCGGTCAAGAAAATAGAAGAACTGCTCTTCGTTGTCGCGTTTGACCTCAAAATCTTCGACCTTGCGCAGCGCAAGCCGATTCGGCGTCTCTTGGCCCAGCAACACGTCCAGATCGGGTACGTAGCTGCGCCAAACGCGACCATCGGTGGCAATCAGCACAAAGTCGTACCGCTCGCCGCTGTGCCATTTGCCGGCCAAGTATTCCGCCAACTGGTCTACGGCGTGAGGCCCTGTTTTGGCAAGGTCTTTTTCCCACTCGATGATGACGTTGCTGTAAGCGATATCGGCGTATCCCGTTTTGGGTACACCTGGGCGAGGAATGTTGAAAATCGTCTTTTCTCCACCGGCCGCCATCTGATCGACGACGGCCCGAGACGCAGCACTGTCCTTGAACAGCCGAAGCAGCAGATTCTGAAAACGAAGTTTTTTAGCTTCTTCGCTGTTCGCTCCTCGCACCCCGGCCAAATAGTCAACGATTTCTTCAGTAACCTTGTGATCAACCATTCAACTAAGCTCCCTATTCAATGCGCAGCGCTATCCAATGCAATCACTATAGGGCTAACCCCAACCTCCCCACCCCTTCCTCAATCTTCTCCACATCCGCGGTCGCAAAGCTCAGCCGCAGCGTGGCGTGATCGGGGTGGTTCGCATAGAACGGCGCACCTGGCACGAAGGCCACGCCCTTCTCGATCGCGCGTTTCGCCAGCTCGGCCCCGTCTTTCACCTTGCCGCCCGCGCCGGTCAGGCGCGCCCACACGAACAGGCCGCCTTGCGGCTGCACAAACTCGATGGCGTCGCCCAGGTT
>JBDTCK010000043.1:0-26408 GCA_039923645.1 Rhodoferax sp.
GGCAGGCGCAGGTAGGCGCTGTAGTTCTCGCACAGGTAGCCGCGTGCGCTGCCGTAGGGCAGTTCGTGACCCGAAAGCGCATTCCGCGCGGGATCAGCACGATCTCCTGCGGTTCGACATCGAGGCGCCCCAGCTCGGTGGCCACGTGCAGCCGGCCCTGTTGCGGGACGATCAGCATCTCGGCGTCGGCGTTGTAGAAAACGCGTCGCTCCATCGAGCGGTTGGCGCCCTACACGTGAACGCCGCAGTCGACGTTGCCGGCTATCGAGACGAGTCCCTGCACGAAGTCGATCGGCTCGGTTGGCAGCGGCAGCGGGTCCCAGCGAAACTGATCGGGTGGCGCCTCGACACTGTCGAAATCACTGACCAGAAGCCCATTGCCGATACGCTGGAACGGCTGGTGCATGGCGGACGGACGGACCCGATACAGCCACGAACGCCGGTTGGCGCCGTGCGGCGCGGTGAACGCGGTGCCAGAGAGCTGCTCGGCATACAAGCCGTTAAGGACACTGCTGCGGCGAGTTCTGCAACGGCGGCAGCGCGCCCGGCAAGGCCTCGCTCGCAAATTTGTTGCCGAAGCCCGACTGGTAGCTCAGCGCCACGGCTTCGGCCCAGGGTAATTTTTCACTGGATCGGATCTTTCACCTCAAAAACATGGACATCAACGTCCCATTGCGACCGCAGTCGCCGTGGCGGACACGTCGCGACGCGATTCCCGGCCCATCAGGAACAGCATCAAGGCGGAGACTAGCGCAGGCACGGCAACGGCCAGAAAGATGCTGGTATTCGACCAGTGGTACTGAATCAGCACACCGCCGAGCACCGGGCCGACGATGGAGCCAAAGCGTCCGATCCCCAGGCTCCAGCCGACGCCGGTCGAGCGCTCCGCCGTCGGGTAGTAGGTGGCGGCAAGCGCATTCACCGCAGGCTGTCCGCCAATGATGCAAAAGCCCGTGATCGTCACAACTGCGAACAGGAACGTGAGCGAGACGCCCGGCTGCCCGATCAGCGCGATCGTGACCGCAGCGACAAGAAAGCACGGCACCAGCACTCGGTAGAAACCAATGCGATCAATGACCGGCCCCATCAAAACCGTCCCCAACACGCCACCGGCCTGCAGGGCAGTGCCCACCATCACGGCGCGCGTGGTGGACAGCCCGGAACTGGCGGCAATGGTCGGGAGCCAGTTCGACAGGAAGTACAGGTTGAGCAAGTTCATGAAGTTGACGCCCCACAGCAACAGCGTTGCCTTGGCCCGGCCATGCCGGAACAGCTCCGCGACCGGCGTGCCCTTCGCCTTGGGCTCGGGTACGAGGTACTCAGCATCGGGGCCGATACGCAGGCGGGGATCGATCTTCTTCAGGCAGGTGCCGACGCGATCCAGATGCTTGCCGCTTAAAACGAGAAACTGCAGGGATTCGGGCATGCGAAGGTACATCAGCACGGAGATGACGAGCGGAAAAATTCCGCCAACCCAGAACACGGAACGCCATCCGAATGCCGAGATCAAGGCAGCAGATACCAGCCCGCCGAGGACTGCGCCAACAGTAAAGCCGCACGAGACCAACATCATCAGCGTGACGCGCCGGCTTTTGGGGCTGTATTCACCGGCGAGCGCCATCGCGTTGGGCATGATGGCCCCCAGGCCCAGGCCAGCGATGAAGCGCAGGCTCTCCAGCTCCACGATACTCGTGGCGTGTGCGGTGATGAGCATGAACACCGCAAAGAACACGGACGCCCAGATCAGGACCGGGCGGCGCCCGATCTTGTCGGCCAGCACACTCAAGGTCAGGGAGCCCACCAGCATGCCCAGCAAGCCAGCGCCGAAGACCGGCCCGAGCATGGCCTTGTCCACGCCCCACTCCTTGATAATGGCCGGCGCGACGTAGCCCATGGCCTGCACGTCGAAGCCGTCCATCACCACGGTGAGACCGACCAGTATGAGAATCCAACGCTGAAAGCTGCTGACCCGGTTCGCGTCGATCACCGCGGGGATGTCGATGGTCTTGCCGTTGCTCATGTCATTAGTCTCCTGTGCCGGCCATCACGCCGGCAGGGTCTCGCCGGCAACGTCATAACTCCCGTCGTGCATCCAGGCGGCATGCTTGGGCGCCTTCTTGGTCCGATCCCATTCGTTGAGCATCTCCCACTTCACGGCATCGAGCTTGCGTTGCATCTCGGGTGTGGCGGTGTCAGCCACGAGTTCGAGCCGGTGGCCGTTCGGGTCAAAGAAGTAGATCGACTTAAAGATGGTGTGGTCGGTCACGCCCAGCACCGCGATGCCGTTAGCCTCGAGTTGCGCCTTGGCTTCCAGCAGGTGCGCCTCGCTCTCGACCTTGAACGAGATGTGCTGCACCCAAACCGGCGTATTGAGGTCGCGACCCATCGGCGGGGAATTGGGAATCTCGAAAAACGCCAGCACGTTACCGCCGCCAGCATCCAGAAACGGATGCATGTAGGGATCGGGCGCCTTGGTCGACGGCACCTGGTTCTCGGCAATCGCGAGGATCAGCTTCATATTCAGATTTTTGCCGTACCACTCGACGGTCTCTTTGGCGTCGTTGCAGCGATAGGCGACGTGATGGATTCTCATGACTTGCATGGGTTGTCTCCGGTAGAAAGGGTTGATGGGGTGTCCAGCATCCCGGTAACTTGTGGCGTTGCGAGCTGCGGATGGCTTTTATTAAAGCGCCCCGGGATTGATAATTCAAACGGGATTTATTGATGCATTTATGAGGTTTCCCGATGAATGTGACGCTTCGACAATTGCGTGCCTTCGTGGCAGTCGCCCGCAGCGGCAGCTTCACGCTGGCGGCCGAGAGTCTCTTTGTGACGCAGTCGGCGCTGAGCGGTCTGATCAAGGAGCTGGAACAGACGCTGGGGCTGCGCGTGGTTGATCGCAGCACGCGCAAGATCCGGCTCTCGGAGGTCGGGCGCGACCTCTATCCGCTGATCGACAAAATCGTTCACGATCTTGACGGTGTGCTTGACGATGTCACCAACCTCAAATCGCTAAAAACCGGACTGGTGCGTGTTGCGGCGCCGCAGTTGATGGCTTCCACGCTGATCCCGGAAGCGATTGCCGCCTATGGGCGGGAGCATCCGGCCGTCCGCATCAAGCTGGTGGACTGCGCCGTGGAGAGCGTCATGTCTCGTGTTTTTTCCGGTGAAGTCGACTTCGGCATCGGCCCGGAGCGCGACCCGAACTCCGACATCACGGCGACACCCCTGTTTGAAGCGCCGTTCATGGCGGTATTTCCACCGGGCCATGCGCTGGGCCTGCTGTCCGAGATCCGCTGGAGTGACCTGATGCGATTTCCTCTCGTTTCGCTGCAGGGGCAGTTCACCGACCGGCTTGCGATCGACCTGAGCGCCACGGTGCGCGGCCCCAAACTGCTGCCCGCCAATGAGGTGGCCTTCATGTCCACTGCGCTGAGCATGGTGAACGCCGGGCTCGGTGTCACCGTCTGCATCCCCTACGCGGCGTCTCTGGTGCGCCTGTACAAGCTGGAGATGCACGCGCTGGGAGATCCGGTCGTGAGTCGCTGCTTCTTCATTTTCAGTCGCAGGGAGCAATCCCTGTCGCCGGCTGCCACAAGCTTCATGGAATTCCTGTTCCAGTATGTCGCCCGACAGGAAGACATTGCACAGTGGGCGGTCACCAAGGATCCACGCGCATGAATGGGTCTTGACCTCTGATTGCGACGAGCGCTTTGCCACGAGAGACCGGGGTTCATAAATTGCGCTCGAACCGGTCTTGACCCCGCGACACTTCCCGCATCACAACCCACTACAGGAGCGCTCCATGATCGTCGTCCACCATCTCAACGACTCGCGCTCGCAGCGCGTGCTCTGGCTGCTCGAAGAGCTCGGTCTGCCTTACGAGATCCGGCATTACCAGCGCAATGCGCAGACCCGACTGGCGCCGCCCGAGCTCACGGCAGTGCATCCGCTGGGCAAATCACCGGTGATCACCGACGACGGACAGACCATCATCGAGTCCGGCGCGATCATCGACTACCTGATCCGCCGCCATGGCGGCGGGCGACTGCAACCGGCGCCGCAGACCCATGAATACAACGCCTATCAACAGTGGCTGCACTACGCCGAGGGCTCGGCCATGCTGCCGTTGATGCTCAAGCTGTATGTGTCCCGACTCGGCGATGCGGGTGCGCCGCTATTCCCGCGCATCGAGAGCGAGATCGCGAACCACCTGGGCTACGTCAACCAGTCGCTGCAGGGGCGGCAATGGCTGGTAGGCGACGACATCACGGGGGCCGACATCCAGATGAGTTTTGTCGGGGAGGTTGCGGGCAGCCGAGGCAACCGCGAGAACTATCCACACGTGGAGGCGTGGGTCAAGCGCTTCCAGGGCCGGCCTGCGTACCGGCGCGCGGTTGAACGCGGCGGCGCCTACGTGCACGCGCGCTGACGCGGCCGATCACCGCGTCCCGGCGGAAAATCAGGCAGCTTTCCGCAGCCGAATATAGCCGCGCTCCTCTTCCATCGTCTTGGCGAGCAGCTTCACGAGCGCGTACACCGTGTCGATATGCGGCGTCGGTGTGTCGGTGAGTCGCCCGAGTTCGACGACGGACCCCACCAGAGCGTCTATCTCTGCGGCGCGACCCGCTTCGATGTCCTGCAACATCGACGTCTTGTGCTTGCCGACTTTTTCGGCGCCTGAAATGCGTTTTTCCAGGCTCACACGGAATGTGACACCGAGCTCGTGCGCAACTGCCTGGGCCTCACCCATCATTGACGCAGCAAGCTCACGTGTCAGTGGAAACTGGCAGATATCGACCAGCGTTGAATGAGACAGGGCACTGATTGGATTGAACGTCAGATTGCCCCACAGCTTGAGCCAGATCTCAGCGCGAACATCGTCCAGCACCGGTGACTTGAATCCCGCGCGGCCAAGGCATTCGGCTATCCGCGTCACCCGCGCACTGTTTGAGCCATCCAGTTCGCCCACCGGGAAACGGTCCCCCTCCACGTGTCTTACCACCCCGGGCGCTATTAGTTCGGATGCTGGATACACCACACAACCGATCACGCGAGCCGGTGGAATCTTTTCACCAATCAGTCCGTCCGGATCCACAGTACGAACGATGGCGCCTTCCAGTGCGCCACCGTGTTTGTGGAAATACCAGTAAGGTATGCCGTTCTGCATGGTCACAACAACGGTATCGGGTCCGAACAGCTTGGGCACATCATTCGCGACCGCACTCACCTGGTGAGCCTTCATGGCAAGGATCACTACGTCCTGCGGGCCCGCTTCGGCGTAATCATTGGTGGCGCGGACGTTGCGCGCCACGTGCTCAGTGCCGTCCGCCATGATGAGCTTCATGCCGTTGTTGCGGATGGCTTCCAGATTCGCGCCGCGCACGATGAACGTGACATCTTCACCGGCCAGCGCCAGTTTGACCCCAACATAGCCACCAATCGCGCCTGCGCCTATGACCGCAATTTTCATGGGATGTTTCCTTGCAACAGGCTATTCAAAACGGTTGGTGAGCTTGCCGATTCCGGCAATCTCGACCTCGACAGTGCTGCCCGGCTTCATGGATCCGACGCCCACCGAAGTGCCGCACAAAATGATATCGCCAGGATTCAGGGTCATGTCTTGAGAAATCAGGCTTACCAGTTGTGCGACCGAGAAAAGCATGTCGCTAATGGGATAGTCCTGCCTGACGTCGCCGTTAAGAATTGTCTTGACGATCAGCGCGGCCGGGTCCAGACCGCTGGCAACGACGGGCCCAAAGGGACAGAACGTATCGAAACCCTTGGCTCGAACCCACTGCGCGAAGGAGGGATCCCGATTCAGAACGTCAGCCACAGTGACGTCGTTCGCGCAGGTGTAGCCGAACACGTGCTGCATCGCCCGCGCTTCCGAGACGCCTTTGCACGACTTGCCGATCACGATGCCCAGTTCACCTTCAAACACGATCTTGCCGCCACCGGATGGCTTTTGAATCGTCTCGCCAGGATCGAGGTACGAGTTGGGTGCCTTGATCAAATACAGCGGTTCGGCCGGAATCGCCAGATTCAGCTTTTGACCGAGCGCGCGGAAGTTGTTCCACATGGCGATGATCTTGGTCGGTTGAACCGGCATCAACACCTTCACCTCCTCGAGCGCCACGGTGATGTCCGTGGGTGTCGGGTCGGCGAACATATTGCCTTCATAGACCCGAATCCTGCCGTCGGCCAACGCACCGAAACGGACCGTATCGGCCTGCTTGAAACGAATCCAGTGTTGCGTCATTTTCTCTAGCCCTGGTTTTTGGCAACCACACGATGCTTGCCGTGAATTAATTGGACCGCCAGCCGCACGAATGCATTCCATGCGACCACTTGATAGCTGCTGTGAGCGGTCCGGTGTCAGCCTCGCTTGACGCGCCGACGCATTCCAAAACACGCTTACAGCACCGACTTAAGCAACTTACCCATTTCCGCGGGGTTGCGAGTGACCCTGATACCGCATTCTTCCATCACGGCGAGCTTCTCTTGCGCCGTGCCTTTGCCGCCGGAGATGATGGCACCAGCGTGCCCCATGCGCTTGCCGGGAGGGGCCGTCACACCCGCGATAAAACCAATCACGGGCTTCGTCATATGAAGCTTGACCCAGCGTGCGCAGGTCTCTTCAGCATCGCCACCGATCTCGCCGACCATGATGACGGCATCGGTTTCGGGGTCGTCGTTGAACATCTTCAGTACGTCGATGTGCTTCAAGCCACCGACGGGGTCACCGCCGATGCCAACCACCGTGGATTGGCCCAGACCAAATTCGGCCAGCTGGCCTGCCGCTTCATAAGTCAGCGTGCCCGAGCGCGATACCACCCCGATGCGCCCCTTTTTGTGGATGTGGCCGGGCATGATGCCAATCTTGATTTCGTCGGGCGTGATCAACCCCGGGCAATTGGGGCCTAGCAAAATGGTCGCCTTGCCCTGCATCCGGTTGCGGGTGCGGATCATGTCACGAACCGGAATGCCTTCGGTAATACAAACCACCAAGTCGAGTCCGGCGTCAACTGCTTCGTCGATGGCCGCGGCAGCGAACGGTGGCGGAACATAAATGACGGACACGGTGGCACCCGTCTGCTCCTTCGCGTTTTTCACGGAACCATAAATGGGAATGCCGTCGAAATCCTCGCCTGCCTTTTTCGGATTTACGCCGGCGACAAAGCAATTTTTGCCATTTGCATAGTCGCGGCACATGCGGGTATGGAATTGGCCGGTCTTGCCCGTAATTCCCTGAGTGATGACTTTGGTGTCTTTGTTAATCAGAATCGGCATGTCTATTTTCTCCGCGCCGCGTTGACAGCCTTTTCAGCCGCTTCAGCCATGTTATTGGCCGCTATGATCGGAAGTCCCGAATCCGCCAGAATCTTCTTGCCAAGCTCCTCATTGGTGCCCTTCATGCGCACCACCAACGGAACCTTCAGGTTCACCTGGCGCGCGGCCTCGACGACACCAGTGGCAATCACGTCGCACTTCATGATTCCCCCGAAGATATTGACCAGGATTGCCTGCAGGTTGGGATTGCGCAGCATTAGCTTGAAGGCTTCGGTGACCTTCTCGGTTGTGGCGCCGCCGCCAACGTCCAGGAAGTTGGCCGGCGAGCCGCCATACAGTTTGATGGCATCCATGGTCGCCATCGCAAGGCCCGCGCCGTTCACCAGGCAACCAATGTTGCCGTCCAGCGAGATATAGGTCAGATCGAATTTCGACGCTGCAATTTCAATTGGGTCCTCTTCGTCCAGATCGCGCATCGCGACAATCTCGGGATGGCGGTACAGCGCATTGGAGTCGAAATTGAATTTTGCGTCGAGCGCAATCACCTCGTCATCACCCGTCAGGATTAGTGGATTGATTTCGGCGAGTGACGCATCGCATTCATCAAAGGCCTTGTACAAACCCTGCATGAAGGCGCGTGCCTGGGAAAGCGACTTCTCGGGAATCCCGATCTTGCGCGCGATGTCGTCGGCCTCGCTGTCTTTCAGCCCGGCGACGGGATCGATGAAGACCTTATGGATTTTTTCTGGTGTGTGACTGGCAACTTCTTCAATGTCCATGCCACCTTCGCTGGATGCCATCAAGGCAACGCGCTGACTCCCCCGATCCACCACCATGCCGACATAGAGTTCCTTTTTGATATCAGCACCTTCTTCGATCAACAGGCGCTTCACCAAGCGGCCTTCGGGTCCAGTTTGATGCGTCACCAGCGTCATTCCCAAAATGCTACCGGCGTACTTGCGCACTTCGTCTATCGATTTCGCGACTTTGACGCCGCCGCCCTTGCCTCTACCGCCCGCATGGATTTGCGCTTTGACGACCCACACCTTGCCGCCAAGTCTGGTAGCTGCCTGTACCGCCTCGTCGACGGAAAAACAAGGGAAGCCGCGCGGCGTTGTAACTCCGTACTGGCGCAGCACTTCTTTCCCCTGATACTCGTGAATATTCATTAACTTCCTCGATTGATGGCACAGAGATACACCCCCCGGAACTCGCGTGGCGAATACCGGGTAGTGAGTTTGCAATCTTGCGATACTGTTCGAACGTGTAACGATCGACGCCGGCGATCGTTACCGCTGAAGGAGCTACCCGTTACAGGGGCTTTTCTATCCCAACCGTCTTGAACCCATTGCGAGCGAATGCTTCAGAGCCTTCAATGGTACGTTTGCGCATCGGAGCCAATATGAACTTCGCAGCAAGCCCCGCCGCGATCGAGAGCGCCGCCGCAAAGATGTAGGCCCTGTTCCAGTTACCATTCGCGGACAGCACCGACGTTAGCGGCACCAGCAAGGAAGCCGTTCCCTTTGCTGTATACAGGGCACCAGCATTACCCGTCGCATATTTGGTGCCAAAGGTGTCTGCACAGATGGCGGGAAAAATCGAATAAATCTCACCCCAGAACAAGAAGATCAGTGGCGCGAATATAAGAAATCCGGCCGCTGTGTGACCGAAATTCAGCAACCCAAGCATCGCCAGGCCCTCGCCGATAAAGACGACCAGCATGGTGTTTTCCCTGCCCAGTCGATCCGAGATAAAGCCAACCATCGGCCGCGTGAATCCATTGGCCAGGCTGTCGATTGAGAGCGTCAACGTCAACAGCGGCAGAGTAAAGCCCAAAAACGATATGGGTAATTTCGCAAGGCCGTAATCCTTAGCGATGGGCCCAAGCTGTGCGGTAGCCATCAGCCCGCCGGCAGCCACTGCGACAAACAGGATATAAATCACCCAGAACACAGGCGTTCTAATCATTTGTTTCATGCTGTAGTCGACTTTGGTCATGACGAGTCTCGGCGAGATTTTCACACCCGTTGGCGTCACCGGCCGAACCATGAACATTGCCAGAATGAAAATGGCGATACCCTGAAAAATCCCGAAACCCAGGAAGGCTTGTTCATATCCCGAGGTACGAATAGTATTGGCGATTGGAATGATCGTGAGCGCCGCACCAGCACCAAACCCGGCCGCGGTCAAACCTGCCGCCAGTCCGCGCTTGTCCGGAAACCACTTGAGCGCGTTACCGACACAGGTTCCATACACGCAACCGGCACCAAGTCCGGACAGCACAGCGGCGAAGTAAAGCACCTCAAGGCTCGTTGCGTAGGAATTGATCACCCAGCCAAGTCCGGCGACAATCGCCCCAAAGGCAATGACGGGACGCGGGCCGAATTTATCGACCAGCCAGCCCTCTACTGGCACAAACCATGTCTCCACCAAGACAAAGATTGAGAAGGACACCTGAATGGCTGCTCGGCCCCAGTGGTACTTGGCATCGATCGGGTTCACGAATAGCGTCCACGCGTATTGCAGGTTTGCCACCAACGCCATGCAGGCAATACCGATGACGAGTTGCACCCATCGGTTGTGCGGCGGCTTTGTGGCCGCAGCTACTGTGTTATCTGAATTCACTGTCTTGTCTCCTCTTTTGGTTAATCTACAAACTGCTGCGCGACCCTGCGATCGGTCTCGCGGGATCACTTTCAGCGCCGTCGACAGCTACGCCTGAATAACGTCGGTGAGGCATGGCATTCGCCGCGTCGTTCGTAGCGCCGCTACCCAGTCAACCCGGGCAGCAGGTCCATTGTGCGAACACTGCTTCTCGCAATCATTGACCGGGGTTAACTTTTTCAACATTTCCAATTGCGCTGGCCGACAATTGCTACGTGCACCGGCGACAAGGCCAGCCGAAAGTCCGTCGTTTCCAGTCTTGCGCGCGCACTCAGAAGCCGACGTCGCCATGCTGCAGCGACGCCCAATTGACATGAGCGCTGCCCTTGCAGCCGGCGCGGCTCATCCTTCCATAGCATCTCGCCTTTGTCGTCTGGATGGCATCAACAAGAAAACCCGCGTCGTAGGCCGTCAGCATGTGCGGTTGATGTGCCACCATGTATTGCCGCAAGCAGCGACGCTCATCCGCTTCGCTCAACGCAGCTGGGTATATCTCGCTGTCCCAGTACCAACGCAGGCCGAGTTCGTAAAACGCCGCGTTGTAGGCGTTGCGATGAACAGTCGCCGCGTCTGCCGCAGCATCACTATCGATTGTGCTATTAAACATGACAGTTCTCCTTCTGTGTGAACGTGTTGCCGGGTTAATCCGCCTACTTGGCAGCCGGACGTTGGATTCATAGTAGGTCCGGAGAACGATTAATGATAATAAAAGTTTATTTGATATATGATAAGTACTACTTTATGGAAGTATTGAGTCCATCATGAAGAATGCAACCCTGCGTCAGCTAAAGGTGTTTGAAGCGGTGGCCCGGCATTTGAGCTACTCGCGCGCGGCTGAAGAACTTCACCTGACCCAGCCAGCAGTTTCGATCCAGATCAAGACACTGGAGGGGCATGTCGGCTTGGAGTTGTTCGAGCAGCTCGGCAAAAAGGTGTACCTGACGCCCAGCGGAACCGAAATGGTCCACTTCAGTCGCGCCATCATCCAGTTGTTCCAGGAGGCGGAAGAGGCGATGGCACAGTTCAAGGGTATTTCGGGCGGCAAGTTGAACGTGGCGGTCATCAGCGCGGGTGATTATTTTTTCCCCCGGCTACTGGTTGAATTCGCCCGTCGCCATCCGGGCGTGAAACTCAACCTCACGGTCCACAACCGCGAAGAGCTGCTTGGGCAACTTGCAGCCAACCTCACCGACTTGGCCATCATGGTGCGGCCGCCGCAAAAGATGGATACGCTCAACGAGTCCTTTGCCCCTCACCCTTACGTGATCGTGGCTGCACCAGATCACCCACTGGTGGCAAAGAAGAAGATCCCGCTGTCCGTTCTGAAGCACCAGCCATTCGTTGTGCGCGAAAAGGGATCGGACACATGGAATTCCATGGAAGACGGTTTCGGTAAGCACCTGAAGGATCTGAATATCGTGATGGAAATTAAAAGCACCGAAACCATCAAGCAGGCAGTGATTGCTGGTATGGGCATCGGCTTCCTTTCGGCGCACACGATCAGCCTGGAGTTGGGGGCCGGAAGCCTCACGATGCTCGACGTAGAAAATTTTCCCGTGATGCTGGACTGGTATGTGGTGCACCGGAAAGACAAACGGCTCCCACCGGTAGCGTTGGCATTCAAGAATTTTCTTCTGAGCGATGGCGCGGCGCTGATCCACAAAATCATCCCTTTCGCCCCGGTTCGCGCGACACGCAAAACGGGGCGAAATACGCGCACCATTGGCGCAGGACAAGCCTGAAGCGGCCGACGCGCCCTACGACCAGGTGTTCGAGATTAAGGAGATCAACGGCGAGTTCGGCCAGATCGATGCGGCCATCATCCTGGGGGTCTACAAGGGCCAGACCATCGAGTGACGAATCTCCGCGCCTATCTCGGTGAAAAACCAATTGCCGGCACAACCATGAGCCTCATCAGTTTCCCATCAGCGCCCTGACATGAGCGGCTGTGCCGGTGGCCAAGCCGTCCAGGCTATATCCACCTTCAAGAATTGAAACGACACGCCCCTGGCATGCCGACTCTGATATCTGGAGCAACTCGCGGGTGATCCAGTAGAAATCGTCGTCGACAAGATTCAACCCGGCGAGCGGGTCAAGGATGTGCGCATCGAAACCTGCAGAAATGATAATGATCTCTGGTTTCCAGTCGCGTAGCGCCGGCAGCATTTCCGTTTCAATCCGACTCCTGAAGAGTGCCGAATCACAGCCGCGCGGCAACGGGACGTTGACGATGTTATGGCTCATACCTGTCTCGGATTTGCCCCCTGTTCCGGGGTAAAAAGGTGCTTGATGACTAGACGCGTAAAACAGGCCAGGCCGGGAAAAAAAAGCTGCCTGGGTTCCATTGCCATGATGGACGTCAAAATCGACCACCGCGACCCGCTGTAGGCCCAGCACGTCGTGCGCGTACGCCGCAGCAATCGCCGCCTGGTTGAAGATGCAAAACCCCATCGCCTTGTCTGGCTCCGCATGATGGCCGCACGGACGAGTGGCACAAAAGACGTTGTGCGCTTCTCCGTTCATGACGGCGTCCACCCCCGCGCAGGCCGCACCGATGCATCGCATTACGGCGTCCCATGACCCGGGTGACATGACTGTATCGCCGCCATCAAGCGTCACATAACCGTGCTTCGGCGCGACATCCGCAATCGCATCTACAAAAGCAGGATCATGAATCAGGATCGCCTGCTCACGCGTGCCCATCGGCGCATCGCGCCACTGCAACGGCATGAATTCAGGTGTGCGAAGCGCGCGCAAAACCGCTACCAGCCGCTCAGGCGACTCTGGATGGCTGGGGCCAGGCTGATGCTTCAGACACTCTGCGTGGGAATATACAAGTGTTGTCATCTCGGATTCAACCAAAAAAGCACGAGGAAGAATTTGCCGGTGCAGCCATATTCTTTAACTCACCCTCTTGCCGACTCCATTTCCTTCGCCGCCAGGATTTGCCCACCACCAAAGCTGGTTTGAACCGGAACATCGCCACCAAGTGACAAGCGGACGGCACAGTATTTGAACTCGGGGATCTTGGCAAACGGATCGAGCGCCGGATTGGTCAATGTGTTGATAGCCGCTTCGTAGTAGCAGAACGGAACGAATATGGCTCCGCGCGGCGAGCTTTCGTCCATTCGCGCATACAGTGACACCTTGCCGCGCCGCGATTCCAGCGTGATCAGGTCGCCCGGTCGGCCCCCGATGTCGGCCAGGTCGAGTGGATGGACCAGCGCCACGGGATCCGGCTCGATCGCGTCGAGCACGCCGGCACGCCGGGTCATGCTTCCGGTGTGCCAATGTTCAAGTTGGCGACCGGTGATCAGCACCTGCGGATACGCAGAGTCCGGCCGCTCATTGGCCGGAATGATATCCGCCGGCACGAAGCGGGCGCGTCCGGTCGGGGTCGGGAATTGATCGACAAAGACCACCGGCTGACCCGGATCGCCTTCTTGCTCGCACGGGTACGTCACGCTATGTTCACGCTCCAACCGGTCCCAGGTAATGCCACCAATGCTGGGCATCGTGTGACGCATTTCGTCGAACACGTCGGATACGTCGTCGTATTGCCAGTTCAAGCCAAGCTGACTCGCCAGCTGCTGAATGATCCAAATATCCTGACGTGCGTCACCCGGCAGCTCAAGCGCCTGGCGCCCCATTTGCAACATGCGGTCGGTATTGGTGAAGGTGCCGGTTTTTTCTGGAAAGGCCGAAGCCGGCAATATCACGTCAGCCAGATAAGCGGTCTCCGTCAGGAAAATATCTTGCACCACTAGATGTTCGAGCGCAGCCAGCGCTTCTCGCGCATGGTTAGCGTCGGGGTCAGACATCGCCGGGTTCTCGCCCATGATGTACATCCCTTTGATTTCACCAGCCTTGATCGCGTGCAAGACCTCGACCACCGTCAGCCCCGGCTTGCTCTCAAGCTCACCGGGCGGCAACCCCCACGCGCTTTCAAAGCGCGCCTGGACCTGCGGGTCAGACACAAGCTGGTAGTCCGGATACATCATCGGGATCAACCCTGCGTCGGACGCCCCTTGCACATTGTTTTGTCCGCGTAGTGGATGAAGCCCGGTGCCGGGGCGGCCAATCTGACCGGTCAGTAGTGCCAGCGCGATCAAGCAGCGCGCGTTGTCGGTACCGTGCACATGCTGAGACACACCCATGCCCCACAGGATCATCGATGCCTTGGAGGTCGCATACAGCCGTGCTACGTAGCGCAAGGTAGCGGCATCGATACCGCAAATCGGTGCCATAGCTTCGGGGCTGTAGCCATCGACATTCTTCTTCAACTCATCGTAGTCTATGGTCCGACTGTCAATAAACTCCTGGTCAACCAGTCCTTCATGCACGATCACGTACATCATGGCGTTCAGCATGGCAACGTCGGTGTCCGGCTTGAATTGCAGGAAACGGTGTGTCAGGCGCGCCAATTCCGAGCGGCGCGGATCGCACACCACCAGTTTTGTGCCATTCCTAACCGCGTTCTTGATCCAAGTGGCGGCAACCGGATGATTGACGGTCGGGTTCGCGCCGATAATGATCACGACCTCGGCCTTCGTGACGTCCATCACCGGGTTCGATACCGCGCCGGAGCCAATGCCTTCCAGCAAAGCCACCACTGACGAGGCATGGCACAGCCGGGTACAGTGATCGACATTGTTGCTGCCAAAGCCGACCCGTACTAGCTTCTGAAACAGGTAAGCCTCTTCATTGCTACCCTTGGCCGACCCAAAACCGGCCAGCGCATGTTTTCCGTCGCGATCGCGAATTTGCTTCAGTTTGCCGCCCGCAAACGCCAGTGCCTCGTCCCAGGTAGCTTCGCGAAACACTTTCATCACGTTGTCCGGATTCATCGTAAAATCGCCGCGCTTGGCGGCGTCGTCACGTCGGATCAAGGGCGTAGTCAGGCGCTGTGGATGATGCGCATAGTCGAAACCATAACGGCCCTTGACACACAGGCGCTTGTGATTGGAAGGGCCGTCGCGCCCTTCCACGTACAGAATCTTGTTGTCCTTGACGTTGTAGGTCAACTGGCAACCAACACCGCAGTACGGACATACTGAATTGACCTTCTTGTCGGGCACGAGCAAACCGACGTTGTTGGCTGGCATGATTGCACCGGTCGGGCAGGCCTGAACGCACTCGCCGCAACCAACGCACGTGGAGGCGCCCATCGGGTCGTCCATATCGAACACGATTTTCGCCTCGGAACCTCGAAACGCAAACCCGATCACGTCATTCTGCTGCTCTTCGCGACATGCACGCACGCAACGGGTGCACTGGATGCAGGCGTCCAGATTTACGGTAATGGCAGGGTGTGACGGATCAGCCGCGACCAACGTGCGTGGTGCGAAGCGCGGTTTGCCAACCGCCATCTTGGCAGCCCAATCGTCAAGCTCATTGTGGCGGGTGTAGGCCGTTTCCGGCATATCTGACAACAACAGCTCAAGCACGAGCCTCTGCGATTTGACGGCCCGCTCGCTGTCGGTAGTAACCGCCATGCCGTCCTTCGGATATCGGCAGCAGGACGGCGCCAGTACTCGCTCGCCATCAATTTCGACCATGCAAGCGCGGCAATTGCCGACATTATCAACAAGGTCGGGAGATTCCTTGTAGCACAGATGCGGGATCTCAATTCCTTCCCGTTTCGCGATCTGTATTAATGTCTCGTTCGTCCTCCCCTGAATCTCGCGCCCATTCAGTTTGAAATTCACAAACGGGGCCTCAACTGCTGCCAGTGTCGCCCGTGTTACTGCGTTGCTCATATGGCCCTCTTCGCTTTCTGTGACATCACGTTTATGACACCAATTCATGCGGGAAATATTTGACCACGCAGTCAAGGGGAATTGGCGCAGCTTGACCCAAGCCGCAAATGGAGGCGTCCCGCATTACGCCCGACAGGTCAGCCAACAGTCCCAGATTCCATTTCTTTTGTTCCATCAGGCCCGACGCCTTGGCGGTACCGTTGCGACATGGCGTGCACTGACCACAGGACTCATGTTTGAAAAATCGCATCATGTTGCGCGCCGCACCCGACGCCGTGTCGTGGTCCGACAGCACGATGACCCCGGCTGACCCGATGAGACAGCCGTACTCTTGCAGGGTGTCGAAGTCGAGTGGAATGTTGGCCATCGAGGCTGGCAAGATACCGCCTGAGGCGCCGCCCGGCAAATACGCATAAAAGCTGTGGCCGTCCTGCATGCCGCCACAATATTCGTCGAGCAACTCGGTCATCGTAATACCGGCCGGGGCCAGCTTCACCCCCGGTTCGCGTACCCGGCCCGACACCGAAAACGAGCGCAAACCATGACGACCGTGCCGCCCATGAGAGGCGTACCAGGCAGCCCCTTTTTCCACAATCTCGCGGACCCAGTAAAGCGTCTCGAAATTGTGCTCCAAAGTCGGTCGACCAAACAGGCCAACTTGAGCCACATACGGTGGGCGCAGGCGCGGCATGCCGCGCTTGCCTTCAATTGATTCGATCATGGCCGATTCTTCGCCACAAATATAAGCGCCTGCACCGCGCCGCATATGTATCCGCGGCAGATCCGAAACGGGCGGATCTGCCCTCAGCTTGGCCAACTCGGCCTCGAGCAATGAACGACAGCCGTGATATTCGTCACGCAGATAAATGTAGATCTCTGCGACATCAACCGCCCATGCCGCAATCAGCATGCCTTCCAGAAAACGGTGTGGATCGCGCTCCAGGTAATGGCGATCTTTGAAAGTGCCCGGCTCGCCTTCATCGAGGTTGACCGCCATCAGGCGTGGCGCAGGCTCGGCACCGACGATGCGCCACTTACGCCCTGATGGGAAGCCAGCTCCACCAAGACCACGGAGCCCGGAATCTTCCATCGTTACAAGCAGCTCCTCACGTCCGAGCTTGCCAGCATGATACTTTTGCAAGAGTTGATAGCCGCCGTTCGCCTTATAGGCGGCGTAGTCTATATGTGGCTCCTGCACATGGCGCAATGTGTGAGTAGCCGTCGCTTCAACTACAGCGGCGGGCGTTGCGTGCTCAACCGGGTTCTGGCCGACAACCACGATGGGGGCCTGGGCGCATCGACCCACGCAAGGGGTGGCCAGTACTCGAATCTCGCGTCCAAGCAACGCAGGCAGCCTCTGCAGCAAATCGGCTGCGCCCGCCATTTCACACGAAAGGCCATCGCACACCCGCACCGTGATGGCGGCTGGCGTCGCTCCGCCTTCCTTAACCACATCGAAGTGATGGTAGAAGGTTGCCACTTCATACACCTCGGTTTGGGCCAATCTCATCTCTTGAGCCAACGCTGCCAAATGTGCGGCCGATAAGCAACCATAGCGATCTTGCAACTTATGCAGGTGCTCAATCAGCAAGTCTCTCTGACGGGAAGCATCACCCAGTAGAGCCTGGACTTCCTCCAGCGCGCGAGGATCAACCAGCCGCCCCTTCCGCCCCTCGCGTTTGCGCTCCCTCGTCGACGCCTGAGGAGCGGCGTTGGCCGGAGATATTGAAGCAGTCATGATGTGGCCTCCTAGCTTACGTTACTACCATAGACTCAAATCACGAATTCGATGCGCCGTGCATTGATTTGGTCGTCGATCTTGTGTCTTCGTCGTGTCAGCAGCCCGTCGATCTGGCACCATTGGGCGGCTCGATCGTGCTGTTGGCGGTTAGATATTTGCATTCCAGGCCAGACACCCGACTTCGACCATAGTGTTGGTCAAGCGTAGCGTCAATCATTGCGCAACTCCCACCATCGGCAGGATGGCCTTGCACAGAACATCGGACTTAACTACACACGCGAAATCGTCAGCATGAGTTGCCAGGGGCCGGCCCCGACATGGGTTCCTTCTTTGACCAGCGGATTCAGCTCCGCATCGGTCGCTGCCACGACAGTCCGACGAGCCCAGCCACATGCGCACCGGGGCCGATCCGATAGTTGCCGTCCGGACCGTGGACCCAATTTGGCTCCACACCTGAAACGCCGATCTCCGGCTTACATGAGCCCGGCGCCACGTGCCCACTGATATTTGGCCGCCAAAACGGCAACCGGGATTTCCGTCGAGTACGCATACGAGGGAATACCGCGTTCGTACAGGTATTGCGCCGCTTCTTCGACTTCCACGTCACCAGCCAGTGAGACGACGATCGGCTTCTCGATGCCCTTGGCACGCATTTCATCGCGAGCTTCGACAAGGATCTTCGCGAAGACCATCGGCGGGGTGACGATCGTGTGCCAGTAGCCGAGCACCAGCGAGTGGATGCGCTCGTCCGAGAGCCCGAGCAGTACGGTGTTCTTGTAAGTCTGCGGCGGCTCACCCCCGGTGATGTCGACCGGGTTGCCGGCCGCGCCGAAAGGGGGAATGAACTTGCGGAAGGCCTTGTCGAGATCGTCGGGCATCGGCATCAGGTGCAGGCCGTTCTGTACGCAGGCGTCAGAGAGTAGTACCCCAGAACCACCGGCGCCAGTGATGATCACGACGTTCTCGCCCTTGGGCGTCGGCATGATTGGCACCCCACGCGAGAAGTCGAGCATGTCGCGCAGGCTGTACGCACGGATGACGCCGATTTGCTTGAAGACGTCGTCATAGATTTTGTCGTTGCCGGCAAGTGCCCCGGTGTGGGAACTGGCTGCCTTGGCACCGGCGGCCGTACGGCCCGCCTTGAGCACGATCACGGGCTTCTTCTTCGACACACGGCTCGCCACTTCCGCAAAGGAGCGCCCGTCTTTCAGATCCTCCAGGTGCATCGCGATGACCTTGGTATTGGGATCCTGCTCGAAAAAGATCAGCAGATCGTCTTCGTCGATATCGGACTTGTTGCCGACGCCGACGATGGCCGAGACGCCCATCTTGGCCGAGCGCGAAAAGCCGATGATCGCCATGCCGATGCCGCCCGACTGAGACGTCAGTGCCGTCGAGCCCTTGATGTCGTAAGCGGTGCAGAAGGTTGCACAGAGATTGGCGGGCGTGTAGTAGAAGCCGTAGATGTTGGGGCCCATCAACCGGATGTTGTATTTACGGCCGATTTCGACCAGCTGCTGCTGCATCTCTACCTCGCCCGTTTCGGCAAAACCTGAGGGGATCAGCACCGCGCCAGCGATCTTCTTTTCGCCACATTCGATCAGCGCACCGGCGACCGCTTTGGCAGGAATGGCGAACACGGCAGTATCGATTTCACCCGGCACGTCCTTGACACTCTTATAGGTCTTGTAGCCGAGGATTTCGGTGGCCTTCGGATGGATCGGGTAGATCTTGCCCTTGTAACCACCGTTGATGAGGTTCTTCATCACCGAGTTGCCAATCTTGCCGGCCTCCGCCGAAGCGCCGATGACCGCGATGGCGTTCGGCTGCATCAGGCGCTTCATCGACACCAGCACGTCGGCCTCAGCCGGACGGTAGCGCGGTGCCTTCGCATTGAAATTGACAACGATGCGCACATCGGCGGCGATCGCACCGTCCTTGGAAGCAAATACCGGGTTCAGATCCATTTCGGAGATTTCCGGGAAGTCGTTGACCAGTTCGCTGACGCCGACGATCAGTTTGGCAAGTGCTTCGCGGTCGACCGGGTCGCTGCCGCGTACGCCCTTCAACATTTCGGCGGCCTGAATGCCGTCGAGCATCGACAGGGCATCTTCTCGCGTCGCCGGCGCCAGGCGGAACGTGACATCCTTCAACACCTCGACCAGGACGCCGCCCAAGCCGAAGGCGACGAGCTTGCCGAAGGTGTCATCGGTGACCGCGCCGATAATGACTTCCTGGCCACCCTTGATCATCTGCTGGATTTGCACGCCCAGGATCTGGGCATCGGCCTTGTACTTTTTCGCGTTCGCAACGATTGTCGCGTAGCCCTTGGCGGCCTCTTCGGCACTTTGCACGCCGACCAGCACACCACCCGCCTCGGTCTTGTGCAGGATCTCGGGCGATACGATCTTCATCACCACAGGAAATCCCATCGATGTAGCCAGCTTCTGCGCTTCCTCAGCGCTCGTCACAACGCCTTCCTTCGGTACCGAAATGCCATAGGCGTCACAGACCAGCTTGCCTTCGGGAGCGGTCAGCGAATCGCGACCGGCGGCCTTGACGGAGTCCAGAACCTGGCGGACTTTCGTTTTGTCTTTACTCATGATCATCGTGTCCCAAAAATATGAAGGCGGCGGCCCTGTCGCCAAACCGCCCAAAAGGTGCGGCCGCCGAGGCAGCCTCACCGGCACCTGAAATCAGATAACGTTCTCGGCACGCAGCGCGGCGATTTCATCCTTTTTGTAACCCAGCTCGGACAGCACTTCATCGGTGTGCTCGCCGATCAGCGGCGAGCGCCTGACGTCGGCAGGGCTGTCGGATAGCTTGACCGGGCCGCCCACCGTCAGATACTTGCCGCGCTTCGGATGATCAACTTCGACGATGGTTCCGGTTGCACGCAGCGACTCGTCTGCCGCGAGTTCCTTCATCGAAAGGATGGGGCCACAAGGGATGTTGAGCTTGTTGAGAATATCCATTGCCTCAATCTTGGTTTTGGTCATGGTCCACTCCTCGACGCGCGCAAAGATCACCTTCAGGTGCATCAGCCGCGCTTTGGCAGTGGCGTAGGCCGGATCGGTGATCCAGCCCTCCTCACCGATGACCTTGCAGATCTCCGGCCACACCGCCTCTTGCGTGATGAAATAGATGTACGCGTTCGGGTCCGTCTCCCAGCCATTGCACTTGAGGATCCAGCCCGGCTGGCCGCCACCAGATGCGTTGCCCGAACGCGGCACCGCTTCGCCGAACTTGCCGTCGGGGTATTGCGGGAATTCATGCATCGTGCCCGTGCGATCCAGTCGCTGCTGGTCGCGAAGCTTGACACGGCACAAGTTGAGCACCGCGTCCTGCATCGAGACGAAAACCTTCTGACCGCGTCCAGTGTGGGTGCGCTGGTATAGCGCGGTCACGATACCGAACGCAAGATGCACGCCGGTCCCGCTGTCGCCGATTTGTGCGCCAGTCACTAATGGCGGGCCCTCGTCGAAGCCGGTCGTCGACGCCGAGCCGCCAACGCACTGCGCGACGTTCTCATAGACCTTGCAGTCCTCGTACTTGCTGGGTCCGAAACCTTTGATGGAGGCGACGATCATGCGTGGGTTGAGCTTCTGTACATGCTCCCAGGTGATACCCATGCGGTCGAGCGCGCCGGGGGCGAAATTCTCGACCATCACGTCGCAGTGCTTGATCAGCGCGTTAAGGACTTCCCGGCCCTTGGACTTCTTGGTATCGAGCGTGATTCCACGCTTGCTGCCATTGAGCATCGTGAAATAAAGACTGTCCACGTCCGGAATGTCGCGTAACTGTGAGCGCGTGACGTCGCCGTGACCAGCACGCTCGACCTTGATTACGTCTGCCCCGAAGAACGCCAGCAGCTGCGTGCAGGTCGGGCCCGACTGCACATGGGTGAAATCCAAAATACGAACGCCTTCTAGAGCCTTGCTCATCAGTTATCTCCTAATATCTTAAAAAACCTCAATTGCCATACTGGACACACCAGCCTATTTTTTGGTCGCCGTGCTTTGCGGGTTCAAGTTGGTCAGTCGCCCGCTCTCGGTACCAGCCGCTTCATCGATGACAGCATTGATGAGCGCCGGCTTGCCCGATGCGATGGCCTCGACCAGCGCCTTCGTCAATTCCGCCGGCGTCGTTACGTTGTAGCCGATGCCACCGAAAGCTTCGATCATCTTGTCGTAGCGCGCGCCCTTGATAAAAGAGCAGGGTGCAGGATCTGCCGCCCCGCCGAGATTGACGTCACTACCCTTGTAAACACCATTGTTGTTGAAGATCACGGTGACGATAGGCAACTGATAGCGACAGATAGTCTCCAACTCCATACCACTGAAACCGAATGCACTATCGCCCTCGACGGCGACCACCGGCAAACCACTCGTGATCGCCGCGCCAATGGCATAACCCATACCAATACCCATAATGCCCCAGGTTCCACAGTCGAACCGCTTTCGAGGCTGGTACATGTCGAGGATGCTGCGCCCGAAATCAAGCGTGTTGGCGCCCTCATTGACGACGTTGATGTCGGGACGCGTCTTGAGCACATCGCGGATCGCACGCAGCGCGCCATGGAAGTTCATGGGAGATGCAGTCCGGTCAAGAGTGGCGGCCATCTTCACCATGTTCTTGTCTTTGCGTTCCGAGATCGCACTCGTCCACTGTGCGTCTGGTTTGCCAAAACCCGCTCCCATGCCCGCCAGCAAGGCCGCCACGCAAGAGCCAACGTCGCCGATTACCGGAGCCGCGATAGCCACGTTGCTGTCAATTTCGGTGGGCGAGATATCAACCTGGATGAACTGCTTCGCCGCGTTCCAGGTTTTCCCTTTGCCGTGGGCAAGCAGCCAGTTCAGGCGGGCACCGATCAGCATCACAACGTCAGCTTGCGCCAGAACGAAGGAGCGCGCAGCAGCAGCTGATTGGGGATGGGTGTCGGGCAGAAGGCCCTTGGCCATGGACATCGGGAGATAGGGAATACCCGATTTCTCGACGAATGCACGAATATCGGCATCGGCTTGGGCATAGGCGGCGCCCTTACCCAGAATGATGAGTGGACGCTTGGCGCCTTTCAGGAGGTCCAGCGCGCGCTTGACCGCGTCCGGGGCCGGGATCTGACGAGGGACCGGATCAACCACGCGCACGAGCGATTGCTCACCCCGCCTGGCGTCCAGCGACTCGCCCAGCACCTTCCCCGGCAAGTCCAGATAGACGCCGCCAGGACGACCCGACACGGCCGCGCGAATGGCACGCGCCACACCGATACCGATGTCCTCGGCCCGGTTGATGCGGTAGGCCGCCTTCGCATACTGCTTCGCCGCATTCAGCTGATCCATCTCCTCGTAATCGCCTTGTTGCAGGTCAATGATTTCGCGCTCGCTGGAGCCGCTGATCAGGATCATCGGAAAGCAATTGACCGTCGCATTTGCCAATGCCGCCAGGCCGTTCAGAAAGCCGGGCGCAGATACGGTCATGCAAATCCCCGGCTTTTGCGTCATGTACCCCGCGATAGCGGCCGCATTGCCTGCGTTTTGCTCATGTCGAAAGCTGATGAACCGCATCCCCTGGGCTTGCGCCAGGCGCGCCGTATCTGTAATAGGAATACCCACAAGACCAAAAATCGTATCGATGTCGTTATGCTTCAGCGCATCGATAATCAGATGCATTCCGTCGGTCGTTTCCACAACCTCGTCTGCTAGGGTTTCGGTTACGTCTTTGGCTTTTGTCATTACAGCGGTCATGGCTTCTCCTGTCGATCTCGACATAAAATTTCTTGGCGGGGCGTGCATTGCTACGTCAAGCTATGTCCTCGCCGTGCACCTTCGCTTTGGTGGCGTGATGATAGCCAGATGAGGGTGCCGCTATCATTGACCGTGGTCAATTTTCCCCATATCCCTTTTCTGATACGGCAAGCCCAAGCGGACAACCCGGAACCTCCTCCATGACGTCAATCGAAAAGCATCCGGAAAGAAGTGTCATCCGTGTGCAGCTCAAACAAAACACAGTCTTGAAAGGATTGACTGACGACGAAGTCGCTGAACTGGAGCCTGATCTGGATGTGATTGATTACCACAAGGGCGATCTCCTGCTGCAGCAGGGGGTGCGCGAGATGGAGCAGTATTTCATATTGGATGGCATCCTCAAGCGGGTGGTGACCAGCCCGCAAGGCAAGGAGATGATCCTGCGCTTTGCAGATGAGCGAGACATCGAAACCAGTTACGCTGCGTGGCGGCTCCGGACGCCTACCCCCTACAGCATCGTCTGCGTTACCCGGGCCCGGGTGGCCAAATTACCGCTCACGCGCTGGGTCACCTTCATGGCCCGGCACCTGGAGGTCAAGGAGTCGTTCGAATACGAGGTCATGCGCGGAATGAGTGAAATCATGGCGCACACCATTACCCTTCATTTGCTTGACGCACCTGGCCGGGTTCACCGCTTTTTTCGCAAGCACGCCGACCTGTCGGAGCGGATCCCGCAAAAAGAGCTCGCGGCCTATTTGAACCTCTCGCCCGAGACACTTTCCCGACTTAAACATCAGGGGAAGATTTGAACGTCGCACCTTGAGCAAGAGTGACGTCTCATCACAATTCCGCTAGAATCCTAGTCGCTCCGGGGTGCAATCTTGTCGGTGACGACAGGGCTAGCTGAGATGGTCAGAACCAAACCCGCGAACTTGAATCGGATCATACCGACGTAAGAAGAGCTGTCTGGGACGCGTCACCAACGCCCGCTACATCTTTCGGAGCATTTTGCAATCAGGCAACCGAAAGAGTCACGACCGTGCATGCGTTCGACCAGTTTTTGCTGCAACCCAGACGTTCCCGAGTTGAAAAGCCGCCGCTGCATGCGCAGGGGGTCTATCCATGACCCAGGCCATGTTGATCGCCGACCTGCTGGCCTACGTGGCCGCAGACCATTCTCCTGAAGACCAGTTTGACCAGCAGGCGCTGCGGTTGTTTGCGCATCAATACCAGCACAACCTGCCTTTCCAGCGGTTTTGCCAGCAGCGCGGCCAGACCGTGCGCACTGTAAAAAGCTGGCGCGATATTCCCGCGGTGCCGATCAACGGATTCAAGGAGTTGACCTTGAGCTGCGTGCCCGCAAGCGATACCGAGCGCACCTTCATGACCAGCGGCACGACGCAAGGTGATGTGAAGGGGCGGCACTACCACCCCACCCTGTCGGTCTACGACGCGTCGATGACGACAAACTTCCGGCACCGGTTCATGCGCAGCAGCGAACGGCTCCGCATGGGCATTCTTTTCCCGACGGAAACGCAGTTGCCGAATTCATCCCTGGCGCATTACCTGGCACTGGCAGTGCGGGACTTTGGTACGCCGGACAGCCACTACCTGCTGACGCAACAGGGGCTGGACCGCGTGCGCCTGCTGGACGAGTTGGAGCGAGCCGAGCGCACCGCGGAGCCTTATGCACTATTGGGTGCCTCCTATAGCTTCGTGCATCTTCTGGATGAACTGCACCGGCTGGGCAAAACATTTGCGCTGCCGCCCGGCAGCCGCGTTCTGGACACCGGCGGGTTCAAGGGCCTGTCTCGTGAATTGACTCCGGAAGATTTCTACGCGCAGATCTCGTCCGCGTTGGGCATCGCTAGAGGCGAGTGCATCAACATGTACGGCATGACGGAGCTCAGCACGCAGTTCTATGACGACGGCAATGCCACGCTGCCGTCGGTCAAGTCGGGACCGCACTGGATCCGCTCGCGGGTAGTGGACCCCTTGAGTGGACGCGAGGTACCACGGGGTGAGCGCGGAATTCTGGCCCATTGCGACCTGGCCAACTTCAATTCGGTCACCACCATCCTGACCGAGGACGTGGGCGTTGCCGTGGACTCGGGCTTTTTGTTGCTGGGGCGCGCACAGGGCAGTGCGGCGAAGGGCTGCTCGCTGGCCGTCGAAGAATTCCTGCGGGCGGCGTCGAGGTGATACCGATGCGCGAGATCGCAGGCTACCTCCCGGGCCTCGGGGCCGAGGAGGTGCAATGGCAGACGCTCACCTTCGCGGGCGCCGGGGAGACGCTCGAAGTCTTGGTCCCGGTGCTGAGCGATGCGCAGATCACAGCGCTGATGACCAGGGTTCAACACGCCAGCCGCGCCTGCCTGAAGTCTTTGAGCGTGGCCCGGATCGTCTCGATCGTCGACCGGGCGATCGCGCGTCTGCTGGACCCGCAGGACCCCTATCGCCAAAAGGCCGATGCGTTGCTGCCCTTGGTAACGGGATATCACCCCGAAATGGTTCGGCTGGGCCTGACCGGTTACCTGAAAACATTCCGCAAGCCCCAGCTGCAACGCTTCATCGTCGAAGATTTTGGCAATGCGCAGCTGCTCGACGAGTTTCAACCGCGTCCCAAGGGCGGCTTTTCCAAGGCCGTCGGCGTGGATCTGGCGGTTCACATCTGGGCCGGCAACGTGCCGGCGCTCCCGCTGTGGAGCCTGGTGTCCGGGCTGCTGGTGAAGTCGGGCACGATCGGCAAGGTGGCCAGCGCCGAGCCGCTGTTTGCTGGCTGGTTTGCGCAATTGCTGGTGGAGGTGGAGCCGCTGCTCGCCGATTGCCTCGCGGTAGTGTGGTGGCGCGGCGGCGACGAGGCGCGCGAACGGCAGATCTTTGAGCGCGCCGAACTGGTGCTCGCTTATGGCGGCAACGCGGCGCTGGAGCAGATTCGAAGCCGGGTTCCCATCACCACCCGGTTTTTGCCCTACGGGCACAAGCTCAGCCTGGGCATGGTCTCCAGGGCGGCACTGGATGCCCGCAAGGCCTTGAAGACCGCGCAGCAGGCCGCCCATGACGTGATGCGTTACGACCAACAGGGTTGCTACTCGCCCCAGGTGTTCTATGTCGAGCGCGGCGGAAAAATAACGCCCGAGGCGTTCTCGCGTTACCTCGCCCACGAACTCTCTTGCTTCGAGCAGAAGTTTCCGCGGCGCACCCTGA
>JBDTCK010000044.1:0-24725 GCA_039923645.1 Rhodoferax sp.
GAGATCGCCACCGTGCTGGGCTCCAACGGTGCGGGGAAAACCACCATTCTCAAAACCATCTCGGGCATCATCGACCCGCGCAAGGGCTCGATCGAGTTCAAGGGCGAGAACATCACTGCGCAGGATCCGGCCTTCATCGTGCAGCGGGGCCTGTCGCACGTGCCCGAAGGGCGTGAGGTATTCCCCCTGCTCAGCGTGCGCGACAACCTGCTGATGGGCGCCTACACGCGAAAGGACCGCGATGGCGTGGCGCGCGACTTGGAAGTCGTGTTCGACTACTTCCCGATCCTGCGCGAACGCTCCGCGCAGGATGCTGGGTTGCTGTCTGGCGGACAGCAGCAGATGCTGGCGATCTCGCGCGCGCTGATGGCCTCGCCCGACCTGATCCTGCTGGACGAGCCGAGTCTGGGCCTCTCGCCGAAACTGACCAAGGAAATCTTTGAGATCGTGGTGCGCATCAACCGCGAGCGCGGCACCACCCTCCTGCTGGTCGAGCAGAACGCCAACATGGCGCTGAATGCCGCCGACTACGGCTACGTGCTGGAGAACGGGCGCATCGTAATGGAAGACACCTGCGCCCGGCTGCGCGAGAAGGACGACATCCGGGAGTTCTACCTCGGCATGAAGGAAGACGGCGTACGCGGCGAGCGGCGCTGGAAGAAAAAGAAAACCTGGAGATAGACATGAGCAACCTCTGGGATCTGAGCGACCTGCAGCCGAATCGCGACATCGTGCTGGCGGGCGACACCATCCCCGCCATGTTCTGGAACGCGGTGGACAAGCGCGCCGGCCAGACCTGGATGCGGCAGAAAAAATTGGGAATCTGGCATGCCTGGAGCTGGACCGAGACCGGGCAGGCGGTGCGCGAAATTGCCGCGGGGCTGATCAGTCTGGGCTTTGCACGCGGGGAGTGCGCGTCGATCCTGTCCAACACGGTGATCGAATGGGTGTTGACCGACCTGGCAGTGCTAAGCTGCGCTGGCGTGGCCAACGGCATCTACCCCACCGACGCGGCCAGCCAGGTGCACTACTTGTGTGAAGACTCACGCACCAGCTTCCTGTTTGTGGAGGACGATGAGCAGCTGGACAAGGCGTTGCAGGTGCGGTCCCGGTTGCCCGGCCTGCGCAAGGTGGTGGTGTTCGACATGGAAGGGCTGCGCGATCTGTCCGATCCCGACGTGCTGAGCCTGGAGGATGTGCGGGCGCTGGGCCGGGAATACCTGGCGCTGCATCCGAACGCGGTCGAGGAGCGGGTCCGGTCGTGCCAGCCGCAGGACCTGGCGATTCTGGTCTACACCTCAGGTACCACGGGCAAACCCAAGGGCGCGATGCACAGCCACCGGGGACTGGTCTTCAGCGCGCGTGGCTACAACACGCTGGTGGCGCAGGACGAGAACGATGAGCGCATGTGCTTCCTGCCGCTGTGCCACATTGCCGAGCGCATGGGCGGCGAGTATTTTTCTCTCTACACCGGCTCTAAACTCAATTTTGTCGAAAACCCGGAGACCATTCCCGAGAATGTGCGCGAAATCGCACCCACTGTCTTCACAGCCGTGCCACGGATCTGGGAGAAGTTCTACTCGAGCGTAATGATCGGGCTGAAGGAGGCCAGTGCGCTGCAGCAGGCAGCCTACGGTTGGGGCATTGGCGTGGGCAGTTCGATCGCCGACAAGGTGCTGGCCGGCGATCCCGTGAATGGCTGGCTCAAGATGAAATTCACCGTGGCGCGCTGGATCGCCCTGAATAACGCGCGCAAGCTCATCGGCATCCACCGGGCGCGCTTTTGCGTCACCGGCGCGGCACCTATCTCGCCCGAACTCGTCAGGTGGTATCTCGCGCTGGGCGTGCCCATGCTGGAGGTGTGGGGCATGACGGAGACCTGCGGCGCCTCCACCGGCGTTCCTGCCAGCCGCATGAAGCCCGGCTCGATCGGCCCTGCGGCAGACTACAACGAAGTCCGGCTTGATCCGGCGACCGGCGAGATCCAGGTGCGAGGCACGAATGTGTTCATGGGCTACCTGAATCTGCCCGAGAAGACTGCCGAGACGATCGACTCCGATGGCTGGCTGCGCACCGGCGACGTGGGCGTGATGGACAGCGACGGCTACTTCCGCATCACTGATCGGATGAAGGACATCATCATCACCGCCGGCGGCAAGAACGTGACGCCGAGCGAGCTCGAGAACGAGTTGAAGTTCTCGCCCTATATCACCGATGCTGTCGTGATTGGCGACAAGCGTCCGTACCTGACCGTGATCGTCATGATCGACCAGGAAAACGTCGAGAAGTATGCGCAGGATGCGGACGTGCCCTTCAGCAACTACGCCAGTCTGACCCGCGCCACCCAAATACAGGACCTGATCCAGTCGGAAATCGACAGGATCAACCAGAAGTTTGCGCGCGTCGAGCAGATCAAGAAATTTTTCCTGCTCGAGACCCAACTGAGCGCCGAGGACGAAGAGCTGACGCCCACCATGAAACTCAAGCGCAAGCTGGTCGAGAAAAAGTACGCACCCCAGATTGAAGCCATGTACGGCGCAGGCGCGGCCCGTTAAGTAGTTTCCCTTGCGCGTTAACGCCAATTTGCCTTTCTTGTGGTCCGGTCAAAAATTCCCATTCACGTCAATCAAGGAGATATGCATGAAATTGAAGTCCACCCTGGCCCTGGTCGTCCTCGCGCTGGGTACCACGATGGCGCTGGCGCAGCAGCAAGGCGTCAGCAAAAATGAGATCCTGATTGGCACCATTCAGGACATGTCGGGCCCGCTGGCGGGCTACGGCAAGCAGGCGCGCAACGGCATGCTGCTGCGCATCGACGAGGTCAACGAACAGGGCGGCATCCACGGCCGCAAGCTCAAGCTGGTGTCAGAAGATGACGGCTACGATCCGAAGAAGTCGGTGCTGGCCGCGCAGAAGCTGGTCAACCAGGACAAGATCTTCATCATGGCGGGCCACTTGGGCACGGCCCAGAACCTGGCCGCCATGCCGGTGCAGTTCGAGAAGAACGTGATCAACTTCTTCCCGATCACGGCGGCCCGCGAAATGTATGAGCCCTTCAACCGGCTCAAATACTCTTTCGCCGCCACCTACTACGACCAGATCCGACTGGCGCTGCCCAAGCTGGTGAAAGAAAAGGGTGCAAAAAAGGTGTGCACGATTTACCAGGATGACGATTTTGGCATTGAGGTTGAGCGCGGTGCCGAGGCCGCCCTGAAGACCTTGAACATGCCACTGACCGAGAAAACCAGCTACAAGCGTGGCGCGACCGACTTCTCTTCGCAGGTAGCGAAGATGAAGGCCTCGGGCTGCGACCTGGTGGTGCTGGGCACCATCATTCGCGAGACCGTCGGCACCATTGGCGAATCGCGAAAGACCGGCTTCAACCCCATATTCCTGAGCTCCAGCGCGGCGTATAGCGACCTGATACACAAGCTCGGCGGCAAGGCCATGGATGGTTTGTACGCGACCATGACGGTACAGCACCCTTACCTTGACGAAGCCTCGCAACCGATCCGCTTCTGGGCCACCAAGTACAAGACCAAATTCAATGAGGACCCGACGGTGTTCTCGGTCTATGGCTACGACATCATCGACGCGTTCGCGCGGGCCGCGGACAAAGCCGGCTCGAACCTCACCACCGACAGCTTCATCAAGGCCATGGACACGATGGTGATCCCGCCTGACATGTTCGGCAGCGCCCAAGCCACGTTCAGCCCGACCAAGCGACTTGGCAGCAATCTGTCGCGGCTGTCCCAGATTCAGGACAGCAAGTGGAAAGTGGTCTCGGACTATGTGAAGGACTGAACCGCGCCACTGCCCATGCAAAAAGCCGCCTTCGGGCGGTTTCATTATTTCGGCCACCGGTCCTTATAGGATATACACCATCAACTATCAAAGGCATAGCAACTCAGGACACGATGTAAGCCGCCGCGCCAGTGGACAGCAGCTTGCCGTCGGCACCCAGGAACTCCATGCGGGTGGACGCCACGCGCGAGCCCAGGCGCATGACCTGCGCGCGCAACTCGAAATGGTCGCTGATGCCGGGGCGCAGATAGTCGACGCGCAGGTCGATGGTGCCGAGCTTGCCGAATCGCTGCAGCCGCTGCTCGGGCTGCTCGTCCATGTGGCGCGCGCCAAGCGCCGCCATTACCGCCAGCCCGCCAATGGCATCAAGTCCCGCACTGATCACGCCACCATGCAGGCGGTTGTACGTAAAGTGGCCAACGAGTTCGGGCTTCATGTCGATGCGCGCCATGACCTGGTCTGGCCGCAGCAAGGTGATCTTCAGGCCCAGCACCTGATTGAAGACGATCCGCTCTTCGAACAGGGTCTTCAGACCGGCAATGAATTCGGGCTCGAACTCGCTGGCCGCGTTTGCGTGTTTAATCATTCGTCTGATTGTCTCGCAGGCGGTGACGGACGGCAGCACGGCACTCCAGCGGTCGAAACTGACAAAACGGTCATATTCATGACAGCCTGCAGACCGACCGTGCGTTTAGAGTACGAAAGTTGTCATGCGGGCGTCACTTTATTGGTATTGCCTTCCCTCTCCCGTATGCGCGAAACACCGTACGGATCCCAGAGGTCATGATTTCTTTAAAGACGCGATCGCCGCAGCGCGCGGCACATTTTGCCAGCCGGCTGTCAGGTGTTGTGCTGGCGTCCTTGCTGGCCAGTTGCGCCGCCGTCGGCCCCGACTATGTACGCCCGGCCGTAGACATGCCCGCCGCTTATAAGGAGAGCGGTCCGTGGAAGACCGCCGAACCCCAATCCATCGACAGCCGGCGCCCGTGGTGGCAGGCCTATGGCGACAGCACTCTGAACGGATTGATGGCGCAGGCCAATCTGGCGAATCAGAACATCGCCCAGGCCGAGGCCCAGTACCGACAAGCCCGCGCACTGGCCGACGCGGCGCGCGCCGGGCTCTGGCCCACGCTGGGTGCGAATGCCGGCGTCACCCGAGCGCTGACCAACAGCAGCGGCATCAAGGAAAGCACTTACCCGAGCATTGGTGTGGGCGCAAGCTGGGAGCCCGATCTGTGGGGTAGCGTGCGGCGCGCGGTGGAGTCCGGCAATGCCGGCGCCCAGGCCAGCGCGGACGACCTCGCGGGGGCTCGCCTGAGCATCCAGGCCGCACTCGCGCAGGACTACCTGCAACTGCGCGTGACCGACTTGCTGATCGATTTGTACGCAGTCACGACCGAGGCCTATACCCGGGCCCTGCGATTGGCGCAAAGTCAGTACGCCGTGGGGGTGGCGCTACGCTCGGACGTGGCGCTGGCCGAGAGCCAGCTCAAGACCGCGCAGGCGCAGGGTGTTGATCTGCAGGCGCAGCGCAGCCAGCTGGAGCACGCCATCGCGATCCTGATCGGCAAGGCGCCGGCCAATTTTGCGTTGCCTGCCGTGAAGCTCACGATGCAGCAACTCGGTGCACATCTGCCGGAGACCCCTGCGGGCGTTCCGTCCGAGTTGCTGGAACGCCGCCCGGACATCGCCGGCGCTGAACGCCGCGTGGCGCTGGCCAATGCGAACATCGGCGTGGCAAGGGCCGCGTACTTCCCGTCGCTCACGCTGAGCGCTGGCGACGGCTACAACGCCGCCAGCTTCGCGACACTGTTCGACACGCCAAGCCGCGTCTGGTCGCTCGGTGCAGCTCTCGCCCAGTCCCTGTTCGACGGCGGCTTGCGCAAGGCTCGCAGCGAGCAGGCGGTGGCGGCTTACGACGCCTCGGTGGCGCAGTACAAGCAGACGGTGCTGGGCAGCATGCAACAGGTGGAAGACAACCTGGCGCTGCTGCGCGTGCTGGGCCATGAAGTGGGGTTGCAGGATCAGGCAGTGCAGGCGTCGCAGCTGGCCGAACGGCTGGCGCTGGCGCAATATCGCGGCGGCACCGCCACTTACCTGAGCGTGGTCACGGCGCAGACACTGTCGCTCACGAACCAGCGCAGCGCGGTGCAGTTGCGCGGGCGCCAACTGGGCGCCAGCGTGGCCCTGATCACCGCCACCGGAGGTGGTTGGGATGGCACGCGCGCAGCTGGCCCGCCGGTCGCCTCCACCCCCACCAAAGCCGCTGTCGCAACCCCCAACGTTGCCGACGCCAATCCATTGACCTCCGAGTCCCGGAAGCTGACCCCATGAAATCGCCGTCTTTTCATCGCCGCTCAATCCTGCTGACCGCGACCGCCGTGCTGGTACTGGTGGTCGCCGCCACGCTCGGCCTTGGGCGCAAGGCGCTCTCAGCCAAGCCGCCAGAGCCGGCCGCACCGCCGGTAAACGTCACCCTGGTGCGGGTGCAGCAGCAGGATATGCCGATCTACCAGGCCGGCATAGGCACGGTCACCCCCCTCGCCAGCGTAACGGTGAAGGCGCGCATCGACGGCCAGCTCGACCGCGTCGGGTTCACCGAAGGCCAGGATGTCAAGGCGGGACAGATGTTGGCGCAGCTGGACCCGCGCACCCAGCAGGCCCAATTGCAGCAGACGCAGGCGCAAAAGGCCAAGGACCAGGCGCAGCTGACGAACGCGCGGCTGGATCTGAAGCGCTACACCACACTGCTCGCGCAGGACGCCGCCACGCAGCAGCAGTTCGACACGCAAAAGGCCCTGGTGGCGCAACTCGACGCGGCGGTCAAGACCGATGACGCACAGATCAACTACGCCCAGGTGCAGCTCAGCTTCACCAACATCGTCGCGCCGATCAGTGGGCGGGTGGGCGCGCGCCTGGTGGACCCAGGCAACATCGTGCACGCTACCGATACCAACGGCCTGGTCGTGATCAACCAGATCGACCCGATCGCCGTGGTCTTCACGCTGCCGGGCGACGCGGTGCAGGACATCAATCGCGCGCAGCAGGCAAGCCACCAGCCACTGCAAGTTCAGGCTTTCACGCGGGATGGCAAGACCCTGCTCGCAACCGGCCGGCTGGTGCTGGTGAACAACCAGATCGACACTAGCAGCGGCACGGTGCAACTCAAGGGCAGCTTCGCGAACCCAGCGCACCGACTCTGGCCGGGTCAGTACGTCAACGCGCATCTGGTGCTGGGTGAACGGGCGCGGGCGATCACGGTTCCAGCGGCGGTGGTGCAGCGCAGTCAGGACAGCACGTACGCCTATGTGGTGAAGGAAGACAACACGGTTCGACTGCAGCCGATCAAGGTCGCAATGATCCAGGACGGCACGGCAATCATCGATGCGGGTCTGGCGGTGGGCGAACGCGTCGTGCTCGACGGACAGTACAAGATCACGACCGGCACCAAGGTCGCCGACGCTCCCGCGCCCACCGCGTCGGGTAGCGCCAGCACGGCGGGAGGAAGCCGGTGAGCGTTTCCGCTATTTTCATCAAACGCCCGATTGGCACCACGCTGCTGGCGCTGGCGATTTTTCTGGTTGGCGCCGCTGCGTTTCCACTGCTTCCGGTGTCGTCCCTGCCGCAGGTGGACTTCCCGACCATCCAGGTGACGGGCAAGCTGCCAGGCGCGAACCCCGAGACGATGGCCTCCAGCGTCGCCCAGCCGCTGGAGCGGCAGTTCTCACTCATCCCGGGGCTGTCCCAGATGACCTCGACCAGTTCACTGGGCAGCACGCAAATCACACTGCAGTTCGACCTGAGCCGCAACATCGACGCCGCGGCGCTGGACGTGCAGACGGCGATCACCGCCGCCAGCGGCCAGCTCCCGTCGAGTCTGCCGACCCCACCTACCCTGCGCAAGATCAATCCGGGCAACTTCTCGATTCTGGTGTTGGCGGTCCAATCCGACAGCTTGCCGCTCACGCAGGTCAATGACTACGCCGACACCATCCTGGCCCAGCAGATCTCGCGGATTCCGGGAGTCGGTCAGGTAAACATCGGCGGCGCACAGAAGCCGTCAGTGCGCATCCAGGTCGATCCGGTCAAGTTGGCAGCGTTGGGCATGAGCCTGGAGGATGTCCGCGGCGCGATCGGCACCGCCACCGTCAGCCAACCCACTGGCAGCATCAACGGCCAACACCAGAGCTTTGCCGTCTACACCAACGACCAGGTGCTTCATGCTGGGCCCTGGAACGACATCGTGCTGGCGTATCGCCACGGCGCGCCAGTGCGCGTGCGCGACATTGGCGTGGCCGTCGCCGGCCCGGAAGACGTAACAACCGCCGCATGGGCCTACGCAGGCGCTGCCGCACCGGCTGCCAACACCCTGCGCAACGGTCGCGGGTTGGTGTTGTTCATCGACAAGGAGCCGGGGGCAAACGTGATCGACACCGTGGAGCGCATCAAGGAGGCCCTGCCCAGGCTGCAGGCCGCGATTCCACCTTCAATCTCGGTCAACATTCTGGTCGACCGCACGGAGAACATCCGTGCCTCGGTGCACGAGGTCGAAATGACACTCCTGATCACCATTGCCGCGGTCATCTCAGTGATCTTCATTTTCCTGCTCAGCGTCCCGGCCACCGTGATTCCGGGCTTGACGGTGCCGCTGGCGCTATTGGGCACGGTCGCGGGGATGTATCTGTTGGGGTACAGCCTGGACAACCTGTCGCTGATGGCGCTGACAATCTCGATCGGCTTCGTCATCGACGACGCGATCGTGATGCTGGAGAACATCTACCGTCACATCGAGAAAGGGATGAAGCCCCTGGAGGCGGCCTACCAGGGTGCGTCCGAAATCGGCTTCACAATCATGTCGATCTCGGTCTCGCTGGTCGCGGTGTTCATCCCGCTACTGCTGATGGGCGGCATCGTCGGGCGGTTGTTCCGCGAGTTCGCGGTCACCGTGACGATGACCATCGTGATCTCGGTGCTGGTCTCCCTGACGCTCACGCCGATGCTGTGCTCGCGCTTTCTCACCGACAGCCACACCAAGCCGCATGGCCGCCTGTACCGGCTGTTCGATGGTGGCTTCAATGCGATGCTGGCCGGCTACCGGCGGGGGCTCGACAAGGTGCTCAAACATGAGTTCCTGACCTTGTGTGTGTTCGTCCTGACGCTGGTGCTGACGGCGCTGATGTTTGTGTTCAGCCCCAAGGGATTCTTTCCGCAGCAGGATACCGGCACCATCTTCGCGATTGCCGAGACTGGCCAGGACGCCTCTCCTGCCGCGATGTGGCGACGCATGACGCAGGCAGCCAACGTGGTGCGCGCGGACCCGGACGTGAGCGCCTTCGGCATGTTCACCGGCGGCAGCGGCGGCACCGCCAATACGGGTCGCCTGTTCATCGCCCTGCGGCCGCGAGACGAGGGCCGCAGCGCCACCGCCGATGAGGTGATCGCACGACTGCGACCGAAGCTGGCACAACTCGAGGGCGTGCGGCTGTTCATGCAGGCGCCGCAGGACATCAACGTGGGCGGGCGGCTCTCACGCACCCAATATCAGTACACGCTGACCGACTCCAACCTCGACGAACTCAATACCTGGGCGCCGCGCGTGCTCGAACGCCTGCGCACGTTGCCTGAACTGGTCGACGTGGCCACCGATCAGCAAAATGAGGCCGCGGCGGCGGTATTGACGATCGACCGCGCACGCGCCTCAAGTTTAGGCATCTCGCCGGCTCTGGTTGACGCAACGCTAAATGACGCCATCGGCCAGCGCCAGGTCGCACAATACTTCACCCAGACCAACAGCTACCATGTGATCCTGGAGGTCCCGCCCGCCATGCAGCAGGACCCGTCGCTGTTCGACAAGCTGTACCTGACCTCGCCGCTGACCGGCCAACAGGTTCCACTATCGGCCTTCGTCAAGGTCGATACCAGCAGGACAGCCTATCTGCAGATCAACCACCAGGGTCAATTCCCGGCGGTGACCATCTCGTTCAACCTCGCTCCCGGTGCGGCGCTGGGCGAGGCGGTCACGGCGATCGAGAAAGCGCAGGCCGGGATGCGCGTGCCGACAGCGCTGTCAGGTAGTTTTCAGGGTACGGCCCAGGCCTTCAGTGACTCACTCGCGACTCAGCCTTACCTGATCGCGGCAGCGCTGATCGCGGTGTACATCGTGCTGGGCCTGCTCTACGAGAGCTTCATCCACCCGTTGACCATCCTGTCCACGCTGCCCCCGGCAGGGCTGGGCGCGCTGCTGATCCTGCGCCTGGGCGGCTACGACCTCAGCGTGATCGCGCTGATCGGCATCATTTTACTGATCGGCATCGTCAAGAAGAACGGCATCATGCTGGTCGACTTCGCGCTCACGGCCGAGCGCGAGCAGGGCATGGAGCCGCGCGAGGCGATCTATCAGGCCTGCCTGCTGCGCTTTCGGCCCATCATGATGACCACGATGTGCACGCTGCTGGCGGGCCTGCCGCTGATGCTGGGCCATGGCGCCGGCTCCGAGCTGCGCCGCCCTCTCGGCTACGCCATAGTCGGTGGCCTGCTCCTGTCGCAGGCGATGACGTTGTTCACGACGCCCGTGATATACCTGTACCTGGACCGCGCCCACTACTGGTATACCCGCCGCAAGGAGGCGCGCAAGGTGCGCAAGGCGGCCCGCGCGGGCGAGTCGAAGCCGCCAGCGGTCGCGGGCACGAATTGACATGCAATATTGCAGGCGCCAACGGCTTCTTCCATGAAGATACTGATCGTCGAAGACGAGCCCAAAACCGCCGATTACCTGCAAAAGGGGCTCGGCGAGCAGGGCTGCTCGGTTGACCTCGCCTACAACGGCATCGACGGGCAGCACCTCGCGCTGACGCACGACTACGACGTCATCGTGCTCGACGTGATGTTGCCCGGCCTGGACGGCTTCTCGGTGCTGCGCACCCTGCGCACCCTCAAGCAGACGCCGGTCATCATGCTGACTGCCCGCGACCAGGTTGAAGACCGGGTGAAGGGACTGCACGACGGAGCAGACGATTACCTTGTCAAACCGTTTTCGTTCCTGGAGCTGCTGGCCAGGCTTCAGGCCCTGACGCGGCGCGGGCGCGTTCAGGAGCCCGCGCTACTGCGCATCGCCGACCTGCAGATCGACCTGATGGCACGCAAGGCCTGGCGTGACAACGTGCGCATCAACCTGACCGCCAAGGAATTTGCACTGCTCGCGGTACTGGTAAGGCGCCAGGGCGAGATACTGTCCAAGACCGCTATTGCCGAGCTTGTGTGGGACATGAATTTCGACAGCAACACCAACGTCGTCGAGGTCGCCATCAAGCGACTGCGCGCCAAGATCGACACACCGTTTTCGCCCAAGCTACTGCACACCATCCGCGGCATGGGTTATGTGCTCGAGCCCCGCGAGGAGAACGCGGTGTGATGCGACACTCCATCACCGTCCGGCTGATCGCCATGTTCGCGCTCGCGGCGCTGGTCACCTTTGCGCTGATCGGTGCCGCCCTGTACAGCGTCCTGGACCGGGAACTGATGCGCCACGAGCAGGACGAACTCCGGACCAACCTGCAGAACCTGCAGTATTCGATCGAGCGCACGGGTACCATGGACCGTTGGGGGCGCGTGCGGGCCAAGATGGACACCCTGACGCCGGCCGACGGCAGCGTGCGCTTCTGGGTCTTGAGCGACGATCCGCGCTACGAGTACGGCCGGGGCCTGGCCGAGATGGATCACATGAACCGCGAGCCCGATGGCCGCGGCAGCATCCTGATGCCGCAGCAGCGGCACCCGATACACACCCTGTCGACCAGCATCCCCGCCTTCCAGGACCGGCCGGTCGTGCGTCTTATCGTGGGCGTCGATTCGGCGTCCTACGCCCGAACGCTGGACGCCTTCGTGACCGCGCTGGCCTTTCTGTCGCTGAGCGCGGTGCTGGGGGTCATGCTCATCGGCTACTGGATCGCGCGAGTCGGGCTCCATCCCCTGGGGCAATTGTCGAAAGAGGCGCAGGCCCTGCGCCCGAAGCCGCTCTCGCAGCGCCTGAATGTGTCGCGCCTGCCGGCCGAACTGTCGACGCTGGCCGCGGCCTTCAATGGCGCGCTGAGCCGCCAGCAGGATGCCTACCGGCAGCTCGAATCCTTCAATGCCGACGTGGCGCACGAGTTACGCACGCCGCTGACGAATCTGATCGGCGGCACGCAGGTCGCCCTGTCGCGCCAGCGCACGGCAGCACAATTCGAGGAGGTGCTGCAGTCCAATCTGGAAGAGCTTGAGCGGGTGCGCTCAATCATCAACGACATGCTGTTCCTGGCTCGCGCCGACCAGGGCGAGGCGGCCACTGGCCTGGTGCGCGCGCCGATCGCGCAGGAGGTGCGCAAGACCACCGAGTTCTTTGAATTTGTACTGGACGACATGGGCGCGACAGTCAGTATCGAGGGCGACGTGACGGCAGAGGCGATGATCGAGACTGCATTGTTTCGACGCGCCATGTCGAATCTGCTGCAAAACGCAATCGAGCACTCGAGTGCGGGAGCACGGCTGCTGGTGACGATCCGCCTGCAACTGACATCGATCTGGGTGACCGTCTCGAATCCCGGGGAGCCTATTGCACCAGCCCATTTGCTGCGTCTGTTCGACCGCTTCTACCGGATCGACGCCGCGCGGCAGCCCCAGGGAGAACACCATGGCCATGGCCTGGGCCTGGCCATCGTCAAGGCAGTGGCAAGCATGCACGGCGGCAGTGTGACGGCATCCTGCGCGGAAGGGGTGACCACCATCGGGTTCAGTGTTCCCGTGGCGGGCTTGCGGGCCTCCTGACTCGCATTCACCCGTCAAAAAACGGGCAGCCGGCCTACAGAAATGCTTGCACAGGTCTGCTATGGTGACCGGACCATGCCGTCTTCTGGATCGTCATCACCCCTGCAACGTCCGCGCACCTTGCCACTGATCGATCCTCAAACTGCACTTTTCCTGGATTTCGACGGCACCCTGGTCGACCTCGCGACGCAGCCCGAGGCGGTGCGGATTACCCCCGATGTCATTCCCGCATTGAAGCAGCTGGCAGCCGGATTGAGCGGTGCGCTGGCGATCGTGTCTGGCCGCAGGCTTGCCGATCTGGACAACCTCCTGGCGCCCCTGCAGTTGCCCACCGCGGCCGAACACGGCGCGCAGCGCCGTCTGGCCTCGGGCAAGATCATGCGGTTGGCGGCTCCCGACCTGCAGAGCGTGATCCGCCAGCTCAACGCGGTGGCGCAACGCCACCACGGCCTGCGTGTTGAAGTCAAGATGGCCGCCGTCGCCCTGCACTACCGTCATGCACCCGAACTGGAAGCAGTGTGCCTGCAGGCCATGACCGACGCGGTCAACGCTACCGCAAACGTCGAACTGCTGCATGGCAAATGCGTATTTGAGATCAAGCCGGCGGGCATCAACAAGGGCACCGCCATCGCCGCGTTCATGGCGCATCCGCCATTCATGGGCCGCCGGCCAGTTTTTGCTGGCGACGACGTTACCGACGAGGCCGGATTCGCGGTGACACAGCAACTGGGCGGCGACGGCATCAAAGTCGGTGAGGGCAGCACACAGGCTGTTTATCGTTGCGAGTCGCCCGCCGCCCTGCGCCAGTGGCTGCAATGCGCGTGCCGCGCCCTTGCGTCGCCGCATGCACGTTGCCTCGCGCCAGAACCCTCAGGGAGGAACAGCCCATGACAGATCAGCCAGACTCGGCACGCTTTGCGCCGCCCGCAGAACCGTCGCTCGCGATGGGAGTGATTGGTAACTGCGCGATCAGCGCCCTGGTTGATGCCCGTGCCCGCATCGTCTGGTGCTGTCTGCCGCGCTTCGATGGCGACCCGGTGTTCAACGCCCTGCTGCAACCGGGCTCGGGCAAGGGAGCGCCGCCAACCGGCGCCCCCCCTGGTGCCTTTGCGATCGAGATCGAGGACTTTGCCGAATCCAGACAGTTCTACGATGCCAATACGGCGGTGTTGCGCACCCAGTTGTTCGACAAGAGTGGACATGCCATCGAGGTTACCGACTTCGCGCCGCGCTTTTACAGTCGTTCGCGCTATTTCAGACCGATGATGCTGGTGCGCCGCGTTCGGCCCATCCAGGGCGCACCGCGCATCCGCGTCGTGCTGGACGTGCGTTTCGACTGGGGTTTGCGCGATCCCCTGATCACCCAAGGGAGCAACCACCTGCGCTATGTGGGTGGAGACTTCACATTGCGGCTCAATACCGACGCGCCACTGGCCCATCTACGCTCCCGGCAGCCCTTCGTGCTGACGCGTGAGCATAATTTCCTGCTGGGCGCCGACGAATCGCTGACCGATGGCATCGCAGACACCGCAAGGCTGTTCGAACAGGAGACACTGGCCTACTGGCACCAATGGAGCCAGCGCCTGAGTATTCCACTGGAGTGGCAGGACGCGGTGATCCGTGCGGCAATCACGCTCAAGCTGTCGCTATTCGAAGACACCGGCGCGATCGTCGCCGCCATGACCACCAGCATCCCGGAGGCACCCGGCAGCCAGCGCAACTGGGACTACCGGTATTGCTGGCTGCGCGATGCCTTCTTTGTTGTGCGCGCGCTGAACAGCCTGTCGGAAACCGGCACCATGGAAGACTACCTGGGCTGGCTCGGCAACGTGGTGGTGCAGGCCCGGGGCGGACACATCCAGCCGCTGTACGGCATTGGCCTGGAGCGCGAATTGCCTGAGAAGGTGATAGATCACCTGAGTGGCTACCGCGGCATGGGACCGGTGCGCGTGGGCAACCAGGCGCAAGAACATTTTCAACACGACGTTTATGGCAACGTGGTGCTGGGGGCGGCGCAGGCCTTTCATGACCACCGCCTGCTGCACCGTGCGGGGCTTGCTCAGTTCAAGCGGCTGGAAGAGGTGGGTGAGCAGGCGATAAGTACCTACGACAAACCAGACGCCGGGATGTGGGAATTACGCACGCGCGCGCGCATCCACACCTCGTCTGCGCTGATGTGTTGGGCCGCGTGCGATCGCCTGGCCAAGATCGCCCAGGTGCTCGCACAAAAAAGACGGGAATCTTATTGGCGAGGTCACGCGCGACGCATGCGAGAGCGCATATTGCGCGAGGCGTGGAGCGAAGAGCGCCACGCGTTTGCCGAGAGCTTTGGCGGACGCAACCTGGACGCGAGCGTGCTACTGATGCTGGAGGTCGGCTTCATCGAGCCGAAGGATCCACGCTTTATCGCCACGGTTGCTGCGCTGGAGACCCATTTATGCGATGGACCCTACATGCGTCGCTATGAGGCCCCTGACGACTTTGGCAAACCGGAGACGGCCTTCAACATCTGCACCTTCTGGCGTATTGACGCGCTCGCGCGCACTGGCCGCAAGGAGCAGGCGCGCGAAATTTTTACCACCATGCTGGCCGCGCGCAATCACCTGGGACTGCTGTCGGAAGACACTCACCCAGTGACCGGCGAGATGTGGGGCAATTTTCCGCAGACCTATTCGATGGTCGGCATCATCAACGCGGCGGTTCGCCTGTCCGCGCCCTGGGATTCACTGATATGAGGGTCGCACCGTGAGCCGCCTTGTCGTTGTTTCGAACCGCGTTGCCGACCCGCGCAAGGCGGCCGCTGGCGGACTGGCGGTCGCGCTGGGCGACGCTCTGAACACCATGGGTGGACTCTGGTTTGGCTGGAGCGGCGTGGTGGTCGCCGACGGCACACCGGGCGAAGGGGAGTTGCACCAGCAAAAGGCCGGCAACGTCACGCTGGCCACCGTCGATTTATGCACCGAAGACCACGCCGGCTACTACCTGGGCTACAGCAATGGGGTGCTGTGGCCGGTGTTTCACTACCGGCTCGACCTGGCGCGCTTCGATGCCGGCTACTTTGGTGCCTACCGCCGCGTGAACCGACTATTTGCACACAAGCTGTTGCCACTGCTGCGCCCGGACGACATCATCTGGATCCACGACTACCACCTGATCCCTTTGGCGGACGAGCTGCGCGCCCTGGGCGCGAAGCAGCGCGTCGGCTTTTTTCTGCACGTGCCGCTGCCGCCACAACAGTTGCTGGCGGCCATTCCACAGCACGAATGGCTGATGCGCGCGCTGTTTGCCTACGATCTGGTGGGCCTGCAGAGCGAGGCCGACCTGCAGAACTTTTCCCGTTATGTGCAGGCCGAGGCCGGCGCAGAGGATTTGGGCGACAACTACTACCGGGCCTTTGACCGCACGGTGCAGGCAGGCGCCTTTCCGATCGGCATCGACGTCGATGAATTCGCCGCCCTCACGCACGCCAAAGACGCCCGCGAGATGTATGAGCGCATGAAGGGCGAATACTCACGGCGTCAACTGCTGCTGGGGGTGGAACGGCTCGACTATTCCAAAGGCCTGCCGCAACGTCTGCGCGCGTTCAAGGCTTTGCTCAAGAAATATCCGGAAAACCTCGGCAGTGCAACGCTGATCCAGATCGCGTCACCGAGCCGGGAGGACATGGACACCTACACCGACCTGCTCCAGGAGCTGGAAAGCCTGTGCGGCGCGATCAATGGCGACTTTGGGGAACTCGACTGGATGCCCGTGCGCTACATTCACCGCAACGTGGCACGCAAACGCCTGCCCGGGCTGTACCGGGTAGCGCGCGTGGCATTGGTGACCCCACTGCGCGACGGCATGAATCTGGTGGCCAAGGAATTCATCGCCGCGCAGGATCCCGCCGACCCGGGCGTGCTGGTGCTGTCGCGCTTTGCGGGTGCTGCCGAGCAGCTCAAGCAGGCCCTGCTGGTGAATCCCTATGACACCGACGGGATGGCGGACACGATTCAGCGCGCGCTGCAGATGTCGCTGCAGGAGCGACAGAGCCGCCATCAGGCACTGCTGAACAACATCCGCGAGGAAGATGTGCACTGGTGGCGCAAGAGGTTTCTCGCCGCGCTTGCCGCGGCGACGCGCGGATAGACTGGCGATTGCATTCGCTGCCACGCGACCGAAAGGGAGTTCCATGACGACACCGACATCACGCGCAGTCCCGGAGATCGCGGCGGCGCATCTCGCACGCGTGCGCGAATTGCTGAAGGACGGGAGGCGCAAGCTGCTGGGCCTGGTCGGGCCACCGGGGTCCGGCAAATCCACGCTCGCGCTGGCGCTGCAGCGGGCTTTTCCCGAGGAGTCGCAGGTGGTGCCGATGGACGGCTTTCATCTTGCCAATGTGGAATTGCAGCGGCTCGGTCGTGCGGCTCGCAAGGGCGCACCCGATACCTTCGACAGCGCCGGTTATGTGGCGCTACTGAATCGTCTGCGGCATCAGGGTGTCGATGAGACGGTCTACGCGCCCGAGTTTCGACGCGAAATCGAGGAACCGGTCGCGGGAGCCCTCCCGGTATTCCCCCAAACCCGGCTCGTGATCACCGAGGGAAACTACCTTCTGCTGGACAGCGGCCATTGGAACGATGTTGCACCGTTGCTGGACGATGTCTGGTACGTCGAGGTCGACGATGTGCTGCGCACGGATCGTCTGGTTCAACGCCACGAACAATTCGGCCGTAGCCGGCGAGACGCCGAGGATTGGGTCGCCAGTACCGACGAGCGCAATGCCTGCTTGATCGAAACGACCCGGCCCAAGGCGAGGCTCGTCTTCCGCTGGGACGACATCTGAGCGATCAACCGGGCCAAGCCGACCAGCGGCGCGCACCAGGCCATCTCGTGCCTCAGCCAATCGGTCGGTCCGCCGCACCGAACCGCGCGCGCAATTCGAACTTCAGCACCTTGCCTGACGGCGTACGCGGCAACACAGTGACCCACTCCAGGCGGGTCGGCAGTTTGTAGTGCGCCAGGCGCTCGCTCGCAAATGCCCTCAGCGCCTCCAGTTCGAGCCCTGCGGCAGGTGATTTGAGGACGCCCACGGCAACGACCGCTTCGCCCCATTTCTCATCCGGCAGGCCGATCACCGCGACCTCGGCCAGCGCGGGATGTTCGTACAGCACGCTCTCGACCTCGGCTGGATAGACGTTCTCACCGCCCGTGATGATCATGTCTTTCAGACGGTCGGCGATAAAAAGGAAACCGTCCGCGTCAAGATAGCCGATGTCACCGGTATGGAACCAGCCTTCCGTGTCGATCGCAGCAAAGGTTGCCTCAGGCTGGTTCCAGTAGCCCTTCATGATGTTTGGCCCGCGCGTCAGCACTTCGCCCTTCTCGCCCGGCTTTGTGATCGGCAATCCCGCGTCATCGACGATGCGCACCTCGGCAAACAGCGGTGGGCGGCCCGCAGAGCCGATCTTCGCCATGCCCCATTCCGGCGCCAGGAAGGTCACCATCGGCGCCGTTTCGGTCAGCCCGTAGCCCTGATTGATCGGGATGCCGCGTTGGTCATAGACACGCATCAGGGGCTCCGGCACCGGAGCCCCTCCGCACACAATCTGGCGCAGGCTGGACAGGTCGGCCGACCCAAAATTCGGCTGCTGGCTGACAAACAGCAGCATGGCCGGCACGGCAAATGTGGTGGTGGCCCGGTATTTAGTGACGTCCTCCAGGAACCGCTGTGGATCGAAACCGCGATGCAGGACTAGGTGCCCACCTTTTTGCCAGGTGCTCAGCGTGGTCACGTTGAGCCCGCCGATGTGGAATAGCGGCGCCACCACCAGCGAGACGTCATTTTCCAGGACGTCGAGCGTGAGCATCCCATTCGTGTTGTTCCACCACAGGTTGCCGTGCGTGAGCATGGCTCCCTTGGGGCGCCCCGTGGTGCCGCTGGTGTACATGATGAGCGCCACTTCATCTTCATCGACCGACTCGCCCGTCGCGAGCGGCTCGTGCGCAGCCATAAGCGCGGCAATGTCCGGCCAATTCTTGGCCGACTGGTCGGCCGACCAGAAACGTCGGCACGGCAGTTGCGCCCGGATGCCGTCAATCACCGGTCGGTGCGGTGCATCGACGATCAGCGTATGGACACCCGCATCGTTGATGACGTAGCTGAGCTCGGGCCCAGCGAGCCGGAAATTGAACGGAACAAACACCGCGCCGAGTCGGGCAGCGGCGAACAGGGTTTCCAGGAAGGCAGGCTGATTCAGCCCGAGAAAGCCGACCCGGTCACCGTGGCACACGCCGTTGGCGCGCAGGGCCGCGGCCAAGCGGTCGATGCGCTGCTGGACTTCGGCATAGGTCCAGGTCGCGCTCTCGAAGGTCAGGGCCTTGCGTTGCGGTGTGCGCAGCGCGCGCTGGTACAGCCAGTTTCCGAGTCCGATGTCCGGCGCCATGAAGGCTCCTTGGTAGTTGTGCCGTTCACGATACCAAGTCAGGCACCACCGCGCAATGGGCGATTGAAAAGGTGGCTCTGTCAACGTCGCGAGACACCGCTCAGGCTGCGCTACTCCGCGAACCGCAGCACCGCCACCGGCGGCAAATCGCGTGACAGCACCTGCCAGGCCTCGCCCGCATCGGCGCTGACCCACAGCCCGCCCGTGGTGGACGCCATGGCCAGGGTCTGACCATCGTTGGTGACGTCCAGCGCGTGACGGTAGACCAGATGGTAGGCATCGCTTTGCGGCAGGCCATTGCCGAAGACCTGGAAACTGGCGCCGCCGTCGTCCGTGCGCGTCACCACCATCCGGCCATCGACTGGAATGCGGCAAGCATCGGCCTGCGCCGGCACGAACCAGGCGCGCTGCGGGTTGTGCGGGTCGCACGCCACGGCAAATCCGAAGCCCGAGGGCTGCGGCGCGCCAATCGCCTGCCAGCTCTTCGCGCCGTCGCTTGACCTGTAGATGCCGCAATGGTGCTGCACCCAAAGCACATCGGGCTGGGCCACGCACTGCACCATGTGGTGCACATCCTGGATGTTGGGGTCGAAAGCGCTTTCCTCGGGCATGTAGTCGGCCTTCATGCCGGCCGCCGTCAACACCCAGCTGGCGCCACCATCGCGCGTTTGCCAGACGCCGCCAGACGAGATGGCCAGGGTCAGATGGCCGGCATCGCGCGGGTCCACCAGCACCGAGTGGATTCCCGGGTGGTCGTAACCGCCACCAAACCAGCCCCGGCGCCTGGGCTCTTCCCACAAGGCGGTGTTCAGCGTCCAGCTGACCCCGCCGTCTTCGGACTTGAACAGGCCCGCGGGCATGCAGCCGGCCCACAGCGTACCCGGCTGCTTGGCGCCGCCGGCGGCCAGCGCCCAAATCAGGTCGACGCTCCAGGGCGTCGCGTCGTCAGCCCACAGCCCGGTAGCCGGCTTGGTAGGGAAGGCCGGTGTGGCAATTTCGCGCCACGTCGCGCCCTGGTCCGCACTCTTGCGCAGCTTGACGCCGAAGTGCCCCATGCGCAGCGCGGCGTACCAGGCACCGTCGCGCGGATCGGCCAGCACCTGGGTCACCGGCTCGCCGGCAAAGTGGTGCGCCGCGATGTGCCAGCGCGCGCCTTCGCCGTGAATCACAAACAGGCCCTTGCGGGTGCCGACCAGCAGCGTGTTCATGGAGGACTCCTATCTAGGTTGACAGAATGGGATTAACCACCGGTCAGGGCCTGGATCACCAGGACCCGGTCGCCGGGGTTCAAACGCTGATCCAGATGGACGCGATCCAGCACCATCTGCTGGTTGATGAACACGGCCACATGCTTGCGAACGGCCCGCTGGTCGTCGAACACATAGTGCGCCAGCTCGGGCTTTGCTGCCAGCGCAGCCTCCAGCACCACGCGCAGGCTGCCCGGCGCGACCTGCTGCGGCGCGCATTCCACATGCCGGCGCAGGCTCGCGGCGAATTCAACCGAAACCAGGGACGGTGTCATGACGATGGCAACTGGTGCCCTTGCGGGGCCAGCTCTTGCGCGCGCGCCTGCAGCAGCTCGCGCTCGCGCGCATTGCGGGCCAGCGCCGCCGCGCGCCCGAACTCGCTCCGCGCCTCGTCGTTGCGGCCCAGTTTGGCGAGCAGGTCGCCGCGCACGCTGGGCAGCCACTGATAGCTCTGCAGCGACCGCTCCTGGCGCAGCGTATCGACAATGGCGAGCCCGGCCGCCGGCCCGAAGGCCATGCCGACGGCCACCGCGCGATTCAGTTCCACCACCGGGGAACGCGCTAGTTGCGCCAGCAGCCCATACAGCGCCGCAATGCGCGACCAGTCGGTCTCGTCGGCCTGGCGCGCCCGTGCATGGCACGCCGCGGTGGCAGCCTGCAACGCATACGGTCCAGGTGCATGGCCGGGCGATCCGGCCAGCGCGTCCGCCCGCTCGAGAGCGACCAGCCCACGGCGGATCAGCAGGCGATCCCAGCGGGCACGATCCTGCTCAAGCAGCAGCACCGGCCGGCCCGCCGCGTCGGCCCGCGCCGCGGCGCGCGAAGCCTGCAGCTCCATCAGCGCCACCAGGCCATGCACTTCGGACTCGCCGGGCGCCAGCTCCGCCAGCACGCGGCCCAGGCGCAACGCCTCATCGGTCAGCGCCGGACGCATCCAGTCGTCGCCCGCGGTGGCCGTGTAGCCTTCATTGAAAATCAAATAAACCACCTCGAGCACAGAGGCCAACCGCTCGCCCAGCACCGCGCCATGCGGCAGCTCGAACGGCACGCGCGCCTCGCCCAAGGTGCGCTTGGCGCGCACGATGCGCTGCGCGATGGTTGGCTCGGGCACCAGGTAGGCGCGTGCGATCTCGTGCGTGCTCAAGCCGCCCAACAGCCTGAGCGTGAGCGCCACCCGCGCCTCGGTGGACAGCACCGGGTGACAGGCGGTGAAGATCAGGCGCAGCAGGTCGTCGCCAATCTGGTCGGCACGTGCGGCATCAAGTCCATCCACAAAGTCCGGCACGATCAAGGCCTCCTGCGCGACCAGGTCATGGCCGATCTGCTCCAGCTTGGCATCCAGCACCTTGTTGCGCCGGAGAAGGTCGAGCGCCCGGTTTTTCGCGGTCGCCATCAGCCACGCGCCCGGGTTGTCCGGAACGCCCACGACCGGCCAATGCTCCAGCGCAGCCACTAGGGCGTCCTGCGCCAATTCTTCGGCCAGCCCGATGTCGCGCACCAAGCGCAGGGTGCCGGCCACGATCTTCGCGGACTCGATACGCCAGATCGCGTCGATTGCCTGATGCGTGGCCGAATGCATGGCGCGGCGAACTCCCTTATTTCTGGCTGGGCGTGTTCTTTTCGCGGAACCGCTCGACCTGCGCGCTGGGAGCGAAGTCGTCCAGCTCGTACAGCTGGCGCACCTCGATCACGGCCGGCGCGTTCTCCCCCACGGGGTTCGGGAAGCGGCGCGACCATTCGAGCGCCTCCTCGCGCGAACGCACCTGTATGGTCGTGAAGCCGGCGATGAGTTCCTTGGCCTCGGCGAAGGACCCGTCGACCACGGTGCGCTTCTGTCCGTCGTAGTGGATGCGCCATCCCTTGCGGCTGGGCTGCAGGCCGCTGGCGTCCAGCAGCACGCCAGCACGGGACAGCTCTTCATGGAAATCTGCCATGGAAGCCATCAGCTTGTCGTCCGGCATAGGCGCGGTCTCGGCCTCGAACTCGGGCGTGGACTTGACGATGATCATGAATCGCATGGCGACTCTCCCCTCATTGGCCCATGGGCAGCGGCTGCAGCATGCTGGAACGGTTGCCTTCGGTGTCCATGAAGGCCACGTAGGCGCCCACACCAGGAATGTCCATCGGCTCGCCCAGCACGGTGCCGCCGGCCTCGGTGACACGCTTCATCGCGGCGCGCACGTCCTCCACCGCGATCACGATGCTGGGGAATTGCGCCGGCATCTCGGGCGTTCGGGTGTAGAAGCCGCCGCCGATGGCGCCGGCCGGTGCGCCCGGTTTGGCGTCCTTCTCGGCCGTGGTCACCACCACGTAGTTGCCCATCTCGGGGCCGAGCATCTGCATCTTCCAACCGAAGGAGCGCTCGAAGAAGCGCGCGATGCGGTTGCGGTCGTCGCAGGGAATTTCGAAGTGAACGACGGGATCCATGAGTTTCTCCTTGGGTGAATCAGGTGCGGGAAAAGACCTTTTGCAGGCCGGCGATGTCGATCTTCTTCATGGCCATCAGCGTCGTCAGGACGCGTTGCGACCGGGCCGGATCGCTCTCGCTGAGCATCTGCTGCAGCGCCACGGGGACGATCTGCCACGACACGCCGTATTTGTCCTGCAGCCAGCCACATTGCTCCCGCGCCCTGTCGGCCGACAGCTTTTGCCAATAGTGATCTACCTCATCCTGCGACGCGCAATTCACCACCAGCGAAATGGCCGGCGAAAACGGGAAGTCCGGCGTGCCGTTGAGGGCGAGGAACGCCTGCCCGTCAAGCTCGAAATTCACCGTCAGCACGGTGCCGGCAGGCAGGGGCATGCCTTCGCCGTAGTGGTTCAGACCCAGGATGCGGGAGTTCGGGAAGACCGAGACGTATAAATGGGCAGCCTCTTCGGCCTGGCCATCGAACCAGAGGCAGGGAGTGATTCTTTGCATGGCACATTGCTCCTGTGATGGCGCCGGGCCCCGCACCATGCCGGGCTCGACGCGAAGGCCGGTTTCGGTCTCTGTCAGTACGACGAACGGCGCGCCGCGATCTCGACAAGCCGAGATCAAATAATGACCCTAGGTAGCCGTGCGGGCAACTGGCGCCAGGCTGGCGGCGCCGTCGTCGTAGCAGGGTGCCAGGGCCCGGACCTCCACCGTGGCCCATTGCGCCGCCGGGCATTCGCGCGCGATGGCCACCGCCTCGTCGAAACCTTTGCAGTCGAGCAGGAAAAAACCGCCGACCATTTCCTTGGCCTCCGTGAAAGGGCCGTCCAGCACCCGCAACTCGCCGCCGCTCGCGTGAACCCGGGCCGCCGTGGCATGTGAGGCGAGCGACTCGGTGGTTTTGAGCAAGCCGCGCGCTTTCAGATTCGCTGCGAAACGGACCATGCTGTCATACACCGCGCGGCCTTCCTGCCCGGTGCGGGCTTGTCTCTGCCCGATTTGCTCAAGAATCAACAGCATGTAGGTCATGGGGGTCCGGCTCGTGTTCTGCCCGAACGCGTTCCGGGCGCGCCGCCATCATAGCGAGACCCGCCACGCTGTTCAATGAGCTTGCAAGTAAACGTAAAGGCCCTCGATGGGGCGATGCTGGTCCTCGCGCAACGGCGCCGGGAACGCCGCACGCACCTCGAAGCCGTGCTCCTGCGCGAGGCGCTGCACATAGGCCTGCGAGTGGGCGTAGCGCAGGCTCGGCAGCAGGCGCAGGTCGTGCGTGTCGGCCGTCCGCTCGATGCTGAAGGCGAACAGCCCGCTGGGCGCCAGCACCCGCGCCGCGCCGGCAAACACGGCGTCGAGTGCGCCCAGGTAGATGAAGACATCACTGGCCAGCACCAGGTCGTAACGGCGGTCGATGGATTGCAGGTACTCCACGGCATCGGCATGAGCCAGCTCGGCGTAGAGACCCGAGGCCCGAGCCTGTTCCAGCATGGCCAGGGACAGGTCCACACCATCGACGCGGTCTGCCATCGGCTTGATCAGTGGCCCGATAAGGCCGGTGCCGCAGCCCAGATCGAGCACAGAGCGAAAGTGCTGCGGCTGCAGCGGCGCCAGGCCACGCACGAGCACCTCATGCCCCCGGTAGTGCAACGCTTGCACCAGATGGGTCTGGAACTCGCCCGCGTAGCGATCGAACAGCGATTCCACGTAGCCGCGCGGCGCGGCGCCGGGCACCAGCCCGTCGCGCACCGACGCCAGGTAATAGCCGTGCAATTGCGGATCGGCACCGAGCGCCAGCGCCCGCTCGAAGCATTCGGCCGCCTCGCCCAGGCGCCCCAGTTCGCGCAGCAGGCTGCCGCGCTGGCTCCACAGACCGGCCTGTCTCGGGTCGATTTGCAGCGCACGGTCGAACGCCTGCAGTGCCAGGGTGCCCTGGCCCAGTTCGGCGTGCGCGATGGCCAGATAGGACCAGGCCTGCAGGTTGTCGGGCTCGGCCGCCGTGGCCTCTTCCAGCGGTGCCAGCGCATCGGCCCAGCG
>JBDTCK010000045.1:0-7651 GCA_039923645.1 Rhodoferax sp.
AGCAACGCGCCAACGCGGGCATCGCGCGGCACAGCCAAAGCAACGGGCGCCTTCGCGCTGGCCGGCGGCGGCTTGGCGACCGATGCGCCGGCCTCAGGGCCGGCGGCACGCGCATAGGCCGCATCGAAGGCCTTCAGGCTGGGCTTGACCCCGACGCCGCCACGTTGCACTGTCGCTTCAAACTGGGCGCGGTTGAACGGCAGCACGCCGGTGCCCGCCAGCGCACCGAACAGCACGGCGCTGATCACGCTGCCGGCGTCTTCGGCAGCCTGCGCCATGTCAAAGCGCACGAAGTGCTTGGCAGCGCCGCTCGCATGCGCGAGAAGTTGCGTGCTGTCGACGCGGCCATCGCCCATGGCGCTTTTTTCCGCAATCGAGTAGACACGGTGGGTTGATGCGATCAACGTGGTCCGCTCGCGCGTGACCAGCCCGCGCTGCACCGCGCGGCCGGCTTCCATCAGTTCGGAGGCCAGCACCACGTCGACATCGCCGGGCAAGGGCATCAGCGCCAGCACCGGCGTCCCCCCATCGCTCTGGGCCTGTTGCTTGGGGAACAGTTCGACGTAATAAATGGTTGCGCCGGTGCGCTGCGCGACGCCGGGTACCGAGGTGGTTTGCGCCAGGTAGCCGTTGTGTTCGCCGAGATCAGCGATCCAGTCGGCCAGCACGCCACCGCCCTCGCCGCCCATGGCGAGGATCGCGATCTTGATCGGTTGCGCTGAAGTCATCTCGCCCTCTCCTTCAGAACGCGTAGCGTTCGCGCTGGCGCGCCTCGCGCTGTTGCAGACGGCCAATCACCATGTGGCGCACGCGCTGGCGCAACCGGTCCCAGCGGCTCGGGTTGCTGACGACCTGCGCCTTGTAGAACGACGGGCACAGCACCGCCGCGTGGGCCACATCGCCGCAGGTGCCACAGCCGACGCAACTATCGAGCACGGTGGCCACCGGGTCGGTGCGCAGTGGGTCAGGGTTCTCTTTGATGGACAGCGAGGGGCAGCCGTTCAAGCGAATGCAGGAATGATCGCCGGTGCAGGTGTCGGCGTCGACGCCAAATCGATCACGCACCACACGCTTGCCCTCGGCCACGGCCTTGCGCACCAGGGGCTTCTCGCGACGCTGCTTGTTGAGCATGCATTCCGACTGCGCGATCAGCACCTTTGGTCCTTTTTCATCGGTCGTCAACGCCTCTTTAATTGCGTCACGCATGCCAGCCACATCATAGGTGCGGCGCTTCGTTCGGACCCATTTCACACCGACGCCGCGCACCGCCCGTTCGATCGCATGGCCGGTGCTGCGCGTCGCGTTCAGCGCCGTCGAAGACATGATGTCCTGTCCGCCGGTGGCCGCGGTATAGCTGTTGTCGACGACGATAGTCAGGTTGTCGCTGCGGTTGAACACCGCGTTGGCAACTCCGCTGGTCAGCCCGTTGTGCCAGAAGCCGCCGTCGCCCATGACGCTGATCGCGCGTTTGCCTTCTGGCGCATTGAGCGCCGACGAGCCGGCGCCGCCCAGGCCGTAGCCCATGGTCGTGTTGCCGAGGCTAAAGGGCGGCAGGATGGAGAACAGATGACAGCCGATGTCGGCGCTGATATGGTGCGCGCCCAGTTCGCGTTCGACCAGCTTCATGGCACTGAAGATGGGCCGTTCCGGGCAGCCGGTGCAAAAGCCCGGCGGACGCGCATTGACGCTGTCGGCCAACGGCGCCAGGGCCGGCATCCCGGGCTCGGGCGCCGGACGCCCCGACGCCAGCGCCGGCACAGGTGCCACCACCGGTGTGACTCGTCCGTAGCGCTCGAGAAAGACGCGGGCGCCCTTGAGCAATTCGCTGGCGGTGTATTCGCCGGCCATCGGCAATATGTCCTTGCCGTGCAGCGTGGTTATGGAGCCGCCCTGGCGCAGGATGGTCGCGATGTTCTGTTCAATGAAATTCGGCTGCCCTTCCTCGACCAGGAGCACGGCGCGCTTGCCATCACAAAAGCGCGACACTTCACTGTTAATGACCGGGTAGGCGACGTTCATCACGTACAGCGGCACTTGGCTGTTACCGTAGACGTCGGCCACGCCCAACCGCTCAAGCGCACGCAGCAGCGTGTTGTAGCTGCCACCCTGCACAATGATGCCGATGTCGTCGGCGCGCTCGGCGAAGAATTCGTTCAAGCCGCGCTCTTCGATGAAGCGCACCGCGGCCGGCCAGCGCTCGGTCACTTTCTCGTGCTCGTGCGCAAAGCTCGCCGGCGGCAGCACGATGCGGTTGACGTCGCGCTGCGGTGCATCCATCGCATCGCGCACGGTGAAAGCGCAGCGGCGGTTGTCGCCGGCGATGAATTCGCCGTGCACGTGGCAGGAGCGAATGCGCAGCTGCAGCATCACCGGCGTGTGGCTGGCCTCCGACAATTCAAAGCCTTGCTTGACTGCGTCCACGATGCACGACAGGTTGGGGCGCGGGTCAAGCAGCCAGATTTGTGACTTCATCGCGAACGCGTGGCTGCGCTCCTGCATGATGGAGGAGCCTTCGCCATAGTCCTCTCCAACAATGATCAGTGCGCCTCCGGTGACGCCGCCGGAAGCCAGATTGGCCAGCGCGTCCGAGGCCACGTTGGTGCCAACGGTCGACTTGAAGGTCACCGCACCGCGCAGCGGGTAATTCACCGAGGCGGCGAGCGTCGCCGCCGCGGTCGCCTCGCTCGCGCTGTTTTCAAAACGGATGCCGTGTTCGGCCAGGATGTCCTGTGCATCAGCCAGCACGTCCATCAGGTGCGAGATCGGCGCGCCCTGGTAGCCCGCCACATAGGCCACGCCGGATTCGAGCAGCGCCTTGGTGACGGCCAGAATGCCCTCGCCGCGAAATACCTCGCCAGCACCCAGCCTCAGCTTCTTGACTTCTTCAACGAATGAACGCTCTGCCATCGTGATCCCCAGGGAGTGCAAGGAGTGGTCTCAACGACTCATTGCAATAAATAGTTGATGGTTTAATATATGATAATTCATGCATTGTTTATCTTAGGGAAAACCCCAATCAAGGCAAAATTAAAATATGCGCACCTCACACACCGATTCGCCCCGTTTTGTGGACGACTACTTACCAGCGCTGTTGGCGCAGGCAAGCCGGTTGATTTCGGGGCAATTTCACCTCATGGTCACCGCCAACGGCTTCAGCGTTTCCGAATGGCGGGTGCTCGCCACGCTGACCGGCAATGAGCCAATGAGCATCGGCCGCATTGCGCAGATCACAATCATCAAGCAGTCGACGGTTAGCCGCCTGCTCGATCGCATGGAGGCTGCGGGCTATGTCGAACGGCTGAACAGCGAAGGGGACAGGCGCATAACACTGGTGGCGATCACGCCAGCTGGGAACCGCTTGGTGTCGCGTCTGATCCCGCTTGCGCGCGAGCACGAACAGCGCGTGCTCGAACCGTTCGGCCTACAACAAGCCGAAGAGCTCAAGTCGACGTTGCGCAGCATCATCGAGTTGCATCTCCCCTCGGATACCTGAGTACCGGTTGCGCGTTTAGGGGGCCACGAGTACGGCGCGCCCTCGATGGCCGCGTTGGGTGATCCATGTCAGCGCCTCTGCAGCCTCGTAAAGCGAAAAACTCGTCACTTCCAAACGCAGCCGGCCATCACCAAGGCGCCGTAGTAGTTCGGGCACCGCCGCACGACCCGCCGCTTCGCGCCGCAGCATGTTCAGCGGCAACAGAGCGACATCGCGTTGCAGCAGTTCAGGCAAGTCGAGCGAGATGGCATGGCCGGCGGTGTAGCCGACCAACACGGCACGCCCGCCCGGCGCGATCGATCGGAGAATGACCGGCAGCAATGCGCCACCGACGGTGTCGATCAGCACGTCGGCCGAGAGTCGCCGGTTGGATACCGCCAAGTCGTCACCGAGCACCACTTCGACACCGGCGGGCAAACGCGCCGCCTGCGCCGCATCACGCACGACCGCATGCACACGCAGACTCATTGCGAGCGCAAGTTGCACCGTGATCGAACCGACCGCCCCGGTGGGACCGGTCACCAGCACCTGTTCGCCGGCGTGCACACGTGCTACCTCGTTGAGCGCTACCCAGGCCGAGGTACACGGCGAGAAGAAAGCCGAACCGAGCGCCATGGGCACCGCGTCGGGGAGCCGCCCAACGGCCTCGTCGGGTGCATCGATTAGTTCGCGCCAGGTGCCGTCGCCCCGGATCCCCAACCCGCAGCCGCGCAGCCACACTCTTTCGCCGGCGGCAAAACGCTCACTGGACCGGACCACGCCCGCCGCCTCCACGCCCGGGATGTAAGGCATAGGCGGGTGATGCAGGAAATTGCCCTCCCAGACCGTGCGATCGATATGGCCGACCGTGGCGGCATGCATCTCAACGATGGTGCGACCCGGCGCGGGAAGCGGCGCGTCGACCTCGTCGAGACGAGGTGCGTCACCAAACCCGTGAATGCGAACTGCCTTCATGGCTGGGCTTGCAGGAATGCCAGCACAGCGCGCGCGAAAGCTTGCGGCAACTGGTCCGGCAGCGGCACCATGCCGCCATCGATGTCGGTAACGCGCGCCTGGGGCAGGTTCGCCCGCAGTTCGGGCACATGCGCCGACGCGAAGGGATCGTCGCTGGCGCGGATTAGCAGCGTCGGTTGGGTCACGCAGCCAATGCGGTCCTCCATGCGGTATGAGGCGACGGTACGGTGTCCACTCTCGACGTCACCCGACACTTTGAGCGCATCGCGTACGAAAGCTTCGAGCAGTTCCGGCCGACCCGGCGGATAGAAGGACTGGCGAGCCTGCCATAGCGCCGCCAGGTGACTGCCATCGTCGCGCGGTTCGACGGCATCGATGGGCGGCCGCCCGCGCCGCGCACGACGAAAGGCTTCACCGGTGAAGGGCGTCGACGATAGCACCAGCGACGCAACACGCGAAGGGAATGCGGCCGCGATCTCGAGTGCGATCACGCCGCCGGTGTGGTGGCCAATCACATGGGCCCTCTCGATCGACAGTGAATCAAGCAGCTCGACCGCCACTGCCGCCCAGCCTTCAATGCTCGCTGGCCCATGCAACGGCGCGGAGTCGCCGAAGCCGGGCGTGTCCATGGCGATGGCGTAAAAGCGTTGACCGACCAGCGGGAGCACTTCACGGTATTCGGCCCAACTGCGCGGCGTCTGGTGCAGCAGCAAGATGGGCGGCGCATTCGTGTCGCCGCAGGTGGCGTAGTGGATCTGCCCGTGGGACAAGTCGGCGAAAGCGCGGCGGAAGGCAAGCATACAAAGGAGCCCCTCAGAGTTGCGTTGTATCCGCCGGCGCTTGCCACAAGCCAGCGTGGCGCAGCATACCCAGCGTGCGCGCCAGCACGTCGCGCCGGTAGGCCTGCACATCGCGGCCGGCGTAATCGTAGAAGCCACTTCCGCTCTTCAAACCGAGGTGGCCCTGTTCAACCATGCGCGCGACGATGGCCGGTGTGGCGTAGCGATGCGCATCAATGGAGACTGCCATTTCGCGGCTGGCGTGGTGCAGGATGTCGCTGCCACCGAAGTCGATGAACTCCACCACACCGATGGCGGCGAAGCGCAGACCGAGGCCGAAGCGCGTGGCCTTGTCGATCTCCTCGGCCGTGGCGGCGCCCTCCTCGATCATGCGCGCCGCCTCGTTCATGATCAGCGCCTGCAGCCGCGGAACGATATAGCCTGGTGTCGCGGCGCACAGCACCGGTAGTTTGCCGATCGCCTCCATCAATTGCCGCGTGTGTGCCACTACCGCGGCATCGGTGCCGGCATGCGTACTTAACTCGACCACCGGAATCAGGTAGGCCGGGTTGAGCCAGTGCATGTTGAGGAAGCGCTCAGGACGGCGCACCAGTTCGGCAAGTTGCGTCACGAGTATGCTGCTGGTCGTCGAGGTCAGGATGGCTTCGTCGCTGCAATGGCGGCTGATCTGCTCGAAGGCATCACGTTTCGCCTCCATCGTCTCGTGTACGCTCTCGAACACCAGCTCGGCCTGAGCAAGCGCGGCCGGCGCGCCTTCGGCATCGACCATTTCCACCCGTGACGCGATGGCCTCGACCTGCGCCGGTTGCAGCGCGCCGAGCTGCGCCAGGCCGTTAAGGCTGGCGCGGATCTCGCCGCGTACCTCTTCGCACAGGCGTCGCCACGAGTCGGGCGAGCGCTGACGCAGGTCGACGAGTGCGATGCGGTGGCCGGCATAGGCAAACGCGATGGCAATACCGCGTCCCATGCGGCCCGCGCCCACGACAACGAAGCGGGCCATCATCCGGCTCCGTCGTGCAGGCGCTGTTGCAACGCCTCGCGACTCATGCTGGTGAGGCCCAGTGCCTCCAGGGTGCGCGCGCCGTGGCGCAGGTCGCGCCCAAGAAAGCCGCCGACGATCGCCAGCAGGCCATGCGCGATCGGGGCGTCGGTGCCGCTCCAGCGCGCGACTGACGCGAGGAAGGCCAGGCCGAGCTCAGTGTCCTCGGTGATGTAGCGGTGCGTGTGCAGGTCGATGTTCTCGCGCCAGTCGCCCGACTTGACCAGTTGCCGGTGCGCATCGCCGTACATCCACTGATCGTTGTTGTAGTGGTCGGCCAGGGGATAGTGCGGGCTGGCGTAGCCGAGCGATTCGCGCACCGCGATGCGCTCATGGTCTAGTCGGTCGGTGACGGCTCGCACCGCGGGCTGGGTGCCTTCGTTGTGGATGTCCCAGCGTTCGAAGTGCTGCAGTGGAGCGGCGTTCATCACCATCAGCGGCGGGTGAATGATGGGGCCGGCGTTCATCAGCGCGCCCGACAGCGCGTCGCCGCAGCCGTGCACGCTGGGGTAGGCCTCGCGGATCACCGCGATCACCTGCTTCTCGCGGCGTGCCGGATAGACACCTGTGGGTAGGCGCACGGCGCGGATGGTCACATTGACCTCGCGCTCGCCATGCTTGCGCGCCAGGTAGGGCAGCGTGCCGGTCTCGGCCCAGGCGACCTCCGCCGTGTTGCCGGCGTCGCGCACGATGCGAGCCATGACGTAGCTGCCGAAGGTGCCGGGGGCGAGGAATACCACCTGGCCGCTGACCAAGTGCGGGGCCATCAGCCGGGCCATGTCGGCTTGGGCGACGGCGGGGCTGGGAATCAGGATCAGTTGCACACCCTGCAGCGCCTCGCCGATGCCGGCCGTGGCGCGCGCGATCCGCACCTCGCGCGAACCGTCAGCGTCCTTGAGGACGATAGCGCCGGCATCTATGACCGGTTGCAGCGCGGCAGCGTCACGGCGCCACAGCAGCACTTCGTGACCCGCTTCAGACAGATCGGCAGCGGCGGCGTAGCAGCCATGGCCTCCACCAAGAACAGCAATTTTCATCGTTGACAGGTACCGGGTTAAAGTGAAAACCTGAGCGTGAGGCGACACGTTCAGTTTGATCTGGTGACGGGCGTGAGATGTATATTAATATTACTTTTCATATCTTTATATGTCAATTATTCCACTAAAATCTCTTGCGCGACCCACCGAGATCCGGCGGCTGCACTGATTCCGGCAGATGCGCGGGGCGGGCCTGTTCCAAACTCATCGCATCAATTGGCAAAAGCCGCAATGCCCGTGATGGCACGCCCCAGGATGAGCGCATGCACGTCGTGCGTACCCTCGTAGGTGTTCACCACCTCCAGGTTCACCAGGTGGCGCGCCACAC
>JBDTCK010000046.1:0-28486 GCA_039923645.1 Rhodoferax sp.
GCCTCAAATTTGAATTCCGTGGTGTACTTTCCACGAGTTCTAGCACTTGCCATTTCTTAGCTGCTTGTCCAATTTGTACAAGAGCTAAGAACTACGTTTTACGGGGGCAACCTCACCGCGAGCGCGTCGAAGCCTGAGTTGGAGTGAGCGTTCATGCTGCAATGATTCGGGAAATTGTTCGCCGCAACGTTGCCGCATATGCACAGATGCTGTGCCCAATGTCGGATTGCCCGGGCCCGGGAGTGGTCGTAATCTTGGCCGACTGCCCATTTTCACAGGATCCAACGCATGAATTTCTCTGAAGAACAGCTGGCGTTTCGCGACAGCATCCGGCGCATGGTCGCCAAGCATGTAGCGCCGATCGCTGCTGAGATCGACGAGACCGATCGTTTCCCGGAAGAGCTTGTCAAGCTGTACGGCGAGATGGGTCTGATGCAGCTCTGGATTCCCGAACGTTACGGTGGCCCGGACGGCAACCTCACGATGATGTGCATAGCTCGCGAGGAGATTTCGCGCGTATCGCCTGCCTGCGGTTCGATTGCAGGTTTGAACACTATGTTCATCATGCCGCTGTTGCACTTCGGTTCAGAGGAGCAACGCCAGCGATTCCTGCCAGTTGTGGCCAGGGGTGGAGTTGTTACTGCGATTGCGATCTCCGAGCCGCAAGCGGGCTCCGACGTGGGTGCAATGACTACCCGCGCCGAGCGCGACGGCGATTCGTACGTGATCAACGGCCGCAAGCAGTGGTGCAGTTATGGAGTTGCCGCAGACTACATCGTCGTGATGGCGCGCACGAGCGGACAAAGTGGCGCCGATGGCATCAGCGCATTCGTCGTGGAGCCGAAAACTATGAAAGGCATTACATTCGGCCGACATGAGCGCAAGATGGGTTGGCGTGGGGCGCCGAACACGCCGATTTTCTTCGACAACGTACGTATCCCAGCTGAGAACTTGATTGGCGAGGAAGGCAAGGGGTTCAAGGCTTCGATGCGGGCGCTGGACCTCAATCGGCCGACGATTGGAGCGCAATGCGTCGGCTTGGCACAGGGCGCTCTCGATGTGTCGATCGCCTACGCCAAGGAACGAAAGCAGTTCAAACGCAGCATTGCCGAATTCCAGGGCGTGCAATTCATGCTGGCCGACATGGCCATCGGCATTGAGGCTGGCCGCGCACTCGTCTACGAATGCGCCCGCGCCGGCGATGAAGGCGACTGGAACCGGTTAAACCTGCTGGCCAGCATGGCGAAGTGCTTCGGCAGCGACATGGCAATGAAAGTGACCACTGATGCAGTTCAGATCTTCGGCGGCTACGGATACACGAAGGATTATCCGGTCGAACGGATGATGCGCGACGCCAAGCTGGCCCAGATCTTCGAAGGAACAAACCAAATCCAACGGGCTGTAATCGCCAAGCAACTTCTGGCCTGAATCTGACCCGACGAACAGCGGTCGTCACCAAACTTACCTAGCGGGCGCCTGCTACTCATGCAAGCTTTTCAAATCTTCAAAGGAGACAAACCATGAACAAATTACTGACTTTCGCGCTGGCGCTGGCCTGCGTCTCACCCGGCCTGGCAAAGGCTGACGACTTCCCGAACAAGCCAATACACCTGGTGGTGCCCTATTCCGCGGGGGGAACGACTGATGCGATGGCGCGGGTCCTGCAGAGCTCGTTGCAAAAGGCACTCGGGCAGCCTGTAATTGTCGACAATAAGGCAGGTGCGTCAGGCAGTATTGCAGCGCACGAGGTCATTCGGTCCGCTCCCGACGGCTACACACTGCTCTTCGTCAACAACGGTAACCTAGCGGTGGTTCCATTTGTCATGAAGGCCGCGGACTACGACGGCATTAAGGATTTCACGCCCGTGGCCCTGATCGCTGGTGCGCCGATGGTGGTTGTGGTGCCGGAATCGTTGCCCGTCAATGACCTACGCGGGTTCATCAGCTACGCCAAGAGCCATCCGGTGGCCTACGCTACGGCCGGCATCGGCTCGTTCGGACACCTCTCCAGTGTGTTGTTCGCCAAGGAAGCTGGACTGAAGTTGACTCACGTTCCATACAAGGGGCAGGCGCCGACCACAAACGCCGTGCTCAGTAACGAAGTTCAGTTGCTCATCACGACGCCTTCGGGCAGCATGAACCAGTACATCGCCGGAAAACGACTGAAGCTGCTAGCAGTAGCGTCACCAGAGGAGTCTGCGCTGGAGCCAGGCACTCCAACAGTCGCCTCGGTCTTGCCAGGCTTCGCCGCGGAAAGCTGGTTTGCCATTGTTGGCCCGGCCGGTATGCCTGCGGACATCGTGAAGAAGCTAAACAGCGCCTTCTCCCAGGTAGTGCAGTTACCAGAGGTGCAGCAGCGCTTCAAGACCTTCGGCGTCATTCCCCAGACCTCGACGCCGACCGCATTGGCCGAGAAAACCGCGTCCGAGGTCAAACGCTGGTCTGCGCTGATCCGTGACAACAACATCAGCACCGACTGAGTGCTTACGACGTCTTAATCACTAACTTAACCGCGCCAAAAACCATGTCGAATTACACCAAGTACCAAGACCTGAAAGTAGAAGTCACCAACAAGGTCGCAACTGTAACCCTCAATCGCCCCGAAGCACGCAACCTGATCAATCAGCGCCTCATCCGCGAACTGCGGACAATTTGGGACGACCTTGCCGATGACATGTCCGTCAATGCGGTCCTGCTTACCGGCGCCGGGCAATTCTTCAGCTTCGGCGGCGATGTGAAGGCGATGTCCGACCGCCCAGGCGGTGACGTTCTCGAGGAAGGCGAAGTGCACGACCCTATGGTCAGCCGTCGCCTGGTCAATCGCATCCTAGAGTTGGATAAGCCCATCGTCTGTGCAATTAACGGTGACTGTATTGGGCTTGCCGCCACGATTGCGTTGCTGTGTGACGTGACTGTCATCGCTGAAGACGCGCGCATCGGCGACAGCCACGTCAACAAGGTGGGATTGGTGGCTGGTGATGGGGGCACCGTAATCTGGCCGCTGCTGATCGGCGTTGCGAAGGCCAAAGAATTTTTGATGCGAGGAACGCTGCTTAGAGGGAAAGAGGCCGAACGTATTGGCCTCGTCAACCACGTCCAGCCCACCAAAGAGGTGTTGGCCTTCGCGCGCCAGATTGCACAGGAACTGGCCGATGGACCGATCTGGGCGACACGCTGGACTAAGCTGTCGATCAACCAGGTCATCAAGGAACGCGTGAACCACCTGATGGAGACGTCTATGGCGCTCGAGCAGGTGACCTTCGAGCTTGCCGATCACAAGGAGGCGACGCTGGCATTTAAGGAGAAACGCAAACCTAAATTTGGCGGGGTCTGAAGGTCAATCTGACCGGTACTGCGTCTTTATCTTCGCTATTTCCATTGGCTAAGCGATAGAACAATTTCAATGCAATTCATGGATTCGGCTTCATCCGGATCGATGTCAACGCACTTAGGTGTGTCCCAGCCAATCGATGGAGATTAACGCGGTAGCCCGAGTCCATGCTGGGCGATCAGGCTGCGCTGAATCTCGTTGGTGCCGATGCTGATCACCCACATCAGGGAATGCCGCAACTGCTGCTCGAAGCGGCCGCTCGCGATCGCCCCGGGTGCACCCTGCGACAAGGCGGCACGAAGACCTAACAATTCGAGCGCGGCCTCACCGTAACGCTCCATTAGTTCGCTTGAAAACACTTTGCTTATGGCGCCCATTGCTGGTGGGGTAGTCCCGCTGGACGCAAGTTCGGCGCAATGTATCATCAGTCGGCGACCAACCTCGATTTCTGCAGCGAGCGTTCCTATGCGCTCGCGCACAAGCGGGTCGTCGCGCAAAGAGAGCGACGCACGGATCTCGCGACATAGTAATTCGAAGCCATGCGCCACCTTCAGCACGATGCCACCGCCCACAGTGCCGCGTTCGTTGGCGAGCGCCCCGGTCAGTACTTTCCAGCCACCGTTCACCGGGCCAACAATGTTCTCGGCGGGGATACGGACGTCGTCGTAGAAAATGTTTGCAAATTTACCGTCGTACATCGTCGCGGCTGGCTTCACGCTGATACCGGGTGTGTCCATCGGCACGATAAACATGCTGATACCAGCATGCTGGGGTTTGGCGCTGCGATCGGTGCGCGCCGCCAGGAACATATACTTACCCCAGTAGGTCGTGGTCCAGATCTTCTGGCCATTGATGACCCACTGGTCACCGTCGAGCACGGCGCTAGTGCGCAGCGACGCAAGGTCTGATCCGCTATCGGGCTCGCTGTAGCCCATGCCATGCATCGCCTCGCCCCGCAGGATCTCCGGCAAGTAACGCGCTTGCTGCGCGGGCGTGCCGAACATGATCAACGCATTGGCCTGCACTGCGGCGCCGATGCGAGGCGCCTCGGCACGCTCCATCACCTCGACGAAAGCAAGCTGTTCGAGCGGCGTTCGAGCTTGGCCGCCGAATTCGTGCGGCCAGGCCAAGCCAAGCCAGCCGGTTTGGCCGAGGTCGAGCGCGAACGACGGGTCGAACTCGCGGTCATGGAAGTCCTTCGCGTCAAACTCCGCTTTGCGCGCTCCAGACCAATGCTCCCCGAGCCAAGTTTGCACTTCTGAGCGAAAAGCATTGCCGGCTTCACCCAGGTCGTATTGGGGCAGTTCTGCGCCCGTCGTGTCGAGTAACAGCGCCGCCAGTTCGCTGCGCGCTTCACGCGTGCCGCCGAGTACCAGGGTATCCAGGTGAGCGCGTCGAAAGTGGCGCGGCGCCTCGTGCTCTTCAGCATAGCCAATCGCCCCGAAGGTGTGCTGGGTCTCCAGCGCCGTATGGCGTAGTGCCGGGCCACCGAAGGCAATCGCCGCCTGCGCGACATACCGCCAGTTGTCCTGATCGAAGTCGAACGCTTCGGCGGCGTGTTCGACCGTCAAGCGCACGCCCTCCAGCGCAATCAGGCCGTTCGCCAGCTTGTGCTGGACAGCCTGGAAGCGGCCGATGGCTTGCCCGAACTGTTGTCGCTCCTTCGCATAGTCGACGACCATCTTGAACGCACGCCGCGTCGCGCCGTGAGCCCGCGCAAGTAGCATAAGACTTGCCATGAGGCGCAGGTCATTCGAGCGGCCGCTGTCGATCGCAATCGACTCCGCCGGTACGGCATTCAGCGTGACCTCACACCAACCGTCTGCGCCGAGTGCACGTGTCGGCGCGATCCCAACATCGGCATGCGCCAAGTCAACGACGGCAATGCCGTCGGGCGTGATCACCAGCAGGTCAGTCGCCATGGCCGCACTGTCGACAAAGCGCAGCGTGCCGTCGAGCGCATTACCTTCCCAGGTCAGACTGGCCGCACTTGGATCCGGATCCAGTTCTCCAAACGAAACGACGACACGTGCCTGGCCGCACTGAACGCGGCCGACGAGGCGCTTGGCCGACACATCGCTGCTCGTTGCCAGCGCCAGGTTGACCAACGCTGCACCAAGCTGTGGCGCCGGGGCTGCGGCGCGGCCCAGTTCTTCCATCACGATGGCCAGTTCACGCAGCCCACCTTCTTCGGGCGCGCTGCCGAGCAAGGCAAGACCTTGTCCGACAAGGCCCTGCCAGAGCGATGCCGTGGCCACGACGTCGCGCGCACGTTCAACCGCACCGGCTACCAGCCAGTGTTTTTCGAGAAAGCCGCGCACGGAGTCGCGCAGCATCGTGCGTTCTTCGGCGTCGGGTAAGCTGCCCCCCGCAACGGCGTTCATCGTGCCGCCCCGCCGAGAACGCCTCGATGCTGCAGTTCGACGACCTCGCCGTCCGACAGGCCAAGCAGCTCCTTGAGCACCTCGGCGCTATGTTCGCCCAGGCTGGCCAACCGCGGCCGCGCTGAGGTGGGTGTCGCGGACAGGATGTAGGGCGCATTGGCCACGAGAAATCGGCCATCGCCTTCGGGAGTGACCTCGCCCAATTCGGTCATTGTGCCGCGCGCTACGACCTGTGGGTCGGCCATCGCTTCACCGACACTGCGGTAGCGCGAGCACGGCACGCCGGCCTTCATGAACAGGTCCTCGCACTCGGCACTCGGGCGCTGGCTCGTCCAGCGTTCGATCAGTTCAAGCAACGCCGGCCAGTTAGCTTCCTTCGTCGCGACTGTCGCGAAGCGGGGATCTGTCTTGCCTTCAGGGAACCCAATGATGTCAAAGAGGACTTCTAGGTTCTTCCGCGTCACCGCGGCCACCATCACGAAGCCGTCGCTGGACTTTACCGGCTCGTAGACTTGGCGTGACCGTTCAGGTGGGAACTGCGCAGCCTGCATCTCGTAGATGAGCATTCCCAATACTGAGTCCATCAACGATACGTCGACCGCCTGGCCGAGGCCGCTCTTCTCGCGCTCGAACAGAGCAAGCTGGATCGCGCCAAAGGCATGCGATGCGCCCAGGACATCCGCGATGAAGATCCCGTTGTTAGCCGGGCGCGTGCTGCCACGCTGGTACTCGTTGTAGGCGAGTTCATACCCCGACGCGGCATGAATCACCGGCGCGTAGGCCGGGGTTTGCGCCTTCGGACCGGTCTGGCCGAAGCCAGAAATCGATGCGTAGATCAGCCGCGGGTTTTCTCGGGCCAGCGTTTCGTAGTCGAGACCTAAGCGCTTCATCACACCGGGACGAAAGTTCTCGACCAGCACATCGGCCTTTGCGGCCAGTTCGCGGGCGATGCGTTTGCCATCGTCGGTGCGTAAGTCGAGCACGACGCTGCGCTTGCCGCAGTTCATTGACGCGTAGTAGGTACTGATGCCACCGCGCTGGGGAGGCCGCTGGCGCACGACGTCGCCATCGGGTGGTTCGACCTTGATCACGTCGGCACCAGCATCGGCCATCATACGGGTGCACATCGGCCCCGACATCACGATTGTGAAGTCGAGCACCGTAATGTCGGCGAGCGCATCGGGGCGGCACTGGGGTTCGCTCATAGTCAAGGCTTTCGGTATCAGATTACCAGGAGCTTCGCAGGCCGACGCGTAGTCAGCAATGCGGACGGAGGAACAGCACCTGTGCTATGCCGTCACGGTTTGAACATCAACGGCCGATTAGGGGCTCGATGTGATCCAGAAACGAACGTACGCGCACACTCAGATTGCGTCGGCTCGGGAAGATCGCGTAGATAGGGTCACCTTCAGGCTGATATGCATCGAGCACTGACACTAGTTCACCCGGAGATACCTCGCGAGCAACGCGTGCCTCAGACAGCCGTGCGAGGCCCATGCCGGCTATCGTCAACGAGCAAACGACGTCACCGCTGTCGGCTGCCACGCGCCCTAGCGGGGTGTGGATGTGCAGCTGTGACGCTTCCTGCAGCGGCCATTGGCTAAGCTTTGTCCCAGGCAAGTAATTGAGGCAGTCGTGCTGGGCCAAGTCCTCAAGTGTCTGCGGGGTACCGCGGCGGGCAAGGTACGACGGCGCCCCGAAGATGCGCCAGCGCGCCGTCGCGACGCGACGAACGACGAACGACGAGTCGGCGATGTGCCCACTTTGGAAGGCAATGTCGATCTGGTGGTCGAGCAGGTCAGGTAACACCGACGAGAGAACGAACTCGACGCGCAGTTTTGGGTACTTTTCGCAGTACGACGGAATTAACGGTGTCAGCCAAAAGCGCGCGAACGCTGCCGTGCAGGCGATACGCAGTACGCCGCTCGGCTCGTTGTTAGTGGGAGCCAGCGAAGCCTCGGCCTCTTCCAGCGCCTCAACCACCTTTCGCACAGAGCGGAGGTATCGTTCACCCTCCTGCGTTAATTTCAACACCCTCGACGTGCGGTGGAACAACCGCACGCCTAAGCGGTTTTCAAGCCGCTGAATAACCTTGCTGATGGTCGACGGGTCGAGGTCAAGGCTGCGAGCGGCTGCCGAAAAACTGGCCTCGTCCGACACGCGAAGGAAGAAGGTGAGTTCGCGAATAGTGTCGTTCATTATCGCAGTTGAGTTTATCGTGAATCGCCCCGGGTTTAGAGGAAGCTATTTCCTCTGAAAAGATCGAGTCATGAGTAAGCCAAACCAGTTCTCTCCCGAGGCTCACGAACGCGCTGTGCGCATGGCGCAGGAGTACCGGGGCGAGTAACCATTGCTGCGGGGCACCATCGAATCCATCGCCCCCAAGATGAGCTGCGTACCGCAGATCCGGCATGGATGGAGAAAGTGCGATCAGATCGATTCGAGCACGCGGGTGCGCCCCACCACTGACGAGCGCGAACAGATCAAGGCCCTGGAGCACGAGGGCGTGGAGCCGCAGCGACGACGTGCCAATCATCAATACTATGGGTATTTACGTACTGCCGGACAGGCGTATATTTGCATGCACCGAATCACACTCCCTGCCCTCCAAGGCAGCCCGTTTACTCATGGCCAGACTCCCCGTTCAGACTGCCACCGCCTCGTTTACCGAGTCAGATCAGGTGTTCGAGTCGGCGGCCGAGGTGTTCCGGGTGATGTCGGCGCCGATGCGGCTGAAGATCATCAGCGCCTTGTGCAACGGCGAGAAAAACGTGGGCGAACTGCTCAGCGAGGTGGCCACAACGCAACCCAATATGTCACAGCACCTGAACACCCTGTATCAGGCCGGCGTGGTCGGGAAACGGCGCGACGGGGTGCAGATCTACTACCGGATCATCAACGACCGGGTCGTCACGCTGTGCCGTGCGGTGTGCACGCAGATCGCGATCGAAACGGACCTGCAGCACGGTTGACGACCCGCCTCAGGGCTTGATGTAGACGTAGCCCTCCTGTGCCTGGAGCCGCGCCACCTCGGCCACACCCGAGGGCACGATGCTGGCCTCCATCACAAGTTGGCCCGGGTCGATTTTCCGGTCGCTCAAGGTGTTGTTGCAGACCCTGAATTCAACGCCACGGCTGGCCAGATCGCTCACGGTTCCACCGAAAACCCGGCCCTTGCTGTCCTTTGCGTCGCTGAGCAGAAAGTCGATGCCCGGCCCGTGCGTAACGACAACGATCTTGGTGTGGGGTGCCGCTTTGAGATGGTTGTTGATATTGTTCAGCGCCGCTGCCGCGGTGTCGATACCCGTGTTGATGTGGTAGACCACCTTGATGACTTGTGCGGCAGCAACTGGGGTGCCGATCGCTGGGGCGGCGCCAGCCGTCTGCACCAGCGCCGATGTCGCAATGACACCCAAAAGCAGGGCGGCAGCGAGGGTCGATCTTGTTCCCATGGTGATGTTCTCCTCTGGTTCGGATCCGGGATGGTTCAGCGTATGCTTATATGATTGCCAGATGCATCTTTGGCACTTGCAATTTAGCAGACACCGGCGCGTAGCGGCGCTCCGCCTGTTCATGACCTTCATGGTAACCAGCGCAGGCAACCGCTGGCTGAGCGGCCTGTGCCGGACAGCGTGCCTGCTGCTGGCCACCGCGCTGGGAACCCTGGCGCTCGGCGCGCGCGCCGATGAGATCCCGGCCATGGCCGCGCAGCAGGTGTCGGCCAGCGTCTGGTATGTGCAGGGACTCGCGGCGCTGGGCTCCCCGGCCAATCAGAACTTCATCTCCAACGCGGGCTTCGTGATTACGCCGAAGGGCGTCGTGGTGATCGATGCGCTGGGCTCGCCCGCCCTGGCCGAGCGCCTGATCGCCCAAATCGGGCGCATGACCACGCAACCCATCACCACGGTGATCCTCACGCACTACCACGCCGACCATATCTACGGCCTGCAGGCGTTCAAGGCGATTGGGGCACACATCATCGCGCACCGGGCCGCGCTGCAGTACCTGAATTCGGACACGGCGCGCCTGCGCCTGCAGGCTTCGCAACACGACCTTGCGCCCTGGATCGACGCCAGCACGCGGCTCGTGCCTGCCGACGAGTGGATCGACGGCGAGAAGGACCTGGTTGTGGGCGGGGTGCATTTCCTGATCAAGCCGATGGGGCCGGCGCACACGCCCGAAGACCTGGCGATCTATGTGCCGTCCGAGAAAGTTCTGTTTGCCGGTGATGTGGTGTTTCGCAACAGGGTGCCCTACGTGGGCGAAGCCGACAGCCGCCACTGGATTGCGGCCCTCGACTCGCTGTTGGGGATGGACATCAAGGTGATCGTGCCGGGGCATGGGCCGAGTTCCACCGAGCCGCGCAAGGATTTGCAGCTCACGCGCGACTATTTGCTGTACCTGCGTGAGACCATGGGCCGGGCAGCCCGCAACATGGATCCGTTCGACGAGGCCTACAAGGCGACGGACTGGAGTCGATTCGAGCCATTGCCGCTGTTTAATGAAGCCAATCGAATGAACGCCTACAACACCTTTTTGCTGATGGAACACGAGAGCAACTGAGTATGAGCATCCCATCTGCCGCCACCAACGGGCCGCTCGCGTGGCCCGTTCGCCGGCGCCTGCTGCTGGCCGCCGCGGTCGCGGGCACGGCCACGCGCCTGGTTGCGGCGGCTCCTGTGGCCTTGCTGGCAGCGGCCCGTTCGCTGCCTCTTGAGCTGGAGCAGGCCCTGCAAAAGGGCAATCCGCTGGTGGTGATGGTGAGCCTTGACGGCTGCCCCTTTTGCCATACCGTGCGTCAGAACTACCTCGCGCCGCTGGTACGCGAGCAGGGCCTGGGTGTGGTGCAAGTGGACATGCAGAGCTCCCAACCGCTGAAAGACTTCCAGGGCGCCGTGACGACCCACGCACGGATGATTCAGTCGTGGCGCATCAAGATCGCGCCGACCGTGCTGTTTTTCGGACGCGGCGGCACCGAGGTGGTCGAGCGCCTGACGGGCGCCTCCCTGCCCGATTTTTATGGTGCCTACCTTGACGACCGGCTACAACAGGCACGAACCTCATTGCGCAGCTGATTCAGAATCAAATCGAACTTTAGCCCTTTATCCACCTTGATAGGTCGCTATCAATGATGTAGCTCACAAGTCGGGCCACCCGCGTTGCGCCCCGCCAGGACAACCGGATGACATCCCCAAACTCTCGCGTAAACCCTGTCACGATCCGGCTTTTCCGTCCCATATATTCGTACCTGGCGATATACGGATTTCTCATGCGATAGCGCCATCCCCCGCTCGGCGGCTGAATGGGCCGTGGGGCCATTCCTATCGAAGGAGATTGCGTGAAGCAGGCACACCCCGGCACAGGAACGATCCTCAAGGCGCCAGAGAACTTTTTGAGCCGCGACGCCATCCGGACCGTCGTGGCGCAAGCTCGGGGTGGCCGGCGCGACTTCATTCGCGGCGCCTTTGCGGCGGCCGCGGCCGGCTTGGCGTTGCCGCCCGCGCTGGCTCAAAGCAACCCGGGACCGGCACAAGACGGCGACCCGAACATACTGAACCTGCCGGCGCACAGCACCGGACTGGGCCAGGGCGTTGCATCAACGGGCTATGGATCGCCCTCGAAATTCGAGGCGAACGTCCAGCGCCGACCCAGTCCCGGTTTGACGCAGACGACGCAGGCGTCGGTGTCGTTCGCGCCCCTGCAATCGCTGTTTGGCATCATCACCCCGAGCGGCCTGCACTTCGAGCGTCATCACCAGGGCTGGTGGGATATCGACCCCTCAAAGCACCGGTTCATGATCAACGGCTCCAGCCCGGAGTTGCTGAGAACGCCGCGAGTGTTCACCATGGACGAGCTCATGCGGCTGCCTGCGGTCTCGCGCTTTCACTTCATCGAGTGCGGCGCCAACACCGCCGTCGAATGGGGCAACGTGGCCGTGCCCACCGTGCAATACACGCACGGCATGCTCTCGTGCAGCGAATTCACCGGCGTGCCGCTCATCACGCTGCTGGAGCTGGCAGGGGCCGACCTGAAGGGCAGCCGGTTCGTGCTGGCCGAGGGTGCGGACGGCTCTTCCATGACACGCACCATTCCCATGGAACTGGTCACGTCTGGCGAAGTGCTGGTGGCCTATGGACAGAATGGCGAGATGCTTCGCCCTCAAAATGGCTATCCGCTGCGCCTCGTGGTGCCGGGCGTGCAGGGCGTGAGCTGGGTCAAGTACCTGCGCCGCGTGGAGGTGGGCGACCAGCCTTACGCCACCAGGGAAGAATCCGTTCAGTACATTGACCTGCAGCCCGACGGGCAACATCGCCAGTACACCAGCATTCAGGAATGCAAGAGCGTGATCACCACACCGTCGGGCGGCCAGGTGCTGGTGGGCAAGGGCTTTTACAGCGTGAACGGGCTGGCCTGGTCGGGGCGGGGCAAGGTCAAGCGCGTGGACGTGTCGGTGGACGGCGGCCGCAACTGGCGCACGGCGCGGCTGGAAAGCCCGGTGCTGTCGAAGGCTCTAACGCGCTTCAGTATCGACTGGGTCTGGGACGGCAAGGCCGCTCTCGTGCAAAGCCGCGCCGTCGATGAGACCGGTTTCGTGCAGCCGACCTACCGCCAGCTGCGTGCGGTGCGCGGCAGCCGCTCAATCTATCACAACAACGCCATCCAGACCTGGCTGGTACAGGAAAGCGGGGAGGTCAGGAATGTCCAGCTTTCCTAGAACCGCCGTCGCGATCACGTTGGTTATCACGACCAGCTTGGCAGTCTCCCAGACCATCAGCACGTACCCTGGCGTGGGGCGCGCTGCCACACCCGTCGAGGTGGCGAAATGGGATATCGACGTGCGACCCGACTTCAAGGGCTTGCCCGCCGGCTCGGGCAGCGTGGCCGAAGGCCAGAAGGTGTGGGAGGCCAAGTGTGCGTCGTGCCATGGGGTTTTCGGCGAATCGAACGAAGTCTTCAACCCCCTGATCGGCGGTGTGTCGGCCGACGACATCAAGACCGGGCACGTGGCCAAGCTCATGGATCCGTCGTACCCGGGGCGCACCACGCTGATGAAGCTCGCCACGCTGTCAACACTGTGGGACTACATCAATCGCGCCATGCCGTGGACACAACCGAAGTCGCTCACAGTACAGGAGGTTTATTCGGTCACCGCCTTCCTGCTGAACCTGAGCGGCATCGTGGCCGATGACTTCACGCTGTCCAATCAGAACATTGCCGATGTGCAACAACGCATGCCCAACCGCAACGGCATGACGGGCCGCCACGCCCTTTGGCCCGGCCACGAATTCGGCGGAACGTCCGAACCCGACACGCACAACACGGAATGCATGAAAAACTGCGCCCCCGAGCCGAAGGTCGCCTCTTCTCTGCCTGATTTCGCTCTCAATGCCAATGGCAACCTGGCACAGCAGAACCGGTTGGTCGGCCCCCAGCGAGGTTTGGACACGGGCCGGTAGGGCCGCAAGATGGACCATCTGGCCACAAAAATCAGGTTGGGGGGCTCTGGTGTCTGGGGCTCCGTTACCATGCCGCCCCAGACACTGGATGACGCTGACACGAAGAGCCTGGCAGCATGGCTCGCGTCAGGCGCGGGACAATAGCGTCAGGGAATTTACTGTTCTACATCTCGAAATATTTATTTAATATCGAACCAACCATGAGGAATCCATATATGCAAACTCGTCGCGAGACTCTCCATCGAAGCGCCGTGGTGACCGGGCTGCTGGCCGCGACCGGCCTGTTCCCGCAATTCGCGCTGGCCTACAACAAGAGCGCCTTCGACGCAAAAACCATGCGGGACGCACTGAAGGCGCTGGGCGATGGCGCGCTGGTGGAAAGCAAGGACGTGGTGATCGAGGGCCCGGATATTGCCGAGAACGGCGCGGTCGTGCCGGTGGGCGCATCCACCACTCTCACGGGCGTGCGGCAGATCATGATGCTGGTCGAAAAGAATCCCTCACCGCTGGCGGCCGTGTTCAATGTGAACGACAGCATCGAACCCAATTTCAAGACTCGCGTCAAGATGGGTCAGACTTCCGATGTCTATGTGGTCGCCGTGATGGCCGACGGCCGCGCGCTGTTCGCCAAGAAGGAAATCAAGGTCACGCTGGGTGGCTGCGGCGGCTGAGCCCGTCGTGCACTTGCTTCGTTATTTGAAACCAGATTGAGGAGTTGAAAATGGGAGATCCGATGCGCATTCGCGCCCAAGTCGCTGGCGCCAACGCTGTTGTCCGCGTCCTGATGGCGCACGAGATGGAATCCGGCCAGCGCAAGGATTCCGCCGGAAAAATTATTCCGGCCTGGCACATCCAGGACGTGACGGCCACACTCAATGGCAAGACCGTGATGACGGCGGAATGGGGGCCAGCCGTATCGAAGAACCCGTTTCTTCAGTTCACCGTCAAGGGCGCCAAGGCGGGCGACAAGATCGGCATCAGCTGGAAGGACACCAAGGGTGACACCCGGGCGGACGAAGCCACGGTTTCTTGACAACAACAGGACGAGGTACCGATGGGGATGACAAAAATACTGGCGATCGCCGCGTTGGTCGGCTTGGCTGCGAGCGCGGCTTGGGCACAAAAATCAACGGAGGAAGGCATTGCCGAATACCGGGCCATGCTGCAGGACGGCAATCCTTCCGAGTTGTTCGAGGCCAAGGGCGAGGACTTGTGGAAAAAGCCGCGCGGTCCGAAAAACGCTTCGCTGGAAAAATGCGATCTGGGCAAGGGCGCGGGGATTGTCAAGGGTGCGTTCGTGGAGTTGCCGCGTTACTTTCCCGACACGAAACGGGTGCAGGATCTGGAATCGCGCCTGCTGACCTGCATGCAAACGCTGCAGGGCTTCAATGCCTCCGAGATTGCCAACACGCCCTTTGGCAAGGGCGAGCAAGCCAACCTGGAAGGTCTGGTCGCCTGGATTTCTTCCGAGTCGCACGGCATGAAGCTCAATTTGCCGCAATCGCGCCCGGAGGAAAAAACCATGTACGAGGTCGGCAAGCGCCTGTTTTTTGCGCGTGGCGGCACTCATGATTTTGCCTGTGCGTCCTGCCACGGCTCCGACAACAAGCGCATTCGGCTGCAGGATCTGCCGAATTTGACACGGCAGTCCGGTGCGGCCACCGGCTTCGGTTCCTGGCCTGCCTACCGCGTGTCGTCCGGCGAGTTGTGGGGCATGCAGCGGCGCCTGAACGATTGCTATCGCCAGCAACGCTTTCCATATCCACTTTTCGGCAGCGATGCCACGATTGCACTTGCCGTGTACATGGGCGTGACTGGCAAGGGAGGCGAATCCGTCGCGCCTGCCATCAAGCGTTAAGGAAGCAGCGCCATGAACAAAACCATGAAATTCCTGCTGTCCGCCACGGCGTTCCTGCTGGCGGGTTGCGCCAGCGCGCCAACCGCCCAGGATTACGACCAGATGACGCTCGCCATCATGAAGACATCGTTCCGTGATCAGGGAATCGCCAAGACCGACCGGCTGGTGCAGGATGACACCAATCGCGCCTGCAGCGCCGCCGGTGTGGTAGGCCAGCCACTCGACGAGACCACCGCCAAGGCACTGGAAGCGGCCAATCTCAAGACCATCAAAATGCCGTCCGATGGCAACTTTCTGGGTGACTGGAAGGAAGGCGAAAAAATTGCCCAGAACGGCCGCGGCATGACCTGGAACGACAAGGCCGGCGCGCCCAATGGCGGCAACTGCTACAACTGCCACCAGATCAGCAAGCAGGAGTTGTCGTTCGGCACCATCGGTCCGAGCCTTTACCAATATGGCAAGACGCGAGGCGTGACCGATCCGGCCAGCCCGCAGGCCAAGGCCGTCGTGGAATACACCTGGGGCAAGATCTGGAACGCCAAAGCCTACAACGCCTGCTCTGACATGCCGCGCTTTGGCCACGCCGGCATCCTGAACGAAAAGCAGATCCAGGACGTCATGGCGCTGCTGCTGGACCCCAAATCGCCAGTGAACCAGTAGTGGGACCGGTTCAGCGCTGTTCGAACCCGGGCAAGCCCGGGTTTTATTTTGTTGTCGCCTCTGATGGCCGTTGATTCATGAATTTGACCACGCGCGAGTTTTTGCAGGTACTGGGCGCCGGCACGATGGCCGGCATGGGGCTGAGCGCCCACGCCGAAACCGACGTTGCCACAGCCGCCAATGGGCTGTATGAAATACCCAGGTTCGGCAGCGTCTCCTTCTTGCACATGACGGATTGCCATGCGCAGCTCAAACCCATTTACTTTCGCGAACCCAACGTCAATCTAGGCATTGGTGACATGAAAGGCAAACTACCCCACTTGGTGGGCGAGCACTTGCTGCGGTTTGCCAATATTCGTCCGGGCAGCGCGCAGGCCCATGCCCTCACTTATCTGGACTACGAGAAGGCCGCCCGGCGCTATGGCAAGGTCGGCGGTTTCGCGCACTTGGCCACATTGGTCAAGCGCATGAAAGCGAGCCGTCCCGGTGCACTGCTGCTCGATGGCGGCGACACCTGGCAGGGCTCGGCCACGTCGCTGTGGACCAACGGCCAGGACATGGTGGACGCCGGCAAGCTGCTGGGCGTGGACCTGATGACCGGGCATTGGGAGTTCACGTATGGCATGGAGCGCGTGAAGGAAATCATCGACAAGGATTTCGCGGGCAAGATCGACTTCGTGGCGCAGAACGTCAAGACCAACGACTTTGGCGACCCCGTCTTCAAGCCCTATGTGATGCGCGAGATCAACGGCGTGCCTTGCGCCATCGTGGGACAGGCTTTTCCCTACACCCCGATTGCGAATCCCCGCTACATGGTGGCTGACTGGACTTTTGGCATCCAGGACGAAAACCTGCAAAAGGTTGTGGACGAAGCCCGCACCAAGGGCGCACAGGTCGTGGCGGTCTTGTCGCACAACGGCATGGACGTAGATCTGAAAATGGCCAGCCGCGTCACGGGCATCGACGCCATCCTGGGCGGTCACACGCACGACGGCATGCCCGTCGCCACGCTCGTGAGCAACCGCGGCGGCAAGACGATTGTCACCAACGCGGGCTCGAACGGCAAATTCCTGGGTGTGCTCGATTTGGAGATCAGGGGCAAACGAGTGGTGGACTTCCGCTACAGGCTGCTGCCCGTCTTTGCCAACATGCTGCCCGCCGATCCCGAGATGAACTCGCTGATCACCCGCGTGCGCGCACCGTTTGAAGCCCGGCTGGCCGAACAGCTGGCAGTAACCGAAGGTACCTTGTACCGCCGCGGCAACTTCAATGGCACGGGGGACCAGTTGCTGGTCGATGCGCTGATGGACGTACAGGGGGCCGACATGGCTTTTTCGCCCGGCTTTCGCTGGGGCACCAGCCTGCTGCCGGGCCAGCCCATCACGCGCGAATGGCTGATGGATATGACGGCCACTACCTACTCGTACGCCACCGTGACCGAAATGACCGGGACCACGATCAAGACCGTGCTGGAAGACGTTTGCGACAACCTCTTCAACCCCGACCCTTACTACCAGCAGGGTGGCGATATGGTCCGCGTGGGCGGCCTGCAATACACCTGCAGCCCGTCAGCCACGATGGGCAAGCGCATCGACGACATGCGTCTGAACGGCAAGCTCATTGAAGCCGACAGGAAATACAAGGTGGCAGGCTGGGCCCCCGTGGCCGAAGAAGCCAGGGCTCAGGGCAACAAGCAGATCTGGGATGTGGTCGAAGTCTGGCTCAAGGCCCAGGGTGGCAAGGTTGCTGCGCGCAAACCCAATACACCCAAACTGCTTGGCGCCGCGCTCAATCCGGGCATCGCGGACGACCCCGACTCGACCTGAACCAGCCGCTACCAGCCCCACGTGGGCGAGTGCGTCAGCGCAACGCCCACAATGTAGCCCACGCAGCACAGTGCTGCGATGAACGCTGTCAGCCGCTGTTCTTTGGCCGAGTTCCGCCCCAAAGCAACCCGTCCCAGCAGGATGTAAGCCACCAAGGCCAATACCTTGGCCGTAAGCCAGCCCTGCACGAATGGATATTGCCCGATGATCCAGCAAAGCCATAGCGCGGACCCGAGCAGTACCGTGTCGACGACATGCGGCCCAACGCGCAGAACACGCCAGCGGCGCCAGGGAACTTCTTGCCATTGCAGGACGCTGCGCAAGGAAAACAACCCGATGCTAAGCGCCACGCAGGTAATATGCAGCGACTTTACGACCGGGTAATCCATCCGCGTCAACTGCCGGGATCAGACAGGAGAGGTAATTTCTCCAACCGGGCGAGCACGCCGGCGACAATACGGTCGCACCGCTCGCCAGCAAACGCAAAAGCGTCTCCAAAGGTGAAGTCGATCTCACGTGCCAGCGCCTCGCGCAACAACCCCTTGGCCCGGAAGTAACGTGTGCGCACGGTGGCGGGCGGAATGCCAAGACAAACCGCGGCCTCCTCAACGGTCATCTCCTCCAGCGCCCGCAACACGAACACCGTACGGAACCCGTCGGGCAACTGGTCGATTTTGGCCTCGAGCAGGTGGCGCATTTCCGCGCGCACAAGTGCGTTTTCGGGCTGATCGGAAGAGGCTTCATTCATAGGCACCTCTGCTACGTCTTCGTATTGCTCCATGGAACCGTTCAGTTGTATCACCTGGGCGCGTCGGGCGCGTTTGCGAGCCCGCCCGATCGACTCATTCACCACAATACGCACCAGCCAGGTCGACAGCTTCGCGTCGCCCCGAAACCCGCCCATCGCCCGATACGCCTGAATATAAGCCTCCTGCACGGCGTCTTCAGCCTCGGCATCGTCTTTCAGTATGCTGCGCGCGGTGCGGTACAGCGTCTGGTTGTACCGCCGCATGAGTTGCCTCAGAACATCTTTGTCACCCGCCGCAATGCGCTGCGCAATTTCAACGTCGGACAGGTCCGGGTCAGCTTCAATGCGCTTTTGAGCCGTTGAATTCATACGATTCCCCTCTTATTCGTTACGCCAGACCTGTCCTATTAGATGGCTGCGGTCCGCCATACGTTCCCGCCGGACCGGGATCCAACGCTGCGCGTCGGTTGGCCCTTGCGCGGTTAGCAAATCCATCCGCAGATATTGCCTCGAGGCTGGGTTCACTATAACATTCATAAAAAATATATGTTATAAAATACGCTCGCAGTCAGCACCTCCTAAGCCATGAAACTCCCCTCCATTCCCCTACCACCCGGCGCGACTCCGGGCGTGCCGTCCGCGCGGGGCCTTCCGCTGCTGCGTCTGGGCTTTCGGCCTTTCTACCTGTGCGCCGCACTGGTTGCTACATTGGCCATCCCCCTGTGGGTCGCCGTATTTCTTGGCCAGGTCACGTTTAGGCCTTCCGCGCCGGTGATGCTATGGCACGCCCACGAGATGCTGTTCGGTTTTGCGGCCACCGTTATCGTTGGCTTCTTGTTGACGGCCGTCAAGGCATGGACGGGGCTGGATACGCCGCGCGGGCCGGTATTGGGGGCTTTGGCACTCCTGTGGCTGGCCGCGCGAGTCACCGCCGTCACCGGGCCTTATCCGGTCTACGCAGTGCTTGACGTGGCGCTGCTGCCTCTTGTGGCGGTCGTGCTGATCGACGTTCTGATCCGTGCACACAATCGCCGCAACCTGCCGCTGGCAGGGATTCTGATTTTGATGGCGCTGGCGAATCTCGCGTTTCATCTATCGGTCACGGGCATCATTGACATCTCTCCGATGCAGCCGTTGTATGCCTGTCTCGCGTTGATCGTCATGGTGGAATGCACGATCACGGGCCGCGTGATCCCTCCATTCATGAACAACGCCACACCGGGGCTCAAGCTGGTGATCCAACGACGGTTCGATCTTGTGACGCTGGCAGTCACTGCATTAGGTCTTGCCCTGTGGGTCTGCGCGCCCGCCGGATGGATCGCGTTCACGGTACTGTTGGCGGCAGCCGGCTTGCACGTTCTCCGTCAGCTCCATTGGCGTCCGGGTACGGCAGGCAATCGGCCGATTCTGTGGATCCTGCACACCGCCTATGCCTGGATTCCTCTCGGGCTGGCCTTGCTGGCGTTGGCCGAGGTCGGGATGGTTCCCGTGTCCGCCGGGGTACACGCGTTCGCAGTGGGTGCGACCGGCGGACTCATCATTGGCATGATCACCCGTACAGCGCGTGGGCATACAGCCCGGCCACTCAAGGCCTCAAAACCCGAAGTGGCGGCTTACATCCTGGTGATGACTGCTGCTGCGTTTCGCGTGCTCCTCCCGCTAGTGTCCGCCCACCTGCTCACCGTTTCACTGGTCGGCGCAGCCCTTGCATGGACGATTGCATTTGGCATTTATCTGTTTATCTACACTCCTTGGCTGATGCGGGGTCGACTGGACGGCAAGGACGGCTGAGCAAAATCGAGGCACCAAGGACAACGCCACCATGGCGCACCAAATGGAATCGCCTCCTTCCAGATAATCTATCAGGATGCGCCGGCGTTTCGCCGGCAAATGTGAAATGAGGAGATCACCGTGAACCCAGCTGCCATTCTGCTTTCGGCGTTTGTCATTTCGTTCGTGGCGTTAGTGGTATTTATCTGGTCGCAACGCATCGGCTTGTTTGATCGCACCAGCGCCGGCGCCGAAGTTATCTTTGCGCCTGGCGAAATTGGCCGCGTCGAAGAGCCTGCCGTAACGGACAGCACCCAACGTGCGCTGCAAGGAGCGGTCAACGCTGCCGGCACCGGGACAACCACGCACGTTGATCCCAAGGAGATTGCCGAGCGGGCCGAGGCGGACGCCTCCAGCGGTCCGCTGATATTTTTCTTCTACTGCTGCGCCATTGTCTGGCTGCTGGTGGCGTCGGCGGCGGGACTCACCGCCTCCATCAAACTGCACGATCCGGACTGGCTGACGTCGCAACAGTGGCTCACTTTTGGCATCATTCGAACCCTGCATCTCAATTCGGTGGCCTATGGCTGGGCTCCCATGGCCGGTTTGGGCACGGTGCTGTTCGTCATCCCACGCGTACTCAAAACGCCTTTGATGGGTATACGCTTCGCGTTTTTGGGCGCGTTTTTGTGGAATGCCGGACTGATTGCCGGCTTGGGGGCCATCGCCGCGGGATTCAACGCGGGACTCATGTGGCTTGAAATGCCCTGGGAGGTGTCCATCCTGATGGCGGTGGGCGGTGCCCTGATCGGTCTGCCCCTGGTGCTTACGCTGGTTAACCGCCGGGTCAAGCACCTCTATGTGTCCGTCTGGTACATGGGCGCCGCGCTGTTCTGGTTTCCCGTGCTGTTCATCACGGCGAAGATACCCGGCCTGTACACCGGCGTGCAGGCAGGCACCATGAACTGGTGGTTCGGCCACAACGTGCTGGGCCTGTTCTACACGCCGCTTGCGCTGGCATCAATCTACTACTTTCTGCCCAAAATCATCGGCCGGCCCATCCGCTCCTACAACCTGTCCCTACTGGGGTTCTGGGCGCTCGCTTTTTTCTACGGGCAAGTCGGCGGTCACCATCTGATTGGCGGACCGGTACCAGAGTGGATGGTCACGCTGTCGATCGTGCAAAGCATGATGATGATCATCCCGGTGGCGGCATTCTCGGTAAACATGTATCAAACCCTCGAAGGACAGCTGTCTACATTTCGCTACTCGCCGACCCTGCGTTTCGTCGGTGTCGGTGGCTTGATGTACGCCGCCAGTTCGCTCCAAGGCTCGCTCGAGGCACTGCGCAGTGTGAACCGCATCACCCACTTCACGCACTTCACCGTCGCTCATGCGCATCTGGGTTTGTACGGATTCGTCACCTTCGTGTTCTTCGGCGCGATGTATTTTGTGATGCCGCGCATCACGGCACGCGAGTGGCCCTTCCCATGGATGATCTCTGCGCACTTCTGGCTCGTGAGCGGCGGCTTCGCAATCTACTTCATTGGCCTGAGCATTGGCGGTTGGCTTCAGGGCGAAGCCATGCTGGATGCGACCCGGCCATTCATGGATTCCGTGGCGTTGACGATTCCCTATCTCAAGGCCCGCAGCATTGGTGGCGCCATCATGGGCATCGGCCATCTGATCTTCGCGGCGCACTTCATTGCGATGGTGCTCAATTTTGGCCCCAATCGGAACCAGCCGGCACTGTTTCCGCATTTGCTGGGCAAGAAGGTTTCATCATGAAAAGCGAAACGACACTCATCGGCGGCGCCATGGTGATGCTGGCGCTGTCTGTCAGTGCGCTCGTGATACTCCCCTATCTGGAGCTTCGCGACGTTGAACCCACGCCGGGCCTGAAGCCCTATACGAGTGCACAATTGCGCGGGCGTCAGGTGTACATCAGCAACGGGTGTGTCTACTGCCATTCGCAACAACCGCGCTCCAAGGAATTCGCGCCCGCGGATTTTGCACGCGGATGGGGTCGTGCCACGGTCGCCGGCGATTATGTCTACGACACGCCGCCGCAACTGGGTGACATGCGCACCGGCCCCGACCTGATGAATATCGGAGTACGTCAACCCAGTGAGCAATGGAATCTGGGGCACCTCTACGAGCCTCGCGCCTATGTGCCCGGCAGCATCATGCCGGCCTTTCCATACATGTTCGAGACCAAGTCGAAGGCCGACCAGGACGACGTTGTCGTGACGTTGCCGCCAGGCTACACGCCCGCCGACAAGGTCGTGGTTGCACGGCCGGAAGCGATCGACCTGGTGAAGTACCTGTTGTCCCTGAATCGAAGTTTTCCGGCAATTGCGCCCGCCGCTGCAGCGACCGCACCCGCAGCATCAGCGCCAGCCAAACCCTGAACACGGCACCAACCGAGCACGATCATGACAACGCCTGAAATCCTGCCACAACAAGAACGTGAAAACCCTGAACCAGTCGAAGGAGCTAACCCGACGCCTTGGTTCATCATCTTGCTAGTGACCGCGCTGTTCATTTTTGGCGTGGTGTACATCGCGCGCACCACATTGAACACCCCAGCCGCGTGGGGCGACGGCCGCACCGCTGTCGAACTTCAAGGAGCTCCGCCGCTGGCAGCCGGCGCGGCTGTCGACGGTGCGGCAGTTTTCGCATCGCACTGCGCCGCATGCCACCAAGCCACTGGTGCGGGCCTGCCTGGTGTGTTCCCCCCACTGGCTGGCTCGGACTGGGTCGCTGGCAAGGAGACCACTCTGATTGCTATCGTTTTGCACGGAATCAACGGCCCGCTAACGGTCAAGGGCAATCCCTTTAATGGCGCCATGCCAACGTTCCAGGGTCAATTGCAGGATCCAGAAGTGGCGGCCGTGTTGACCTATGTTCGCAGCCAGTGGGGCAATTCCGGCGGGCTCATTACGGCCGAGACTGTTGCCGCAGTGCGCAAGGATACGGCCTCACGCACGGAGCCGTTCAAGGGCGATGCCGAACTCGGCCCGCTGAAGTAGCGCCGTGGCGCAATCAAGGGCACATCGTGCCGGATCCCATTTCTCCTTCTGATAGCGCGCTCGCACGCCGCCTGACGGTGGCCCTGTGCATCGCACTGCTGTCAACCTTTGTCTGGGGCCTGTACCGCTATACCGCAAACTTTGACGTATGGACTTTTGAAGGTCATCGCCAATTGGCAATGCAGGCCGGTGAACTGCGCGCGCCAGCGGTGCCGCTACGCGAGATGGGCACGGCTCCGGTCACCCTCTGGGGTGGCACAGACCGCGTGCCTGCCGCATACCTCGTGGATTTCATCTACACCCGCTGCCCCAGCGTTTGCCGCGTGCTTGGCGATGAGTACCAGCAAATGCAGGTGCAACTGGTCACTCAGCGCACCCGCAACCCGGCATTGAACGCAGTCCGCCTGGTCTCCATCTCATTTGATGCGGAACATGATGATCCGGCCAGCTTGCGCGAGTACGCCCGCGAACACCAGATCGATCCCGCGCTGTGGACCCTCGCGATACCGGCTACTGCAGCGGACACCCAGGCGCTGATGCGTTCCCTTGAGGTGATCGCGATCCCGGACGGTCTGGGCGGCTTCGTCCACAACGGAGCCATCCACCTTCTCGACGCGTCGGGGCGGTTGCGCGGCCTGTACGAATTTGACCAATGGCCGCAGGCGCTCGATGCAGCAAAACAGCTCGCGACGGCGCGGCGCGTAATGCCATGATGCGCAGCGCTCGCTCGCTCAAGCCCGTTGCCGGCTTGCTGGCGGTGCTGCCGCTGATATTGCTGTGGCCCATGGGCCGCCACAGGATTGAAAGCGAGATGCTGCTGCACATGCTGGTCGAGTTCCCAGTGTTGTTCGCCTCAGGCTGGGCCGTGCACGTTCTCCTACTGCCTGCCGCCACGCGCCAATTTTCACGCGGCAGCAGAGCATTAGCTGTGCTGGACTGGGGCGGACTGACAAGTGCCAGCTTCGTCACCTGCGTCATGATGTTCTGGATGATCCCGGCCGCACTGGATGCCACGTTATTGGTGGCCTCGGTGGCGGCAGTCAAGTACATCAGCTGGTGGCTGGCGGGAGTGATGCTGGCAGGCAGCTGGCGCCGCATGGCGCCAGAGCTGCTGTTATTTTTTGTGGGTAACCTGTCATGGACGAGCGCCACGGCCGGCATGCTCTACATGGACATCACGTCGCGTTTGTGTGCAAACTACCTTACCGATGACCAGAGCAATACCGGTGTCGGACTAGTGCTGCTCGCGCTGGTGCTGGCTGCACTGGCTCTGCGCCAGATGATGCGGCTTGGCGCTGGCCAAGCCGCACCGCATCGGATCACGCCGCCAGCTGCTGCGCCCGCGCCGACGAAGGCTGTACGGTAAACGCACGGACAGTTCCGTCGGCCCCCGCAATAGCTTGCAAGGTGGAAGCATCCAGCGGTGCGCTCAAGTCAATCGCCGCTACCCCGATACCGCCCTGCGTTTCCAGGTGTAGTTGTGACACATTGAGGCCAGCCGTCGACAGCAGCCCATTGAGCCTTGACATAACGCCCGGACGGTCATGATGGATGTGCACCAGGCGGCACGGCGCACGCAGGACACCCACCGACAACTCCGGCAGGTTGACGCTGCCACGCACGGCCCCGGAGAGCAGGTAATCGCGAAGTTTCTCTGACACTTCGACTCCCAGGTTACGCTGCGCCTCGAATGTGGATCCACCCACATGAGGTGTCAGGATGACGTTGTCCAGTGTGCGCAGCGGTGATTCAAAGGTGTCTGTCCTGGAAGCCGGCTCTAGCGGAAACACATCGATTGCCGCGCCGCGCAATCGCCCGCTGCGCAAAGTCGCGTACAGCGCATCGATATCGACCGCCTGACCACGTGCCAAGTTGATCAGCGCCGCATCGTCCTTCATCTGGGCCAGCCGCGCCGCATCAATCAACTGCCGCGTGCGCTCGGTTTCTGGAACATGCAGTGTGACCACATCCGCCTCGCGCAGGAGTGCTTCGAGCGATGTGGCCGGCGTGGCATTGCCAAGCGGCAGGCAGGCCTCGATGTCGTAATAGATCACGTGCATGCCAATGGCCTCGGCCAGCAAGCCGGTCTGGGTTCCGATCTTGCCGTAACCGACGATTCCCAGCGTCTTGCCACGAAGCTCATTGGAGCCCTTTGCGTCTTTCAGCCACGCGCCACGCATGGCGGCGGCGTGGCGCTCGGGAATGCGGCGCAACAGGTGGATGGCGTGTCCGATCACCAGCTCTGCGACTGATCGCGTGTTGGAAAACGGCCCGTTGAAGACGCCGATCCCGCGCTCTGTAGCTTCCTTGAGGTCAAGGTTATTGGTGCCGGTGCAATACGAGCCCACGGCCTGCAAACGCGGGGCGTATTCCAGCACCTCACGGGTGAGTCGGGTGCGTGAGCGCAAGCCCAGCACTGTTACATCGGCCAGCAGTGCCCGCAACTCCTTTGCGTCCGGCGCATGTTTGAGCCGGACGATTTCGACGTCGCGTATCGCCTGCAGGACGGGGGTAGCGCTGGCATGAATATCTTCCAGCAACAAAACTTTGAGACTCATTTGAACTCCGATAAAAACAAATTTGACAAATCGCAGCCGCGGCTAAATTTCTCAATTAAGGAAAAGATGTGCTTGCTGGCAGAGCCGCCAACTTCCTCACTCGAGCCATCTCGCGCGCCTCGGAAACGATTCCCTCGAAGTCAGCCGCGGCGCCGAAGTAACCGCGGTAAAGCATCTTCGCAATGCCCAAGGCGGCCCGTTGCAAAACCACGGCGGCGGCAGGCGTAAAAAACTCGCTCGTGCGCGAAAACCAGTACGCCAGCCAGCGGGCGAAATGCTCAGGCGTGACTCCCGACACGGCCATGTGCTTGGCGAGAACATTGCCCTTGAAACTGCGCGTTTCCAGCATTACGGTGCACCAGAACTCGACCATTCGCGCAAGATGCGGGCCCCATCGATCCCCGATCACGACATCGAAGGTGGGGCCGAGAATCCGATCCGATCGAACATCCGCATAAAACGTGTGAACCAGCTCGACGATGAGTCCCCGACCGCTAGCGACAGAACCTGCCGTCCCGACATCATCGAATGGGCTCGTTTTATCCATAACATTCATATTATATGAATGTTATGGAGTTTTGCTTTGACCAGGTAATGTCGGGCCTTCCCCCCGGTGGCTGACACCGGCCCGTCACTCCTGATTCATCACGAGCACGCGCTTGAATTCGTTGGGCTCGCTCACCAGATCAGCCAGCGTATAGCGATCGAGTTCGGCATACAGCGCATCGAAGGCCCGCACCAGAACACCCGGGAGCCGGCATACCGGCGCGATACGGCAGCGCGCGGGCTCGCCGGACAGACACTCGACAATGGGACCTCCACCCTCGGCTTGACGCACCACCCGACCCAGACGGATCTGCGCCGGCTCGAGCGCCAGCCGCAAGCCGCCGCCTTTGCCACGGACCGTTTCGACCACACCACTGCGCGCAAGCTGATGCACAACTTTCATCAAGTGGCTCTCCGAAATGTCGTACGCGGTGGCGATCTCCTGAATCGTTGCGAGGCGATCATCTTGCAACGCGAGGTACATCAGCACCCGCAGGCTGTAGTCAGAAAAAGTAGTCAGGCGCATAAGGCAAAAGATCTATATATAATATTGCTTTTTCAAAAAACCGGTGATATATTTAACTGGCATTAATAATACATCTTTAAAAATACACTGTCCAACCTGACTTCCATAGAGAAGACCGCGCTCCATGTCAGCTGAATTCGCAACCGCCTTCGACATTCGCCAGGTTGCACTGCGCCAGCGCCACCTATTGATCCTCAACGGGTTCGAGGCCCTGCAACGGGGCCAGTCGTCGCAGCTGGTGAACGATCACGATTCAAAGCCGCTGTACGATCGACTCCAAACAAGGTCTGGCGCCTGCAGGTCGGCAAAACCGCGGGGGCGACAAGCGATTGCTGCTCCCGCGAGGCCTGCCGCGGCTGAGGGGCGAGGGAACAGGAGAGAACTACCATGACTTTTGTTGTCACCGAAGCTTGCATCAAGTGCAAGTACACCGACTGTGTCGATGTGTGTCCCGTGGATGCATTCCGCGAAGGGCCGAACTTTTTGGCTATTGATCCCGACGACTGCATTGACTGCGCAGTATGCGTGCCCGAGTGCCCGGTCAATGCAATTTACGCCGAAGAGGATGTACCGGCGGATCAGCAGGACTTCACACCCCTGAACGCCGAGTTGGCACGGCTGTGGAAACCCATTATCCGGACCAAGGCCGCATTGCCGGACGCCGACGAGTGGGCGAACGTCAATGACAAGCGGGACAAACTCGAGCGTTGAGACACGACAAACCCTGTGCAACCCATCACACATTCCGATTTTTTGAAACGGAGCCCGAAATATGGAAGCTACTCAGCCCCACTCGCACCTTTCCCCCGACGCGCTCTACCCCTTTGACGCACGCGGCATCGCCAAGCGCTTTCGCCATGCCGCCATTTTTGGCGCGCTGGATGCGCTGCGTGCGGGCGAGACCATGCGCTTCGTCAATGACCACGACCCGCTGCCGCTGCTACAGCAATTGCAGGCCCGCTACGCCGACGCGGTGGAGATCGCTTACCGCCAGCGCGGACCAGACGGAGTCGTGATCGACTTCATTCGACACTGACGATCTACGAAACTTCGGGCAATTGCCGCCGTTAGTCGGCAGTCCATACCGTAGAAAGAATTCAGCATGCAACAAGATTACAAGATCGGCAACGGCAGCGTGAGCTTGTGCCAAGCACTCGTTGAACAGGCTCCCGAGGCCATCATCTTCGCAGACCGCGAAGGTGCCATCCGCTTATGGAACGGCGGTGCCGAAACTGTTTTCGGGCATGCCGCTGCTGATGTCATGGGGCAGAGCCTCGACATCATCATCCCCGAGCGCCTGCGCAAAGCCCACTGGGATGGCTTTAACCGGGCCATCGACACGGGGAAGCAGAAGTACGTCAACCGTGTGCTGAGCACGCGCTCGATGCACAAGAACGGAGCCAAACTGTACGTGGATCTAAGCTTCGCGCTGGTGCGCGACGAGACCGGTGCCGTCGTCGGCGCGCTGGCGGTGGGCCGCGATTGCACCGCGCGCTATGTCGCGGATGTTGCTCTTCGTGCGCGACTCAAGGAGCTCGAGGACAAAGCGAAAGACGGCACATCGGACGGTGCGAAGCGCACGCCATGAGCACAGTTTTTCCGGGGTTTTCAACCCCAAGCGCAGGAACCGAGGCGCCGCTGGAGATGCTCTCGGCCTGTCACGACCGCATGGCGCGCCAATGCGCCACCTTGCGCCGCCTTGTGCCGCATCTCGCACTGCATGGTGCGGATCAGGAAGCACGCACCGCCGCCACCAACTTGATGCGTTACTTCGACACCTCGGCCATCAA
>JBDTCK010000047.1:0-27196 GCA_039923645.1 Rhodoferax sp.
GCGCCCACGCCGACAGACCCGACCAGCACGGTGGCCATCACGCCAAAACGATCGGACAAGCGCCCCATCAGGATGCCCCCCAGGCCGAAGCCGACCATGGTGAGCGTGTAGGGCAGCGAAGCATCGCCGCGCGCCACGCCGAACTCGTTCTGAATGCGTGGCAGCACCACTGTGACGGAATACATGCCGGCGCTGCCAATGGTCATCAGCAGCAGCGAGACCAGCAACCGCATCCAGGCGTACGGGGATTCAATGTCCTGGGAGGATCCGGCGCGCGATGTCATGGCGGCTATTGGAACGCAAATTGGTGGCCTTGTCCCCATTCGCGCGGGATTCGTGCGGCCCCCTATCCAGCCCAGTCCATCGGCTTGGAAAAATACCTGAAGTAGCGACCAAACTCGGCGCTGATGCGGTGCAGCTCCGCGCGATGCGCCACCGCCAGGCGCTTCAAGACCGTCTCGCCATGCCGCGTCAGTTTGACGCCAACGCGTCGACGGTCCTCCTTCGACGGCTGGCGCCGAACAAGCCCTTCCTCCACCAGACGATCCACCATGCCGACCGCGCTGTTATGCTTGATCATGACCTGTTGCGACAGTTCGGTGATCGTTATCAGCTCAGGGCCGGGATGGCCCTTGATTGTCAGTAACGCCCGGTATTGTTGCGAAGCCAGACCGAGCGCCGCGCATTGTTGTTCGCTGAAATAGTCGAACTGGCGAAGATGGGCGCGAAACTGCGCCAGCAACCGGAACTCATCATTATTCATCGTCATGCTCCACGGAGACGATTCCCCCCTTGTCTTACGTACGCCTGACAGCATGCGCGTTCCGGCAAGGATTTTGCTCAGGGTTTTCGACAATGGACCGATGTATCGCGCAGGGATACATTCGGCAACGTCTCATATATGAACTTAGGAGAACCATGATGGAAGATCGCAATGATGGCCTCGATGCAATGCGCCGACGCTCGGTGCTGAAAGCCGGCCTCGGTGGTGCCGGTGCAACGATGCTCGCCACTTTCGGAGGCGTCCAATGGGCGTACGCCGCAGACAAACCGGCCATGGGTACCTGGCCGGCCGGATCGCAAGGCGACACGGTCCACATCGGTGCCGCCGTGCCGCTCACCGGCACCTATGCGGTCCAGGGTGCTGACGAACTCAAGGGCATGGAACTCGCAGTCGAGCACATGAACACCAACCACGAGTTGATGAAGAAATTCGCTCCCAAGGTGAACAACGGCCTGCTCGGCAAAAAAGTGAAGCTGCTGTCGGCCGACTCAGCCGCCAAGCCGAACCAGGCGCTGCAGGTGGAGCAGACTTTCATCAACCAGAGCAAGCCCATCTTGATGATCGGCTCGACATCGTCGGCCGTAGCGGTGGCGATGAACAAGTTTGCCGAGCGCGAGAAGATCCTGTACCTGGCCGGGATCTCCGGCTCCAACGACACGACCGGCAAGGACTGTGTGCGCTACGGTTTCCGGCAGGGCTTCTACGGCGAGACGGCAGCCAATGCGATCGGCCCGGTGCTGCTGAAGAATTTCGGCAAGAACCGCAAGGCTGCGTTCATGACGCCGGACTATACCTATGGGCACACCACGACGAAGTCTGTCAACGACTACCTCGTCAAGAACGGTGGCTGGACCATGGTGACAAACCAGGTATCGCCGCTCGGCACGCAGGATTTCAGCCAGTATCTGACCAATATCGCGAATTCGGGTGCCGAATTCCTGATCAACGTCAACTGGGGCCGCGATGCCGTATTGTCGACGCAGCAGGCCAAGCAGTTCGGCATCATCCCGAAGATGACACTGGTGCTCCCCTATCAGATTCCATTTATCGCGAAGGAAGTGGGGCCGGACATCACGGCCGGCGTCTTTGCAGCGACCGATTTCTGGTGGACACTCGAGGACAAGTATCCGCTTGCCAAGCTGTTCGTCGACGCGTTCCAAAAGAAGTACGGCTATCGACCGGAATGGGGTGCAGAGAACTCCTATGTGAGCTTTGCCCAGTGGGCACGAATGGTCACTGAAGCCGGTAGTTTCTACCCACCCGATGTCATCAAGCAGTATGAGAAGGGTGAAACCATGCCGTCGCTCATAGGTGATGTCCACTATCGGCCGCAGGATCACCAATGCGTGCGCCCGGTTGTGATTGTTCGCGGCAAAGCCAAGAAGGACATGAAGAACGCTGAGGACTTCTGGGAGGTACTCGAAGTCGTGCCTGGCGACAAGGTGATACAGCCAGCAGACGCGTTCGGTTGCAAGCTCGGCGATTACACGTGACACATAAGGGCACCCTGCGGACCTGCAGTACCGAGGGTGCGTGCCGTGCGTAAGCCATCTTCTTGTCCGACGGCGGCCATCCCTCTTCCTGGCAAATCGTTGCTGGTCAGCAGGGATGTCCGCGTCGAAATGTTTGAATCAATCCAGAATCAGGGCAGGCCGGAGTGATTAACTGGGCTAACTTCATTTCGCAACTCTTCAACGGGCTGGTGCTGGGTGCGCTCCTGGCGTTGATTTCCTCCGGCCTGACCATCATCTATGGCACGCTAGGCGTGCTCAACCTCGCACACGGCGCGATGTTTATGCTGGGAGGCTATGCCGGCTGGGTGGCCTACACCTATTCGGGCTCTTTTATCGTCGCGGTGATTGCCGGTTCGCTGTTCGTCATGCTGGTCGGTGTGGTGACCGAGCGACTGATCATGCGCCAGTTCTATTCGCGGCCGCCCGAGGATCAGCTTCTGGTCACCTTCGGTCTCGGCATCGTTTTCGTCGAAGCAGTCCGCTTTTTCTTCGGCAGCCTGTCAGAGACCCTTCCGCCGCCGGCGCCCCTGGCCGGCATCACCAACCTGGGGTTTATGGTTTACCCGACCTATCGACTTGGCCTGCTCGGCATCACTACGGTTGCACTGCTGGTGCTGTATTTCGTGCTCTACCGCACGCGCCTCGGCATGATCGTGCGCGCTGGCATCGAGGATTCGGTGATGGTCAGTTCGCTGGGTATCAACGTCTACAAGGTCTTCATGGTCGTGTTCGGTATCGGCGCGATGGCGGCCGGTTTCGCGGGCGTCGTGAATGCTCCGGTAGTTTCCATTGCGCCAGATGTCGGCGAAGCAATCCTCGTGCAAACCTTCGTGGTCGTCGTCATCGGGGGTGTGGGCTCTTTTCCCGGCGCGGTGCTGGGCGGCCTGATCGCCGGCGAGATCATTAGCATCACCTCAATGGTGAACCCCGCTTATTCCTATGTCATGTTGTTCATCGCGATGACGCTCGTGCTGGTGTTTCGTCCTCGCGGACTTCTCGGCGCGGCTGGCCGCGAGTAAACGCGATCCTCCGATGCCAAAACAACGTCGCTTCCTCGTCGAAATCCTGACAGCCGTCGCGCTGATTGCAGCGCCTTTCGTGCTGCCTCACCTCGGCTTTTCGCCAAGCACTATCGATCGTATCCTTATCTGGGGTCTGGTCGGGATCGGCTTCGACCTCCTGTTCGGCTATACCGGTCTGCTTTCTTTCGGCCAATCCGCGTTCTTCGGAACCGGTGGCATGTTCGCGGCCTACCTTTTAACGCAGACCTCGTTCACCAATACCATCGCTGCTGTCTTTCTGGGCACGATCGTGGCGGGCATCATCGGCTATCTGGTCGGCCTGGTCGCGTTGCGGCGCACCGGGATCTACTTCGCCATGATCACCGTGGCGATCGCCGAAGTGTTCTTCTTCATCGAGTTCAATCCACTGTCGGCCTACACCGGCGGAGAGAACGGCCTGCCCGGCGTGCCGCAACCGAACCTGGACCTCGGCTTCACGAACATCACGTTCAGCGGTGACCTGTCCTCGTATGCGTTTTTCGCGATCTGTTACTTCGTCGGGCTAGTGATCGCGCTGCGCATCGTGCGCTCGCCCGTAGGCCTGCTGCTGCGCGCCATTCGCGACAATCCGTTGCGTGCGCAGGCACTGGGACACAACATCCACCGCTACAAGCTTCTCGTTTTCGTGGTTGCGTCCATGTACGCAGGATTCGGTGGCGGCCTGCTGGGCCTTATGCAGGGATTCATGCCACCAGACGCGTTCACGTTCGATACCTCAGGCCAGATCGTCATCATGACCGCCATCGGCGGGGCAGGCACGCTGTTCGGGCCGCTGCTCGGCGCGATGGTCTGGCTTTACCTGAGCGATTTCTTCCAGACGGTCCTGAATCTCGGCGCCACCTGGAAGCTGATTCTCGGCATTGTCTTCGTGGTTCTGGTGGTCTTCCTGCGCCGTGGGCTGGCCGGCGCCATCGCCGATCTCTACCATCTGGCAAGGCGCGACAAAAAAGGAAAAGCAGTGGACCGGCCGCGGGCCACTGCACCCGTCACAACCGCGTCGCGGCCCGCCATCGGGGCCGCTACGGCGGTGAAATATAAAGCCACCCAGAGCAAGACCGGTCCCATCCTGCAGGCGACCGGTCTGACCAAGCGGTACGGAGGCCTGGCGGCTAACAGCGAGATCGACTTCACGATCAACCACGGCGAAATTCGAGGCATCATCGGACCGAATGGCGCAGGCAAGAGCACGTTCTTCAAGATGCTGACCTGCGAAGTGATCCCGACCGCGGGTAGCATCGTTTTCGATGGCCGCGACATCACGAGCATGGGCGTCGCCGATGCCTGTCAGCTTGGACTCACCAAGAGTTACCAGATCAACCAGCTTTTCGAGCGACTCACCGTCAGGCAAAACCTTTCGATTGCCGCACTCGGCCAGATCCGGGGCAAGTTCAAGCTCGACTTGTTCAGGAGTCTTCCAAAGGTCCCAGGCCTGGATGCGCAAGCTGAAAGCACGGCGGCTCTCGTTCATTTGATGGAGCGACTCGACACCCCTGTGTCCGAGCTCGCCTATGGCGAAAAGCGGCGTCTGGAGATCGGCCTAGCACTGGCAACATCACCGAGCCTTCTGCTGCTCGACGAGCCGCTTGCCGGTATGAGTACGCAGGAGCGGATTGACACCGTAGCCCTGCTGAAATCGATTGCCCATGGGCGCACGATGATCGTCATCGACCACGACATGGATTCACTGTTCGAAGTGGTCGAGAAGGTCACCGTGTTGCAGGAAGGGCGTGTACTCGTCGAGGCGGCTACGCCCGATGAAATCAAGAATAACGCCGCGGTCCAGGAAGCCTATCTGGGTGGCGTTCATGAAGAGGTAGCTGCGGCATGAGCCTGCTCGAAGTCAGTGGTCTGAACAGTTACTACGGCGACAGCCACATCCTGTTCGATGTTTCGCTCAACGTGGAGAAGAACGAGGTGGTCGCGCTCCTCGGCCGTAACGGTGCCGGGAAATCCACCACGCTCAAAAGCCTGATGGGGGTCGTCAAACCCAGCACCGGAAGCGTCAAGCTAAATGGTGTAGAGATTGCCGGCAAGAAGGCGCATGACATTGCCCGACTCGGCATGCAACTCGTGCATGAAGACCGCCGCATCTTCGGCAGCCTCAACGTGGAGGAAAACATCATCCTCGCCGGACTGACTGCCGACAACAAATGGCCGCTGGAACGCATTTACGACATGTTTCCACGCCTCAAGGCGCGGCGCGCCAGCCGCGGGACAGATCTCTCGGGCGGCGAGCAGCAGATGCTGGCAATCGCGCGGGCGTTGGTGCGAGATCCGAAGATCATCCTGCTTGACGAGCCATTCGAGGGGCTCGCTCCCGTGATCGTTCAGGATCTCGTGCGCGTATGCCGCGGCTTGGCGCAGGCCGGCCAGACTATTGTTCTGGTCGAGCAAAACCTTGCCGCGACGCTCGCGCTGGCAAGCCGCGTCTACATCATCAATAACGGCCACATCGCGCACGAAGGCCCTGCCGCCGAACTCAAGAGCCAGCCGGACCTTCTTCAGCGCTATCTGGGCGTGTAGCGAAACGCAGGAACCGTCACAGTTTCGAGCTTCGAGTCGGGTGGCTGGCGACGGATTCGACTCTGTCTGGATTGCCCATGCTCCTATCCCCCGCTTTCCATGCGCTCTACCAGGCGCTTGCGCGGCTGCCGAAGGGGGCGTAATGGCTACAAAACCTTGGGGGGCGAGGTTGCACAGGAGCACACCAATGCCTGCGCGTGTCAGTGCCGTCCCACAACAGGGCAGGCGATCTGTCTGACATCGCGAAGCAGGTATTCATACTAGAGTGAGGTATCCATTTTGGAGCCACAGGAGTTATTCATGCCCGCACTCAGTTCATCCATTTTTGGTCGCAGCCTTACGCTATGTGCGTTAGGAGCATTGTTGAGTGCTTCCGCGCTCGCCGCGGGTAGCAGAGGCACATCAGACGCACAAGCCCAGTACCAACGTGACCGCGCCGCTTGCAGCGCAGGCCAAACCAACGAGGACCGCGCCACCTGCCTGAAGGAAGCCGGCGCCGCGTTGCAGGCATCCAGGACCGGCCAGCTGATGAGCGAGAGCCCGCAAGACTATCAACGCAACGCCCTGCGCCGATGCGACGAACAGCCGCCACAAGACCGGCAGGACTGTGTAGCGCGTATGCAAAGCCCTGCCCAAGGCAGTGTGGGTGCCGGCGGATTGCTCAGGGACGTGCAGACGCCCGTCAAATAGCTTGAGCCCGAAACGCGCATGGCAATAAACCAATGCGCGCTGCACACGAAATAGACCCCACAGGTGGGCCCCTATCTGCCACCACACGGGATTGCAGGGCGGCACCGCGCAGAACCGGCTTCGACGTAAAAACCGGTAACAGCAACAGCCAAGACGTCGATCCTGTCATCGCACAGACACATACGCCCGTTTTATGGTGAATCCATTTCTGGGAAACCTCGATGAAAAAATTAATTGCCGTCGCCTTCGCTGCCTGCGTCATGGCACCCGTCTATGCGCAGGTGGGGGTCTCCATCGGTATCAATCAACCCGGCGTGTACGGGCAGATCAACATTGGCGGTGGCTATCCCCCGCCGGCACTGGTCTACTCCCAACCGGTCATTGTGGCGCGTGGGCCGGTGGGCGCGCCGCCGATGTACCTTTACGTTCCCCCGCTCTACCAGAGAAACTGGCGACGTTATTGCGGCCGCTACAACGCCTGTGGCCGCCCCGTTTATTTTGTGCGTGAACAGTGGGTGCACGATCGCTACCAACATGAGCACCCCGAGTGGCGTGGCGAGCGCCGTGGTTACCGCGATCAGCGTGATTGGCACGGAGATCGCGATCATGACCATTACGGTGACAGAGGTGGCAGGGGCCACGGTGACCATGGTGACCACCGGGATGACCATCGGTAGAACTGGAGCTATCTGAGCGTCAACCCTGAGCCAGGCAGGCAATCGCCTGCTGCAAGCCATCGCGGCCGAACGCAATGCGCCGCACGGTCAGCGCGGCCTGCACCCCGGCCAGGCAACCCAGAATCATCGCGGGATTCATGTCGCCCAGATGGCCGATACGGAAAACCCGGCCCGCAAGCGGCCCCAGGCCACCCGCAATGGCAACCTGAAAGCGCTCACGCGCCACCTCGCGCACGGCTTCCGGATCAACACCGGGGCGCACCAGCACAGTAGTGACCGAGACGGATCGAGCCTCGGCTACCCGGGCGAAGAACTGCAACGCCCCGCCCTCGCTCCAACAATCCACGGCGGCATGCACGGCACGCGCGATCAACCGGTGCCGCGCGATGACTTGGTCCACGCCTTCGCGGAAAATCAATGACAGCGAAGCCTCAAGCCCCATGAGCAGGCTTTGCGGCGGCGTGCCGCAAAATTTGCGATACACCAGGTCGCTGCTGCGTCGGCCCCAGTCCCAGTAGAACCGGGGCGCAGGATTGCGACTCGCCACCGCCATCGCCACGCTGTCGACAGCCACAAAGCCCAGTCCGGGCGGCACCATGAGACCCTTTTGTGACGCGCCAATCACCACGTTGGCGCCGAGCTCATCCATCGCAAACGGCGCGGCGCCGAGCGAGGCCACCACGTCGACCACGAACAACGCCGGATGACCGGCTGCGTCAATGGCCGCGCGTAGCGCACGCAGGTCACTGGTCAGGCTGCTCGCGGTGTCGGTATGCACGGCAAACACGGCCACAATCTCGTGCCGGATGTCGGCACGCAGCGCCTGCTCCACCGCATCGGCATCGATAGGAAAGCCCTCGGCATACGGCGTACGCACCACGCGGCCACCGAGCGCTTCGGTCTGCACGGCCCACGACTCGGAGAAATGTCCGGTTCCTGGCACCAGAACCGTCTGGCCCGGCGCAATCAGGTTGACGATCGCGGCCTCCCACACGCCATGGCCATTCGCCGAGTACATGAACACCTGGGCATCCCGGGTCTGCAGCAGGCGTTTGAGGCCCCTCTCGCACGCGTCGATGACATCGTCCAACCGCGGATCGGCAAGGTCCATTGGTTGGCGACTCATCGCGTGCACGACCTCGTCTGGCACACGTGTCGGGCCGGGGGAATGCAGGGATCGGTGGCCGGGAATGCGTTTGGAGACGTTCATGATGGCTCTGGAGTTCAAGGCAAATTTCATCTTAATCGACAAGGCGGGTCCGCATCAGCCGGCCCGCTCCGGGCCTATAGTTGCCATTTGCACAAAGGCTGTCAGCCCATGTCAATCCTCGCCCACACCAATGAAGGCGTGCTGGAAATCCGGCTCAACCGGCCCGACAAACTCAACGCACTGACGTTGGCCATGGCCCGGGAACTGCTCACGTGCGTGAACGAGGGCCTGCGCGACGCGCAGGTTCGCGCCATCCTGCTGCGCGGCGAAGGACGCGCGTTTTGTGCGGGTAAAGACCGCGACGAGCCACCGGTCGCAGCGTTTGTGACCGTCTTGCAGGACCTCGCCAAAGCCCTGATGAACTCGGCCAAGCCCGTGGTCGCGGCGGTGCATGGCTGGGTCATCGGTGCCGGGCTGGAGCTCATGCTCAATAGCGACATCGCCATCGCAGCCCATGGCGCGAGATTCATGCTACCCGAGGTGAATCTGGGTCTGTTCGGCACCGGGGCCCTCGCTTCCTTGCTGCCACGCAGCGTCGGCCTGCAAAAGGCCAAAGGCATGCTCATGCTGGGCAGCGAAGTCAGCGCCGCGGATGCGGAACGCTGGGGCTTGATCTGGGCCGCAACAGACGACGCGCACCTGGTTGCGGAGGCGCGCCGGCTGGCCCGGCAACTGGCTGCGAGCGACCCGTCCGTTCTGGGTGAGATGAAAAAGCTGCTCCATCGCGAAACCATCGGCGATATTGCCGAGGCACTGCAACGCGAAGCGCAGGCGCACGACAAACTCATGGGTCGACCGCCCATCCAGCGCTGACCTCTGGCAGGAACTTTTCGACGAGGTCCATCACACGGATGCCAACTGTCGCTGGTGGCCATCCGCCGCGCTGTAAAGTCAAGGCCCTTGAAATAACGAAAGCCATTTCATATGTCACATGCCAAGGTGTGGGCACCCAGGGTGCTGGCGTTGCTCCAGGGGGGAAACACCAGCGCCGCTTTGGCGCAGATCAAGGTGGCTCCCAGCGTCAAGGATCTACAGCAACTGCGCACGGTATTCGCCGCCGCCAATCTCGCGCTGAGCCTGCCCCATGTCGATGAGGCGATCGCTGACCAGATCGACGCCATGTCGGCGCCCCGTCTGCACCGCTCACCCTGACATCACTGGCCGCGATCCCGGTTATTTTTCCCGCAGCGGCTCCAGCAGCGCCTTCAACCCGTTGTGGTCGACCTCGTGCATCAGCGCCAGCAGCCGGCCAATCTGCCCTAGCGGAAAACCTTCGCGCGCAAACCACGTGAGGTAGTTGCCGGGCAAGTCGGCAATCAGGCGCCCCTTGTACTTGCCGAAAGGCATTTCCCGGGTCACCAGCAGTTGCAGGTCTTCAGGCTCCATCAGGCCCCTGGCCACCGGCCCGTTTGACGTTCCAGCCCTGCGCCTTCAGCATCTCGACCAGCAGCGCGCCATGGTCGCCCTGCACCTCGATCACGCCGTCCTTCACCGTGCCGCCGCTGCCACAGGCCACCTTCAGCTGCTTGCCGAGCCGGGCCAGCGCCGCCGCATCCAGCGTCAGCCCCTTGACGACCGTCACACTCTTGCCGCCCCGCCCCTTGCTCTCCCGCGACACCCGCACCACGCCATCGCCGGCCGGGACAGGCCGGGCTCGTTGGCAGATGCAGGCGGCCACCGGCTGGCGGCACCCGGGGCACATTCGTCCGGCGTCGGTGGAATAGACCAGGCCGCCGCCTGATGCGCTGCTTCTCATCGTTCCGATATTTCCTGGCTGTTCCATAGATACTTGCAGTGCGGGCTGCACCGCTCAATCCAATATAGCGCACCGGCAGATGATGCCGACCACTGAGGGCTTGCCGGTGGCCAGTTTGCCTGCTACCGTTGGCACCGACATTCGCGACGCCCCTCACTGCGGGGTCTGACGCGCAGAGACTCCCCGGCAATGAACAACCCACTGTCAGCCCCCACTGCAACGCCAGCGCAATCCGTCTCCGGCCAGCGGCTGTTGACATTCACGGCGAGCGAATGGAGGCGCCTGGCCGGCTTTTACGGCTGCATTGCCCTCCTGCACCTTGTGGGCTGGGGCTTGTTTGTCTACTATGCCGCGCGCTATCCAGCGATGGTGGGCCTGGGCTTCGCCGCCTACATGTTCGGGTTGCGCCACGCTTTCGATGCCGATCACATTGCGGCGGTGGACGACACCGTTCGCTATATGTTGCAGCAGGGAAAAAGACCACTCGGGATCGGTTTTTTCTTCTCGCTAGGTCATTCGACCATTGTGTTTGCCCTTGCCGTTGTCGTCAGTCTGGCGGCCGTGCTGGTCCAGCACCAACTGCCGGCGATGCAAAATCTGGGGAGCGTCATCGGCGCCAGTGTTTCCGGTTTGTTCCTGTGGCTTATTGGCGTATTGAATTTTCTGGTACTGCTGGACATCCTCAAGGTCTGGCGAGCGGCCAAAAAAGGCCACAGCCACCCCCACCTCGACGAACTGCTGGTGCAGCGCGGTCTCGTTAACCGGCTGTTCGGCGGTCGACTGCAAAAGCTCATGCGCCATAGCTGGCAGATGTATCCGCTCGGATTGCTGTTTGGCCTGGGTTTCGACACGGCATCAGAGATCGGCTTGCTGGTCATGACAGCAGGCGCCGTTGCGGGCAATTTGCCGGGACCTGCCGTACTTTCGCTGCCGATTCTGTTCGCGGCAAGCATGTCGCTGATGGATACGACCGATGGCGTTTTAATGTGCAAGGCTTACAACTGGGCCTTCGTGAATCCCCTGCGCAAAATCTTCTACAACATCACGACCACGGGTTTGTCCATCGCTGTCGCGCTGGTCATCGGGACCATCGAGTTGCTTCAAGTATTCGGTACCCTGCTGGATCTGCAAAACCCGTTCTTTGCATTCATCGGTCATCTTGATTTCGGCGTCATGGGCTATCTGATCGTCGGCATCTTTCTGATGGCGTGGGGCACTTCGTTTGCCTGGTGGAAATGGGGGCGTATCGAGGAGCATTACACCGAGCAGCGGCACGTCGCCCGTGCGCACGTACCGGTGGATCGATCCTAAGCCTGCCAGACCCCGTAACCCGCCGCGCGCAGCGCAATGCCCAGCTCCACCTCCATGTCACGCGCGCCTTCGTACGGCATCGGGTTGTAGACAGCGTAGAGCGCGGGGAGCAGCCGGATGCCGTACCGCAGCACAAACACGTTGGACTGGATGCCCGCCTTGTGCTTGTCAAAGCGCACATCGGGGTCCAGCCCCGTCATGCCCACATACACAAACGGTTTGCCGAGCTGGTAGTCTGGGTTGGCCCGTCGAAAGCGCCCCACGTTCCAGACTTCGTCCGACAGCTCGATCACGTAGACGTGGTAGTGGTGGCTGCGCGGCGTGCGGCTGGCGCGCGGCGCTGCAGGCGCCTTGCTAACGCCGGCGGGCGGGCGTTGGGTCTTGCGAGACGCGGTGGCCATGGTCACACGAGTTACTATGAAATAAATAGCTAACTATATTTACCCAATATGGGCTACAGGCATATTCAATCATTGACTCCCGGCTGACGCACGCCACTCAGTCCGGCACAAACCGGGCCTTGAATTTGGCCTCGTCGGCTGGCAGCTCAAAAGTCACCAGTTGCCCCATTTTCATGTCAACCAGCCGGCACGCGGCAAACAGGCTGTGTTTGCCCTTGAGGTGGAACGCCGGCAGATCGATCAGTGCATAAGGGTGCGGCACAAACACTTCATGCAGGAAGATCTCGCGGTGCACGTTGCGCGGCGAAGGAAAGAGCTTGTATGCGTCGGTGGTGATTGTGCGCGTGGCCATCGTGTGTTTCTTCAGTGCTGGCCGCCGAGTACGCGCGCCAGAAAGGCCTGGGTCCGCTCGTGCTGCGGACGCGTCAGCACCTGGGCCGGCGGCCCCGATTCGACAATCACGCCGCCGTCCATGAAGGCGATTTTGTCACCGGCGTCGCGCGCGAACGCGATCTCGTGGGTCACGACGATCATCGTCATGCCGTCCTCGGCCAAGCCGCGCATGACTGCGAGCACCTCGTCGACGAGCTCGGGGTCCAGCGCGGATGTCGGCTCGTCAAACAGCATGAGCTTGGGCTGCATGGCCAGCGCGCGCGCGATTGCGACGCGCTGCTGCTGCCCACCGGACAGACGGCTCGGATAGACGTCTGCCTTCTCGAGCAGGCCCACGCGCTGCAGCAGCGCACGCGCGCGTTCGATGGCCTCGGTCTTGGCTTCGCGCTTCACGTGCAGCGGTGCCTCGATGATGTTTTGCAGCACCGTCAGATGCGGAAACAGGTTGAAGCGCTGGAACACCATGCCGATGCTGGCACGCTGGCGACAAACCTCGCGCTCGGCCATTTCGTAAAGGAGATCACCGCGCTCGCGGTAGCCGATCAACTCGCCATCGACCGACAAGCGCCCCGCGTCGATCTTTTCCAGATGGTTGATGCAGCGCAAGAAGGTACTTTTGCCGGAACCCGAGGGGCCGATCAGGCACAGCACTTCGCCAGCGGCGACATCGAGATCAAGCCCCTTGAGCACCTCGTCGCGCCCGTAGCGCTTGTGCACGTCCCGCGCGCAGACCATGGTGCCCGCCCGCGCCACGTCAGGTTTGGTGTCAGCGAGTGCCATGGAGCCCCGTTCCGGCGCGGCCGAGCCGGCGCTCCACAAAATACTGGCCAATGCTGGTGATCGTCGTGAGCACCAGGTACCAGAAGGTCGCCACCAGCATCAACTCGATCGTGTGCAGATTCGCCGACGAGATGTTCTGCGCCGCCGTCAGCAAGTCGCCACCGGCGATCACCGAGACCAGCGAAGTTGCCTTCAGCAGCGAGATGAACTGGTTTCCCGCCGGCGGAATGATCACGCGCAGCGCCTGCGGCAGGATGATGCGGCGCATCGCCAACGTGCGCGGCATACCCAGCGCAAGGGAGGCTTCGTACTGGCCGCGATCGACCGCCAGGATGCCGGCACGCACGATCTCCGCCATGTAGGCGGCCTCGTTCAGGCCAAGTGCGACGACCGAAGCGACGAACGGCGTCATGAGCTTGTTGGTGTCGAATGGGCCGATATGCTGGAACAGCAGCGCCAGGTTGCCCCAGATCAGGATCTGCACCAGCAGCGGCGTGCCGCGCAGCAGCCAGGTGTAGGCGCCGCTGCCCAGGCGCAGCACCGGGCTGGCTGACAGTCGCATGACGGCCAGAACGACACCCAGCACCAATCCGATAACTGCCGCGAGCAGGGCCAGCACGATGGTCGTGCGCAGCCCCGCGAGGATGGCCGGCGCGAACTGGTACTGCGTGATGACCGGATGAATGATGTTCGGATTGCGCCAGACCGAGACCACCAGCATGGCCAGCAGCACGCCCACCACGGCGCTGGTGGCCCAAAGCCCGGGCCGGCGCAGCGGGACCACACGCGACGCCGTTCCCGCGCTGCCAGGGCGTGCGCTATTTGTCACAGCTTGAGGTTGGCGCCGCCGTTGATGGTGGCGGATGTCACAGCGCCGTCCTCGACACCATGCTTCTCCAGAATTTTGCGATAGCTGCCGTCCGCGATCAGCGCATTGAGCGACTTCTGCAAGGCGTCGCGCAGCGGCTGATTGGTTTTCGAGACGGCGATTCCCAGCGGCACCGGCTGGTACTCATGGCCCTTGACCACATCGAAGATCGTTCCATCGCCCGCCGTCTTGGCCAGATACACCATCACAGGCGAATTGCCCAGAAACGCGGCGACACGACCCGTCTGCACCTGCAACCGCGCATCAGAAGGTTGCGCGTATTGCAGGTTGGCAATTTCCGGCTTACCAGCAGCGCTGCACTTGGCGCTCATCTCGTTGACCAGCAGGATCTGGGTCGACCCCTGGACGGTCGACACGGTCTTGCCGCACATCGTCTCCAGGCTCTCGACATGCTCGGGATTGCCCTTCTTGATCAGCAGCATCGTGCCCAGATTGAAGAAGTCGACAAAGTCGACCACCTTCTCACGCTCGGGCGTGTCGTTCATCATCGTGAACGTGATGTCAATGTGCTTGGCCTGCATGGCAGGCAACAGGCCGGCGAAGGGAATTGCCTTGAAGCTGATCGTGCGCCCCATCTGCTTGCTCATGGCCGCAGCCAGATCGACGATTGCGCCCTGCAGCGTGGTGCCGTCCGACGCATAAGAGATCATCGGCGGGCTGTTCGTGATCGAGCCTGCAGCAATTTCGTCCGCCGCCATGGCCGGGGAAAAAGCCGTGGTCAGCCAAACCGCCGGCAAGGCGGCAACGAAGGCGAGTTTGCACATGGATTGCATGGTTGCTCCTGGTGTTTTGGACGCCATGGCTTCGCGCCATGGGCCAAAACATTGTAGTGGCGTCAGTGACCGTCAGGGCTGGTCGGCGCGCCTGGCGCGGGCGCGGTGTCGGGCGACACTGAATAGGGCACCAGCGGGATCAAAGGGGGCTGCTCGCCGCCGCCGTTATCGGCCGGCTGCGCCGGGGCGCCGGTTGGGTCCTGCTCCCCGCTAGCGAGCGCAGCGCTGGCTGCTTCATCCGGCGCCGGTGCGCTTGGCTGCACGAATGCCCTGGGCGCGGCAAAGCGTGCATGCGGATCGATGACGCGCGCACTCAAGGCCTTCTGGAAGAAGCTGCCCACAATGGGCAGCGCACTGTGCGCCCCCTGCCCCCAATAATCATTCAGGGTTACGCGGTTGTCGTTGAACCCGACCCAGGCGCCCGCCACCAGTTGTGGCTGCATCAGGATGAACCAGCCATCGGTGTTGTCCTGCGTGGTGCCCGTCTTGCCCGCCACATCGGCCCAAATACCATAGGTGCTGCGAATGCCAGCACCCGTGCCGCGGTCGATGACGCCGCGCATCACGTCCAGCAGCGTCTGGGAGGCCGCCACCGGAAGGGCCTGCTCCGGCGCCTTGTTGTGGAACTCTTCCAGCACATTGCCGTTCCTGTCCTCGACGCGCGTAACCATCATCGGTTCGATGTAGGCGCCATCGTCGGCGATGGTGCTGTACGCCGAGACCATCTCCTTCAACGTCACGAGACTGGTTCCCAGCGCCAGCGATGGCACTTGCTCGAGCTTGCTCTGGCGCACGCCCATGGCCTGCGCCAGTTTGGCCACCTTGGCCGGGCCGACCGTCTGCATGACCTGCGCGGTGATCGTGTTGATGGAATGCACCAGGCCGTCGCGCAGCGTCATGGTGCGCCCCGTCGGGCCGCCCGCGTCGGTGGGCCGCCAGACGGCTCCACCGCCAAGCGGAATCTCCACGTCCTTGTCAACAAAAGTGTCCGTGGGACGCGCGCCCTGCTCGAATGCGGCGCCATAAACAAAGGGTTTGAAGGTCGAGCCGGGCTGGCGGCGCGCCTGCTGGACATGGTCGAACGGGTCCTGCGTGAAGTCGCGACTGCCGACCCAGGCCATGACATGTCCGTTGCGAGGGTCCATCGCCACGAAGCCGGCCTGCACACGCGTCGTCTTTTGCCGCAGCTCGCGCATGAAGTCCGCGTCGGACTGCAACTCCTTGAGGGCCTGCTCGTCCATCATGCCCGAATCGACGGCGGCCCTGTACTCAGAAGTTGCGCGTACAAAGGAGCGCACCAACCCCTTCTTCGCGGTCCATGCACGCGGCCCCCACTCGGCGTTGGCCACACCCTGCAGTCGGTCGCCCTGGCGCTTGACCGCCTGGTTGGCCATGGTCTGCAGCCGCGAGTCAATGGTGGTGCGCACCACCAGCCCATCGGCGTAGATGTTGTAGTCATTGCGGTCGGCCCAATCGATCAGCCAGCGGCGTATATACGCCGAGAAGTGCGGCGCTGGGCCTTGCTGTTCGATCTGCCGCTCGAAATCGACCCGCAGCGGCCGCTTCTTGAGCGACTCGAGCTTCGCCGGGCTCAGCTTGTTGTACTTCGCCATCTGGGCCAGCACCGTGTTGCGGCGCTCCACCGCACGCTCGGGGTTCAGCACCGGGTTGTAGTAGCTCGTGCCCTTGAGCATGCCGATCAGTGTGGCGCTCTCCAGCACATCGAGCTTGTCGGCCGGCTTGTCGAAGTAGGTACGGGCCGCCATTTCGATGCCGTAGGCGTTGTACAGAAACGGCACCGTATTGAGATAGGTTTCCAGAATTTCGCGCTTCGAATAGACCGATTCGATCTTCAGCGCCGTGATGGCCTCCTTGATCTTTCGCGTCAGGGTCTGGGCGCGGCCCACCTGGTCGGGGTACAGGTTGCGCGCCAGCTGCTGCGTGATGGTCGATCCGCCCTGTGTGTCGCCGCCAAAGGTGTGCAGCGCGGCCGCGGCGGTGCGCTTGAAGTCGATGCCGTGGTGTTGGTAAAACCGGTGGTCTTCCGTGGCGATCAGCGCATCCACCACGTGCGGCGAGATGTCGGCCAGCCGGGTCCAATGCCGGTTCGCGCGCTTGAATACGGCCAGTTCCACGTTGTCGCTCGACACCACAATGGCCGGCTGCTGCACCCTCGCCTTCTCGATGTTCTTGATGCTCGGGGTGAATGGAATCAGGATCAGCACGTACAGCAGCACCAACACGGGCAGTGCGGCCAGCGACAACGCCACGCCACGCCGGGTGGGGTGGCGCATCAGGCGCAGGCGGCGCTGGACTTCAGCCAGCAGGGGCTGGAAGCGGGTCAAATCAACTTTCATGAAGCCAAGAGTCTAGAACAGTGGCCGACCCCGGCCTCTAGCCGGCCCGTTACACTGACCGGCCTCGCCATGTCTTTTACCTCGCTCGGTCTTTCCACTGCACTCGTGCGCGCCGCCGGCGAGCTGGGCTTTACGACGCCCACACCCATCCAGTCGCAAGCCATTCCCGCCGTTTTGCGGGGTGCCGATCTGCTGGGCTCGGCGCAGACTGGTTCGGGCAAGACCGCCGCCTTCGCGCTGCCCCTGCTGCAGCTGCTGCAGCAAGGCCAACAACACACACCGCGTCGCGTTCGCGCGCTCCTCCTGGTGCCCACGCGCGAACTGGCCGCGCAGGTCGGCGAGGTGCTGCGCAGCCTCGCGCAACATTTACCGCAGCCGCTCAAGGTCGCCGTGGTGTTCGGCGGTGTCTCGGTCAACCCGCAGATGATGGGACTGCGCGGCGGCGCCGACATCGTCGTGGCCACGCCCGGCCGACTGCTGGACCTGGTGGACCACAACGCGCTCAAGCTCTCCAACGTCAGCCTGCTGGTGCTGGACGAGGCCGACCGCCTGCTGGACCTGGGTTTTGCCGACGAACTGAATCGCCTGCTGGCCCTGCTGCCAGCGCAGCGCCAGAACCTGTTTTTCTCGGCCACGTTTCCGCCCGCGGTGCAGGCGCTGGGCGAGGGCCTGCTGCGCGAGCCGGTGCACATTCACGTCAACGCCAGCCCGGCTAATGAGCCCGCCATCCTGCAGCGCGTAATCCAGGTCGATGCCAGCCGCCGCACCGAGCTGCTGCGCCATCTGATCAAGACCCACGGCTGGGAGCGCGTGCTGGTGTTCGTCGCCACCAAATACGCCGCCGGGCATGTGGCCGCGAAGCTCTATGACAGGGGCGTGTTCGCCACTCCGTTTCATGGCGACTTGAGCCAGGGCGCGCGCCAGCAAGTGCTGGCCGAATTCAAGGACGAGCGCTGGGAGGCGGTGGTGACGACTGACCTGGCCGCGCGCGGCCTCGACATCGCGCAACTGCCGGTGGTGGTCAACTACGACCTGCCGCGCTCGGCCGTGGACTATGTGCACCGGATCGGCCGCACCGGCCGCGCGGGCGAGAGCGGCGTGGCCGTCAGCTTTGTAAGCGCCGACACCGAAGCGCACTTCCGCCTGATCGAAAAGCGCCAGCACCTGAGCCTGACACGCGAACAGATACCGGGCTTCGAGCCCACCGAACTGGCGGTCGATGCAAAGACCGCTGCCGCGCCCGGTACGGGCGGCGTCAAGGGCAAACGCCTCAGCAAGAAGGACAAGCTGCGCGCCGCAGCCGCCAAACGCGGCTGATCGGCGGCGGATTTTCAATACCAAACGGGCCAGAAGCCCTTATCCCAGGTTCACATGTCGCTATCACTTGCATAGTGACCGGGATGTATTGCGAGCTTCGCGTTGCGCCCAGGCGCCGGAAGCTTGCCACCCCAATGCATGGCCTGGTAGTTGCGTCGTCATTGGACTTGCTACGCCGGCCAACGGGCCTGGCAAAAACCGAACAGAGAATCCGTGACGCTTTCGGCTGCCGGTGACAGAGTACGGCCGCTGCGCGTGAGGACGAAAAAGCGCCGCTTCAGCTCAGGCTCGCACAGCGGACGCATCTCCAGCTTGTATAGTGCCACCAGCGAATCGGCATAAGGAATGCAGGCGGTGACACCCATGCCGCTGCTCGCCATGCTAAGTGCCGTGGACATGAACGCCACCTCGCGCGCGGGCGTCAAGGTCGAGTCCACGATGGATGCATGAAAGTCCACGGCAATGCGCTCCGCAAACATCCCCCGAAGCGCGATGAACGGATAGGCAGCCAGGTCCGCCCACCGAACTTCTTTTTGCGACGCCAAAGCGTGGCCGGGTGGGAATACTGCCACGAACGGCAGTTCAAAGAGCTGGACAGCCGCGACGTCGGAACCCGTATCCGGCTCCGGGCCGACTCCGAAATCCACCTCGCCCGTGATGACCTTGGACATGACGTCTTCAACCGCACAATCAACCAGGCGGATCGTGATCGCCGGATGTTCCCTGCCGTAGGCGGCCATGAATTCCGTCAGCAGGGTGCATGACATGAGCTGCGGCGCCGCGATACGCACCAAGCCCTTCTTCAGCGCCTTGACGTCAGCCACCCCAGCGACCATCAGGTCCAGGTCCTGGAGGATCTTCTCCACCAGCGGAACCAGTTCGCGCCCGATGTCTGTCAGCAGTATCCGGCGTGAACTCCGGTCCATCAGCCTCACGCCCATCACGCTTTCAAGCTCCTTGATCAGGCTGCTCAGGGCTGACTGCGTCACGAACAGTCTTTCGGCCGCCGCCGTGAAGCTGCCGGTGCGGGCAACCGCCAGGAACGCGCGCAGCTGTCTGAGTGTGACATGCATCGATTTATCTTCTAGAGGTATGAATTAAATCCGTTTGAGTGTTAAGCCTCAACGCAGTGTAATTGGTACACGAGCAGCGGCCAGCTCGCAATACCTGAAAACCAGGTTCCCGGCCGATCACCCTTGAGACTCGCCAGCGCTGGAGAGGGGCACCCTCCAGCGTATTTTTGAATCTATCCCATGGAGGTCATTGACATGCCCACATCAGCGCCTACCGCCCCCCCACAGGGGGCGAGCGTCACCCGCGAAGAGAAGAAGGTACTTGCCGCCACCCTGGTCGGCACCGCCATCGAGTGGTATGACTTCTTCATCTATGCCCAGGCGGCCGGCCTCGTTCTCAGTCCCCTGTTCTTCGGGCCGTTCGCCAAAGAGAATCCCGGTCTCTCGCAAATTCTCGCATTTGCCACGATCGGCATCTCGTTCCTGTTTCGCCCGCTCGGGGCGATAGTCTGCGGCCACCTGGGCGACAAACTCGGCCGCAAGGCCGTCCTCGTCATGACCCTCATTCTCATGGGCGCATCGACGGCGCTGATCGGCCTGCTACCGACCTATGCACAGATCGGCTACTGGGCGCCGGTTTTTCTGATCGTGCTGCGCGTGCTGCAGGGTTTCTCTGCCGGCGGCGAATGGGGCGGAGCCGCCCTGCTGGCTGTCGAGCATGCGCCACGTAACAAGCGCAGCTTCTTTGGCTCATTCCCGCAGATCGGCGTGCCGATCGGCATGATCCTGGCCACCAGCGTGCTGCTGGTGCTCACGGCCGTGCTCGGCAAGGAACGCTTCGCCGAATGGGGCTGGCGCCTGCCGTTCCTGTTCTCCATACTGCTGATCGTCGTCGGCTCGATCATCCGGCGCACCGTCGGAGAGTCGCCTGTGTTCGCGCACATGCACCAGCGCCGCAAGGAGTCCTCTGCACCGCTCGGGCAACTCTTCAAGCACCACACCAAAAAGGTCGCGCTCACCGCGCTCATCTTCATGGCGAACAACGCGGCCGGCTACCTGCTCATCGCGTTCTTCATCAGCTACGGCCAGAAGACTCTCCAATTGCCACCAGGCGAATTGCTCGCAGTCTCCACACTGTCCGCGGTCAGCTGGCTCTTCTTCACGCTCGGTGGCGGCATCATGGGCGACAGGATCGGGCGCGTGCGCACGTTCCAGATCGGCTATGTCCTGCTGGCCCTGTGGGCGATTCCGATGTGGTTCCTGATCGACTCCAGGGACATCTACCTGTTCTTTGTGGCGGCCTTTGTGCTGACGATCCCCCTGGGCATCACCTACGGTCCGCAGGCTGCGCTGTATGCAGAGATGTTCCCCGCCAAGGTGCGCTATTCGGGCGTCTCCATCGGCTACGCACTCGGCTCGATCCTCGGCGGCGCCTTCGCTGCGACGATCGCGCAGTGGATCATCTCGACCTACGGCCAGTCGTGGCTGATCGGCCTCTATCTGGTGATCCTCTCGGTGATTTCCTTCGTCGCCGTCTCCATGGTCAAGGACCCGATGGGCGTGGACCTGAATATCAGGGAGGGGCACGACGAGCATCTGCGCCAGCATCCCAAGGCCGCGAACCACAATGCGGGCGTCGCGGGGGAAACGGCACGCTAGCCCGACATCCCACGCCTCCCGATCCTTATTGAACGAACCATCACATCAACCCCTTCCCTTATTCACGGAGATATGCCATGACCCAACCCAAGAAATTCGCCAGCCAGGCCGACCTGGAGGAAAAGAAAGTCACCTTCAGCCAGATGTCTCAGCACGCCTGGGCCTACACGGCCGAGGGCGACCCCAACACCGGCATCATCATCGGCGACGACGCCGTGCTGGTGGCCGACACCCAGGCCACGCCGGCCATGGCGGCCGATGTAATCCGGCGCATCCGTGAAGTGACCGACAAGCCCATCAAGTACGTCGTGTTGACCCACTACCACGCGGTGCGCGTACTGGGCGCCAGCGCCTATGAGCCTGAACAAATCATTGCGAGCCAGGACACGTACGACCTCATCGTTGAACGCGGCGAGCAGGACAAGGCCAGCGAGATCGGCCGCTTCCCGCGCCTGTTCAGCAACGTCGAGACGGTGCCACCCGGCATGACCTGGCCGACCATGACCTTCACCGGCAAGATGACGCTCTGGCTGGGCAAGCTCGAAGTGCAGTTGCTGCAACTCGGCCGCGGCCACACCAAGGGCGACACGGTGGTCTGGTTGCCGGGCGAGCGCACGCTGCTCTCGGGCGACCTGGTCGAATTCGGCGCCACTCCCTACGCGGGCGACGCCTACTTCAAGGACTGGCCCCAAACCCTGGACAACCTGGCCGCCCTGAAGCCGGCCGCGCTGGTGCCCGGGCGCGGCGCCGCGCTCACCACGCCCGACCAGGTCGCCAAGGGCCTGGCCGGTACGCGTGATTTCATTGCCGATGTTCGTGCCAGCGTGCAGCGGGGTGTTGCGGCGGGCAAGGATCTGAACGCGGTCTACAAGGACACGTTCGCCGCACTCAAGCCCAAATATGGCCACTGGGTCATCTTCGATCACTGCATGCCGTTCGACGTGACGCGCTGCTATGACGAAGTCACCAAGTATCCCGACCCTCGCATCTGGACCGCCGAGCGCGACGTCGAGATGTGGGAGACGCTGGAAGGCTGACCGGCACCTGGGCCATTGGCCCATTCAAGGAGACAAGATCATGAATTTGAGAGACCTCGCGAAGGTCGACGGCGCGCCGATCAACTACCAAAAGCTCGCATTCGACTACACACGCCACGCGGATCAGGACGCCACCACGCCGGCGCGCCATCCGGTTGTCGTGGTCGGCGCCGGTCCGGTCGGGCTTGCACTGGCGATTGACCTGGCGCAGCAGCAGGTACCTGTCGTGCTGCTGGACAACGACAACACGTTGTCGACTGGCTCACGCGCCATCTGCTTTGCCAAACGCACGCTTGAGGTGTTCGACCGCCTGGGCTGCGGCGAGCGAATGGTGGACAAGGGCGTGTCGTGGAATATCGGCAAGGTGTTCTTCAAGAACGAACATATCTATAGCTTCGACCTGCTGCCCGAGCCGGGCCACGAGCGCCCAGCCTTCATCAACCTGCAGCAGTACTACGTCGAAGGCTATCTGGCCGAGCGCGTCGCCCAGCTGCCGCTGATCGATCTGCGCTGGAAGAACAAGGTGATCGGCATCGAGCAGCAGCCCGATCACGCGCTGCTGACCATCGAGACGCCCGACGGCAACTACCAACTGGCGGCCGACTACGTGGCAGCGTGCGACGGCGGACGTTCAGCCATGCGCCAGTTGCTGGGCCAGGAGAGCAAGGGCCGCGTGTTCCGCGACCGCTTCCTCATCGCCGACATCAAGATGAAGATGGACCGCCCCGCCGAGCGCTGGTTCTGGTTCGACCCCGAGTTCCATCCTAACCAGAGCGTGCTGCTGCACATGCAGCCCGACAACGTATGGCGCATCGACTTCCAACTCGGCTGGGACGCCGACCCGGAAGAAGAAAAGAAACCCGAGAACATCATCCCACGTGTCAAGGCTTTGCTGGGCCAGGATGCGCAGTTCGAACTGGAATGGGCCAGTGTCTACACCTTCGCCTGCTTGCGCATGGATTCGTTCCGGCACGGCAGGGTGCTGTTTGCCGGCGATGCCGCGCATGGTGTGTCGCCCTTCGGTGCCCGCGGCGCCAACTCGGGCGTGCAGGACGCCGAGAACCTGGCCTGGAAACTGGCTGCCGTATTGCGGACCGGCGCGCCCGACACGCTGCTGGACAGCTACGCCAGCGAGCGCGAATACGCGGCCGACGAGAACCTCCTCAATTCCACCCGCGCCACCGATTTCATCACTCCCAAGAGCGAGGTGAGCCGGTTGTTCCGGGACGCCGTGCTCGAGCTGTCCAAGAGCCATACTTTCGCACGCACACTGGTCAATAGCGGCCGGCTGTCTGTCCCGGCCACGCTGCGTGACTCTGTGCTCAACACCGGCGACGTCGACACGTTCCAGGGCACACAGGTTCCGGGCACTGCGGCGGCCGACGCGCCGGTCACGCGGGCCGACGGCAGCCCCGGTTGGCTGTTGCGCGAGTTGCCAACGCGCGGATTCAGCGCGCTGGTGTTCGGCGAAGGCGCAGCGGCAGACGAGAGCCTGCGCGCCATTGCGCAGTCCAACGTCGCACTATCGGTGGTGCGCATCGCGCTGGACGCCGGCAGCGAGCTGGCGGCGCAGCGCTATGACGCACAGCCCGGCACGGTGTATCTGCTGCGTCCGGACCAGCATGTATGCGCACGCTGGCGCAAGCCGGGCGCGCCAGAGATCAAGGCAGCGCACAACCGTGCGCTCGCCAAAGCATGAAGGAGATTGACATGGAACTGATCACCACCCCCCATCTGGACGCCCCTGACGATTTCTACGAGGCGCTGATCGAGGCCCACGCAGGCCTTTCAGCCGAGCAAAGCCAGGCGTTCAACGCGCGACTGGTGCTGGTACTGGCCAATCACATCGGACAGCTAACAGTGTTGCGCCAGGCCTTCGAGGCGGCGCGGCCGGTCTAGTGTCAATCGGCGTGTTCTAAGCGAAAAGTGCCTGTAACCCCCGAGTGACGCCCACAAACGACTATAAATTTCGTAGCAATACTGATTTCAAGAGGACATCATGACGAATGCATCCCCCTCCGAATTGCGCTACCAAAGCGGCTTTGGCAACGAGTACGCCAGCGAAGCCGTCGCTGGCGCCCTGCCCCTCGGACGCAACAGCCCGCAGCGCGCGCCATTCGACCTGTACCCCGAACTGTTCTCGGGTACCGCCTTTACCGTGCCGCGCCACGAGGGTCGGCGCTCGTGGCTGTACCGGCGCCAGCCCTCGGTGGCGTCGGGGCGTTACCAGCCCTATGTCCAGCCGCTGTGGACCACCGGCGGCGACGTGCAGGCGGTGGTGCCACCCGAGCCGCTGCGCTGGAACCCGCTCACGCAGGCTGACGCCAGCACACCCGGCGAAGTCGATTTCATCGACGGCATGCGCACCGTCGCGGCCAATGGCGCTGCAGCGGCGCAGAGCGGCATCGCCGCGCACGTCTACGTGGCCCATCGCTCGATGGAGCGCCGCGCTTTCGTCAATGCCGACGGCGAAATGCTGATCGTGCCGCAGGAGGGGCGCCTGCGCATCACAACCGAAATGGGGGTGCTCGAAGTCGGCCCGCGAGAAATCGCACTGATTCCGCGCGGCGTGGTGTTCAAGGTTGCGCTTGCCGATGCCGACCAGGGCCCGGCACGCGGGTACATCTGCGAGAACTACGGTGCCCATTTCCGCCTGCCCGAGCTCGGCCCGATCGGCTCCAACGGGCTGGCCAATGCGCGCGATTTCCAGGCGCCGGTGGCGGCCTTCGAGGCCCCGGGCGAGGCTTACGAGCTGATCAAGAAAAACGATGGTCACTTCTGGCGCGCAGCGCTGCACAGTTCGCCGTTCAACGTGGTCGCATGGCACGGCAGCCTGGCGCCAGTCAAGTACGACACGGCCAACTTCATGGTCATCGGCTCGATCAGCTACGACCATCCCGATCCGTGCATCTTCACCGTGCTCACGTCCCCCAGCGCCACGCCGGGCTGCGCCAATTGCGACTTCGCGATCTTCCCGCCGCGCTGGATGGTGATGGAAAACACCTTCCGCCCACCCTGGTACCACCGCAACTTCATGAGCGAACTGATGGGCCTGGTTTATGGCGAATACGACGCCAAGCCCGACGGCTTCAAGCCCGGTGGCATCAGCCTGCACAACGCCATGGTGCCGCACGGCCCCGACGAAACATCGTTCAACAAGGCCAGCCACAGCGACCTCGCGCCGCAAAAGCTCGATAACACGCTAGCCTTTATGTTCGAGAGCCGCTGGCGCTATGTGCCCACAGCCTGGGCCATGCAGCATCCCGCGCTCGACCCCAATTACGCCGACTGCTGGGCAAACCTCAAAGACCAATTCAAGCCATGAACGCCCTCAACGCCACCCACGACCCCAAACTGCGCAGCTGGGTCGAATCGGCCAACACCGCGAACGCCGATTTCCCGATCCAGAACCTGCCGTTCGGGCGCTTCAGGCACGCCGGCAGCCGCGATGCCTTGCGCATCGGCGTTGCGATCGGTGACCAGGTGCTGGACCTGCGCCATACGGGTCTGATCGACACCGACAACATGAACGCGCTGATGGCCGCCACCGTTGCGGAGCGCCAGGCGCTGCGCGCCGCGATCTCTGCCGGCCTGGCCGCGGGCAGTGCCCAGCAGGCCGCCTGGCAAGGCGCGCTGGCCGCTCAATCAAAGGTAGAAATGGCCGTGCCATGCCAGATCGGCGACTACACCGACTTCTACACCGGCATCCACCACGCAACCACCGTGGGCAAGTTGTTTCGACCCGACAACCCCTTGATGCCCAACTACAAGTGGGTGCCCATCGGCTACCACGGGCGCAGCTCATCTATCGGCGTCAGCGGCCAGCAGTTCCACCGCCCGATGGGCCAGCTCAAGGGCGAAGCCGCGGCGCCGGTGCTGGGCCCCACCCAGCGGCTGGATTACGAACTGGAGCTCGGCTACTTCGTGGGCCAGGGCAATGCACTGGGTGCGCCGATTGCTATCGGTGACGCCGAGCAGCACCTGTTCGGCGTCACGCTGTTCAACGACTGGTCGGCGCGCGACATCCAGGCCTGGGAGTACCAGCCACTGGGCCCGTTCCTGTCGAAGAACTTCGCCTCCACCGTGTCGCCCTGGATCGTGACGATGGAGGCGCTGGCGCCATTTCGCGCGCCCTTCGAGCGTCCCGCGGGCGATCCGCAGCCGCTGCCCTACCTCGATTCGAGCGCGAACCGCGAACACGGCGCGCTCGCCATCACGCTGGAAGTGCTGCTGCAGACCGCGAAGATGCGCGCGGCCGGCGAAGCCGCCGTGCGCCTGACCCGGAGCCGCACCGACCAGGCCGCCTACTGGACGCCGGCGCAGCTGGTCGCGCACCACACGGTGAACGGCTGCAACCTGCAGCCAGGCGACCTGTTCGGCTCCGGTACGCTGTCCGGGCCCCTGCCCGACGAGGCGGGCTCCATGCTCGAACTGAGCCTGGGTGGCAAGAACTCGATCCCGCTGCCCAACGGCGAGAGCCGAACCTTCCTGCAAGACGGCGATACGCTGACCCTGCGCGGCTGGTGTGAACGTGCGGGGGCGGCGCGCATCGGATTGGGCGAGGTCAGCGGCACGGTACTGCCAAGCCCGAACGCACACTGAAGGCAAGCCTGTGCTCCAACTTCACACCTACTTTCGCAGTTCGGCGTCGTTTCGCGTGCGCATCGCCTTGAATCTCAAGGGCCTGGCCTATGAATCGATCCCGGTGCATCTGCTTGCCGGTGGCGGCGAACAACTGCGGCCGCAATTCCGGGCTCTCAATCCGATGGGGCTGGTGCCCGTGCTGCAGGACGGATCGCAGACCCTCACCCAGTCGCTGGCCATCATCGAATACCTGGAGGAGCTGCATCCCGAGCCAGCGCTGCTCGGCCGCTCGGCCGGCGAGCGCGCACGCATCCGCGCCCTGGCGCTGGACATCGCCTGCGAGATCCATCCACTCAACAACCTGCGCGTGCTGAACTATCTGGTGGGTGAATTCGGGTTCACTGACGATCAGAAGAAGCGCTGGTACCGGCACTGGGCGGAGTCAGGGCTGGCCGCCGTCGAGGCGA
>JBDTCK010000048.1:0-62326 GCA_039923645.1 Rhodoferax sp.
CCGCGCGTCGGCCAGATTCAGACGGTTTTCATTGACCAGCATCGTCTGGTGTTTCTTCCAGAGTTCGAAGGCTTCCTTGCTGACGTGGTCGTAGATTCGCTTGCCCAACTCACCTGGGTACGGCGAAAAGCCGAGTCCTTCGGCTTCCTTCTTGAGGTAGACGCATTGCACCATGCGGGTCATCTGTTTCTCCAGGCAGTAGGTAGGCACCGCAACAGGCTGCGGCCGGGATTCATAGTTTCTTGATCAGCACCTGCGAGCGTCGGTCCCAGTTGTATTTGCGTTTGCGCGCCTCTGGCAGCCATTCGGCGTCGACCGGCGTGAATCCGCGTTTGATGAACCAGTGCATGGTGCGGGTGGTGAGCACGAAGATGCTTTCGTGCCCGGCGGCGCGCGCGCGTTGTTCGATCCGCTTCAGCAGCCGCTCACCGTCGCCTTGCGACTGTGATTGCGGCGAGACGGTGAGCGCCGCCATCTCGGCGGTGTGCGCCTCCGGGTAGGGGTACAGCGCGGCGCAGCCGAAGATGATGCCGTCGTGTTCGACCACGCTGTAGTAGCTGATGTCGCGTTCGATTTCCGTGCGCTCGCGCCGCACCATGGTGCCGTCGCGCTCGAAGGGCTCGATCAACTGCAAGATACCGCCGACGTCGTCGTGCCCGGCCTCGCGCAGGCTTTCGAGTTTCTCGTCGACGACCATCGTGCCCATGCCGTCGTGGGTGAAGATTTCCAGCAGCAGCGCGCCGTCGGTGGCATAGGGCAGCATGTGCGAACGCTCGACCCCGCCTTCGCAAGCCTTCACGCAATACTGCAGATAGAAGCCGGTATCGGTCGGCTCCAATGCCGGCGGCAAGTTGGCCAGCAGGCGTTTGGCTTCGACCAGCGCCAATTCGGTGTCGATCGGGCTTTCGGCGTCCGCCGGGTCTTCGCGAATGCCGGGGGTTTCCGTCATGAAAACCAGTTTGTCGGCCTGCAGCGCAACCGCAGTGGCGGTGGCAACGTCTTCCATCGTCAGATTGAAGGCCTCGCCGGTGGGCGAAAAACCGAAAGGACTCAACAGCACCAGTGCGCCGGATTCGATGGCACGCCGAATCGCCGCTGAATCGACACGGCGCACCAAGCCGCTGTGAATGAAGTCGACGCCGTCGACAATGCCCACCGGCCGGGCTGTCAGGAAATTGCCCGACACCACACGCACGGTTGCATTGGCCATCGGAGTGTTGGGCAGACCCTGCGAAAAGGCGGCTTCGATTTCGAAACGCAACTGCCCCGCCGCTTCCTGGGCGGCGTCGAGCGCCACTGAATCGGTGATGCGCACGCCTTGGGCGAAACGCGATTCCTGGCCTTTGGCCAGAAGTTGTTCGGTGACCTGCGGTCTGAAACCGTAGGCCAGCACCAACTTGATGCCCATGGCGTGCAGGATCGACAGGTCCTGCACGAAGGCATTCATCTTGCCGGCAGCGATGCCTTCGCCCGCCAGGCCCACCACGAAGGTCTTGCCGCGATAGGCGTGGATGTAGGGCGCCACGGCACGAAACCAAGGAACAAAGGTATGGGGGAATACGAGACTCATCGATCGGTTGTCCAGTTCGAATATCGATTGTGCCGCAGCAGGGCGCGGTCGCTGTCCTTCGAATCGGCGGCCGGGTCCCGTCGGCGGCGAATGGTCTGTGGGCAACGGCGGCGCCGCGATAATCGGTAGCCCGTGACCGAGACTCCTACCGTTCAATCCCGTGCGCCGCGCCGCAGCGCGAGCCACCCGCCCACGCCGATCCCGCCCATCGGCTACCCGGAAGCTTTGCCCGTATCGGCGCGCCGCGAAGAGATCGCCCTGGCGATCTCGCAGCATCAGGTGGTGATCGTCTGCGGCGAAACCGGCTCGGGCAAGACCACGCAACTGCCGAAAATCTTGCTGCAGTTGGGGCGCGGCATCGGGGCCGGCGGCCGGGGCCTGATCGGTCATACGCAGCCGCGCCGCATTGCCGCCAGCAGCGTGGCCAAGCGCATCGCCGAAGAGCTGAATTCGCCGCTCGGCGAGGTGGTGGGCTACAAGGTTCGGTTCCAGGACCGCCTGCAACCGGGTGCCAGCGTCAAGTTGATGACCGACGGCATTCTGCTGGCCGAGACCGAACGCGATCCACTGCTGCGCCAGTACGACACGATCGTGATCGACGAAGCGCACGAGCGCAGCCTGAACATCGACTTCCTGCTCGGCTACCTGCGCGAAATCCTGCCGCGCCGGCCCGATCTGAAGGTGGTGGTGACATCGGCCACGATCGACGCGCAGCGCTTTGCGGACCACTTTGCGACAGCCCGACCGGCGCCGGGCGCGGCCCCCTCGGGGGGCAGCGACGACGCGCAGCGCGGAGCGTGGGGGCAGGAGTTGGTTCCGGCGCCCGTGATCATGGTGTCGGGGCGCATGTTCCCGGTGGAGCAACGCTGGCGGCCGTATGAGGAGTTGCGCGACTACGACCTCAACAGCGCGATTGCCGACGCCGTCGACGAACTCTGGCGAGATGTGCACGGCGGTGGAGACATCCTGGTGTTCCTGCCCGGCGAGCGCGAGATTCGTGAGGCCGCGGACCATCTGCGCAAGCATTTGAGCCATCAGCCGCTATTTCGCAATGCCGAGGTGCTGCCGCTATTCGCACGTCTGTCGCAAGCAGAGCAGGACCGGATCTTTGAGCGCCACAACGGTCGACGCATTGTGCTCGCGACCAACGTGGCCGAAACGTCGCTCACGGTGCCTGGCATCAATTACGTCATTGACGCAGGTACGGCCAGGGTCAAGCGCTACAGTTTCCGCAGCAAGGTGGAGCAATTGCTGGTCGAACCCATCAGCCAGGCGGCCGCCAACCAGCGCGCCGGACGCTGTGGGCGCGTGGCCAACGGCATCTGCATCCGCCTGTACGACCAGCAGGACTTCGATAGCCGCGCCCGATTTACCGACCCGGAAATCTTGCGCAGCTCGCTGGCCGGAGTTATTTTGCGCATGAAGTCGCTGCACCTGGGCGTGGTGGAAGACTTTCCGTTCATCGAACGGCCGCAGGGCCGTGCCATTGCCGACGGCTACCAGCTGCTGGCCGAACTGGGCGCGGTGGACGATGCGAACGAGCTCACCGCCATCGGCCAGGAGCTGGCGCGGCTGCCGCTGGACCCGCGCGTGGGCCGCATGATTCTGGAGGCGCGTTCGCGCGAGGCGCTTGACGAGGTACTCGTGATTGCCTCGGCCCTGTCCGTGCAGGATGTGCGCGACCGCCCCATGGAGGCGCAGGCAGCGGCCGACCAGGCGCATGCCAAGTTTGATGACGACAAGAGCGAGTTCGTTGGCTACCTCAAACTCTGGAAATGGCTGAACGATGCGCGTGGTGGCATGCCTGTGGCTCAGTCGCGGCGCGAGATGGCGGCGCAGCAGGGCGGGCCCAAGCGTGCAAACGCGGCGGTGTTGCCGGTGGCTCAGCGATCGCCCATCAGCCGTGCGGCAGAGCCCGCACCACTTCACAAACTCAGCAACCGCCAATACGAACAACTGCTACGGCAGAACTTCGTCAACATCCGCCGCGTGCGCGAGTGGCGCGATATCTACAGCCAGCTGCATACCGTCGTGGCCGAACACAAGTGGCAGGTCAACACGCAGCCCGCCAGCTACGAGCAACTGCACCTGTCGATGCTGGCGGGCCTGCTCGGCAACGTCGGCTGCAAGCCCGACGATGAAGACGTGTATCTGGGCGCGCGGGGCATCAAGTTCTACCGCCATCCCGGCGCCCATCTGAGCAAGAAACCGGGCCGCTGGATCGTGGCGGCCGAGCTGGTAGAGACCACGCGCCTGTTTGGCCGCGGCATCGCCCACATCGAACCGCAATGGCTGGAGCCCTTGGCCGGCCATCTGCTCAAGAAGCAGTTGCTGGACCCGCACTGGGAAAAGAAGGCTGCACAGGTCACGGCGCTCGAGCGCGCCACGCTGTACGGCCTGGTGGTCTACAGCGGGCGACGCGTCAACTTTGGCCGGATCGATCCGGTGACCGCGCGCGAAATCTTCATTCGCGAAGCGTTGGTAGCGGGGAACTGGGATACCAAACTACCGTTCCTCGCGGCTAACCAGAAGTTGATTAGCCAGGTGCAGGATCTGGAGCACAAGGCCCGCCGCCAGGACGTGCTGGTGGACGAAGAGCTGATTTACGCCTTTTACGACCAGCAGCTACCGGCCGATATCTGCGGAGGCGCTAGCTGCGAGAGCTGGTACCGGGATGAGGTCAAAAAGCAACCGAAACTGTTGCTGCTGACGCGCGAGGAGCTGATGCGTCACGAAGCCGCCGGCATCACCACGCAGACATTTCCCAAAACCTTGCGGTTGGGGGGCGTGGACTGCCTGGTCACTTATCTGCACGAGCCCGGCGACGCCCGAGACGGCATGACGGTGGAGGTGCCGCTATTTGCGCTGAACCAGGTAAACGAGGAGCGCTGCGAATGGCTGGTGCCCGGCATGCTCAAGGACAAGGTGCAGGCGCTCATCAAAACGCTGCACCAGCGGCCGCGCTCGCGGCTGGTGCCGTTGCCCGAGACGGCGACCCGCATGGCCGCGCAGTTGAACCAGCCGCCCGTGTTCGGCGGCGGCTCGCTCCTGGACGCCGTGCTCCGGCTGGTGCGCGAGGCGACCTCGCTCGATATCGTGCGCGCCGACATCAAGCAGGACATGCTGGCGGCGCATCTGTTCATGAACTTTCGGGTGGTGGACGAGCATGGCCGGCAGCTCGGCGCCGGCCGCAACCTGGCGGCGCTCAAGGGCGAGTTGGGTTCGCAGGCGCGCGGGGCGTTTCAGGCGCTCGCCGGGCTCAAAGACCTGACACCCCATGCCGACGCTGCCATCGGAAAAATCACTGAGCCAGTCCACGGTTCAGCATCGAATCGCCCTGTAGCGAAATCAGGATATGCACATTCAGCTCCTGAAAAGATAGTAACGAGAACGGCGGAGCGCTACACCAACTGGAGCTTTGGCGAGCTGCCCGAGCTGATGGAAATCCGCAAGGGGTCGCAGACGCTGATTGGCTTTCCGGCGCTGATCGACCTTGGCGACGCAGTCACCATCGAGGTGTTTGACGAACCAGATATGGCGCGGACCCAGCATCGCGCAGGCTTGCGGCGGCTGTTTGCGCTGCAGATCAAGGACGCGCTGAAATACCTGGAGAAGAACCTGCCCGAGCTGCAGAAAACGGCGACTACGTTCATGTTGGTGGGGCGAGCTGCCGACCATTCGGGCGGCGGCACGCTGGAAGAACTGCGCCAGCAGATCATCGAAGTCGCGCTGGGCCGGGCCTTTTTGCTGGAGCCCTTGCCTACCAGCGAGGCCGAGTTCAAAAAACGTGTGGAGGAGGGCCGTGGCCGCCTGACGCTGATTGCCAGCGAAGTGGCGCGACTGGCCGCCGCGATCCTGGTGGAGTTCGCCGTGGCCCAGCGCAAGATCAAGGACACCAAAAGCGCGGAGCAGGCCACGCTGGATACCGCGCAGCAGTTGCAGCGGCTGATGCCCAAACGGTTTTTGACCGGCACACCCTACGGGCAGTTGCAGCAGTTTGCGCGCTACCTCAAGGCCATCACGCTGCGGCTGGAAAAATGGCGCGCCGACCCGGCCCGCGATGCCGCGCGAATGATGGAGCTGCGGCCGCAGGAGCAGCGCTACTGGCGCCTGGTGGCCGAGCGCAAGGGCGCGCAGGATGCGCGGATGCAGGAATTCCGCTGGTTGCTGGAAGAACTGCGCGTGAGTTTTTTCGCGCAGGAGCTGCGCACGCCGCAGCCGGTGAGCATCAAGAGGCTGGACAAGGCCTGGGCGCAGCTCAACAGCTGACTAGATTCGACCCATCAGCAGCAGGATGACCAGGATGAGCACGATCAATCCGACGCCGCCGCTCGGGCCATAGCCCCAACTGCGGCTGTAGTTCCAGCTTGGCAATGCGCCCAATAGGATGAGGATCAGCACGATTAGCAAAATAAGGGAGATAGACATTCGGGTGCTCCATGTTTGAGTTGCATTGATTCTTTCCCGTATCGGGTCGTCATCAAGTCGGTCAGGAGCCCGTTCCGGCGTCAGGCGATGCCTACAGTCGGTCAGTCGATTGAAAAATCCAGCTGGGCCCAAACGGGCCCTTTTCACCGCTCGCCAGCGGCAAGTGGCGCGATGATGTTGTAGGCGGCAGTGACCCGGTCGTCGATCGGGAAGTTCTTGTTGGCCGGAATGACAATTCCCAACCGCTTCTGTAGCCCGAACGCCACATAAGCGCCGAAGCCGTTGATGGAACCTGTTTTGTTGATCCAGACGTCAGTTCGAGGTGCCTGCGGCGGCGTTAATTGCTCCACCGGCGTTGCATTGAAGGTCGTGGCCGACGAGTTACCCTGCGGCAGCGTCGTCAACGCGACGGGATAGGGATACTGTTCCCATATCAGGTCCTGCGTCATCGCTCCGCCCTTGATCTTGAAGTAACCGGTGTGCGTGGCGGCGATCGCGCGCTGAAGATTCTCTTTCAGCTCGACCAACTTCATGTTCGCTTCCACGAAGCGGATCATGTCGGTAGCCGTCGTCTTGACGCCATATGCCTCAGAGGACAACACCCCCAGCGCCATGCGGATCGGCGCGTTGGCCTTCGTATAACCTTGCGCGTAATTCGCCATTTTGCTGGCGGGAACGTTGATGTAGGTGCTTGCCAGACCCAGCGCGGGAAACAACTGCTGCTCCATCAGCACGTCGAAGTCCTTACCCATGCTCTTCGCCGTAATGAAGCCGAGCGTCCCGATGCCAGGGTTGTTGTACGTCCGATACGTTCCGGGCGGTTAGGCGGGCTGCCACGCCTTGAAATACTGCATCAACTGATCGTTGTTCTGGACAGCGTCCGGCACCTGCAAGGGAAGTCCACCGGGCGTGTGTGTGCCCAGATTGAGAAGACTGACCTCGTCCCCGAACGGGCTGCCTCGCAGTTGGGGCAGGTACTTGCCCGTCTTGTCGGACAGGGAAGGCGTGCCATCCACCTGTGCATAGGATGCCAGTGTCGCCGTGAATGTCTTGCTGACGGAGCCGAGTTCGAACAAGGTGTCGCGCGTGACAGGCTGGCGGGTTTGCCTGGAGGCCACGTAGTCGAATACGTACGCCTTTCCGGCGACGGTGACGGCGATGGCCATACCTGGGATACTGTATTTCGCAATCACCGGCTGTATCGCCCGGTCCACTAGCGCTTTGATCTTGTCTTTTTGGCCCGGGGCTGCCTGACAAAAACTGGTGATCGTGCAGGCGGCCACAGCCATTGCGACAAGCAGAACTTTGCTGCTGATTTTCATTTCCTGAATTTTCTTTTGGTGGGGCCGCAGATTCTATGGGGCATGCGTGTGGCTCCTGCCCTTTGGCCTTCGGTGCCCATCTTCGGTGTTAATTACAACATCACGCGAGCCTGTTCAAGGTGGGTGCCGGGGTCGATGCGCGCTGCCTTCACAGCTTCGCCAGCCGCTCCAGCGCTTGACGGAGCGTGTCGTCCTTCTTTGCGTAGCAAAAGCGCACCACGCGCTGGTCGAACCCATCACCGTAGAAGGCGGACAGCGGAATGGCCGCCACGCCGATCTCGGTGGTCAGCCATTTGCAGAACTCGGCCTCGTGCATGTCGCTCACGGCCGAGATGTCGACGCACTGGAAGTAGCTGCCCTCGCTGGGCAGCAACCTGAATCTGGTGTTTTTCAGGCCCTCGCGGAACAGGTCACGCTTGCGCTGGTAGAAGGCGGGCAGGTCCAGGTACGGGCTGGGGTCAGCCATGTAGGTCGCCAGGCCATATTGCATCGGCGTGTTGACGGTGAATACGGTGTACTGGTGCACCTTGCGGAACTCGGCCGTCATTGATGCGGGCGCAGCCACGGTGCCGACCTTCCAGCCCGTCACATGGAAGGTCTTGCCGAAGCTGGAGATGATGAAAGCGCGCGCCGCCAGGCCCGGGAAGCGCGCCGCGCTCTGGTGCTCGGCAGGCGCATACACCATGTGCTCGTACACCTCATCGCTGATCAGGAGCACATCGGTCGGTGACAGGATGTCCTGCAGCTTCAGCATTTCGTCCTTTGTCCAGACGGTGGCGCTCGGGTTGTGCGGGGAGTTGATCAGGATGGCGCGAGTCTTCGTGCCGATGGCGGCGGCGATTTTGTCAAAGTCCGGGCGGAAGGTGCCGGGCCTCAAAGGCACGCGCACCGCGATGCCACCGGCCAGTTCGATGTTGGGTACATAGCTGTCGTAGCACGGTTCGAGCACGATGACTTCGTCGCCTGCGTGCACCACGGCCAGGATGGCCGTGATGATCGCCTGCGTGGCGCCGGCCGTGACGGTGATCTCGCTGGCTGCGTCGTAGTCGCGGCCGTTATGTGGGCCATGCAGGATCTTGATCTTGGCGGCCACCGCCTCGCGCAGCGCGGGCACCCCGGGCATCGGTGGGTACTGGTTGTGGCCGTGCGTCATGGCGTCTGTGACGGCGTTGACCAGTCGGGCGTCGCAATCGAAGTCGGGGAAGCCTTGCCCGAGGTTGACAGCACCACTTGATGCCGCCAGACCTGACATCACGGTGAAGATGGTGGTGCCAACGGAGGGCAGTTTGGTCTGAAGGGTGGGCGTGCGTTCGGTCATGATCATTAGGGGTATGTCATTAGAGGTATGGCGCTGCGGATGCGTCAGGCAAACTGAAATGTTGGCGACGGAGCTGAAGGTCTGTCCCGCAAGTTATCAAAGCTCATAGTCATTGACATGGCCGGTCATGGCCTTGGCGATCAGGTTGCGGTCCAGCCGGTCGCTCAGCAGCTCGGCAAACTTGAAAACGAAATCGCGCAGATAGGCACTGCGCTTGAAGGCCACACGCGCCACGTTTTGCCCGAACAGCAGCCCGACAGGGCGCACCACCAGGTCGGCGTCGGCGCCGCTGGCGGCTACATCGCGCACCGCCATCTCGGCCACGATGCCGATCCCCAGGCCCAGCCGCACGTAGGTCTTGATGACATCGGAGTCGATCGCCTCCAGCGCGATGCGTGCCTGCAATTTGCGCTGGGCAAAGGCATGGTCGATCTTGGTGCGTCCGGTGAATGACGGGTGGTAGGTGATGATGGGCTCGCCCGCAATATCTTCCAGCGTCAGACGCTCCTTTTTGGCCAGCGCATGACCTGCGGGCATGACCACCATGTGCTGCCATTCGTAGCAGGGCAGCGTGATCAGGTCGGGGTAGTCCGCCAGTGACTCGGTCGCAATGCCAATCTCCGCCACCTCATCAATCAGCATCCTCGCCACCTCGGCGGGCGTTCCCTGATGCAGGCTGATGTTCACCTTGGGATAGGCCTCGCGAAGTTTCGCTACCGCCGCCGGCAGCACGTAGCGGGCCTGTGTGTGTGTAGTGGCGATGCTCAGCGTACCGGTGTCCTCTGCGCTGAACTGCTCGCCGATGCGTTTGAGGTTGCCCACCTCGCGCATGATGACCTCGATACTGCGCAGCACATGCTGGCCCGGCTCCGTGATTCGTTTGAGGCGTTTGCCATGGCGCGCAAAAATCTCGATGCCGAGCTCTTCTTCGAGTTCGATGATGGCCTTGGAAACCCCCGGCTGGGAGGTGTGAAGGGCCTTGGCCGCTTCGGTGAGGTTCAGGTTGCGGCGAGCGGCTTCCTGGACGAAGCGGAATTGATGCAGGTTCATAACAAATTTCAACTAAATATGAAGTTCATTATGCCGCAGACATCTATTGAATTTTCAGGAAAGCGCGATCTGGGCCATCAAGTCGACCATCCGGGAATCCTCGCCGATCGCGGGTCGCAATGTCAAATCAACGTGTGGATGAAGCGCCTCGACGTGCGCAATCAGGCGCGGCAGGTCTTCCCGCACATGGTGTCCGACCCCCAGAAACATCGGTACCACGCCGATCGAGCGGGCTCCTTGCGCCAGCAGGTGCGCAATCGCGGTGGCCAAGTCGGGTTGGGTCAGCTCCAGGTAGGCGCACGTGACAAATATATTTGCATCGCGTTCGCCCATGCGCGTTGCCACGCGCTCCATGGGCTGGCGCCACAGCGGATCGCGCGAGCCGTGCGCGAGCAGCACGATGCCACGGGCTACAGCCATGGCTATCTTCGTACCACCAGCCAGCCGAAGGCCCCCAGCGACAGCACCGAGTAAATCAGTGCTGGCGCTGCTGCGGCGAGCCACGGTCGCCAATTCAGGAGGTTGCCAAAGTGGCCGAACAGGTTGTTCAGCAGGAAGAAGCTGATGCCGGTCATGACGCCGATAAACACGTAGGTCGAGATCCCGCTAGTGCGAAAGTGCAGGTAGGCAAAAGGCAACGCCAGGACCACCATGACGAGGCAACTCAGGGGGTAGAACACTTTTTTCCAGAACTCGATCTCATAGCGTTGCGACGACTGCCCATTGGCCTCGAGGTGACGCATGTACTGGAACAGGTCCACGGTGGGCATGCGGTCGGGCTGCAACAGTGCCACCGACACCATCTCGGACGTGATGGTGCTCGGCCAGCGCAGCGCGGGTTCGACACTGCGAAAGATGCTTTCCGGCTTGGACGAAATCCCTGCATCCAGCCCGGTATCGAAATCAATCGTGGACACATTTGTCAGCAGCCAACTGCCATCGCGGGCAAAACTGCCTTGCGCTGCCTGCACGACTGACACAAGGCGTCCCTGGGGGTTGAATTCCACCACCCTCACGCCGCGCATGCTGCCGTCGGGCAACAGGGAGCGCACGTTGACGGAATAGGAGGCGTTGCCCCGCCTTTCTTTCAGCCAGGCGCCTGTCTGGCCGATCGTGATCTGTCCGAGATAGCGCGAACGCAGTAACTGGCCTGCGCGATCGGCCGCGGGTGCCACATAGTCACCCACTGCAAACGTGAACAGTACGAACATCAATCCCAGCCCCACCAGGATCTGCAATGCGCGCCACGGCCCCAGGCCGCTGGTGCGCAAAATCGTGAACTCGGAATTCTGGGCCATGCGGGCCATGACGAAGATCGTGCCGATGAGCACCGTAATCGGCAGCAGGTCGTACAGCCGGCTGGGAGACTCCAGCAGTACCACGACGAGCGCGAACTTCAGCGGGTAGCCGCCACCCACCCCCTGGTTGACCGAGCGCAGTTCGTCAACAAAGTCAAAAAAGAAAAACAGGGCAAGGAATGCCAGCGTGACAAATGCCACCGACTGCAGTACGTCGGCGTACACCATGCGCCGTACCGTTCTCAAGCAGTGCTCCCCGCCAACTTCGTGCCAAGGCGGTCGCGGCGGCGCAATACGGCGCGCAGGGTCCAATTATTGTGCCGCTTGAGCAACCACAACCATGCGAGCACAAAGGTGCCACCATGCGCGGCCAGCATCATGCCGCCGAAGCTGGTTTTACCGTCGCTGATCCAGCTTTGCCCCAGGTTGAGCAGGTTGTAGTACGCGACAAAGGCGAAAAAAGCGAAAGCCAGGTTGCCATTTCGACCCATGCGAGGATTGACACTGGATACCGCCAGTCCGATGAGCACGAAATTGATGGCGGCCAGGGCCAGGCCGAATCGGAAAGAGAGCTCTCCCAGATAGTCGGGGACTGGCTTTCGTATCAGCGTGGCGGTAGACAGGGTCTTGGGCGGCGCGGCTTCCTGGACCCCCTGGGACTTGTCCCCAACGCTGATTCCATACTCTGCGAACTCGCTTAGTGTGATGTCGGGCTTGGTGGTTTCACTCTCCAGCCGCTGGCCGTTTTCAAGGATCAGGAAACGGTCATTGCCGATGGTATCAATGCGGCCGCTGCGGGCAGATGTCACGATCTGCTTGTTGTTCTCCGTGTCAGAGATGAATATGTTGCTGCCAGTCTTGCCGGTGCCCGTATTCTTGTCCACGAAGAACACCCGGCGCCCGCCCGCGGATTCCTGAAATTGCCCGGGCACCACGCGGTCAAGGTCACCGCGCGTTTCGTAGCGATCGCGCATGTCCTGGATTTGCTGATTGGCCCAGGGCCAGACGAACACGGCAAGCACCGCGATGACAATCAGGATGGGCGCTGCGAAGCGCAGCAGCGGCGACAGAAACGAAAGCAATCCACGCCCGCTGGCAAACCAGATGGCCATTTCGCTGTCCGCGTACATGCGCGACAGTGTGCTCACGATCGCGATGAACAGACTCAGCGTCAGGATGGTGGTGAGGTGGCCCAGCACCGTGTAGCCCATGACCATCAAAACATCCGCGGGGTTGACGCTGCCACGCGAGGCCTGACCGAGCGTGCGAATCAGCATCATGGTCACGACAACGGTGGCCAGCACCACCAGCGTTGCGCCAAAACTGCGTGCCAGCTCTTTGCGAATCGAGGAATGGAATAACATCGGTTTCAACGAAAAGCGCAATTATGGACTTTGAACTTAAAACTCTCGATCTGACTGGCGCAGCCCAGGACAAATGCGATGCCTTGATCGTACTGGTCACACAAATCGTCAAACCGGGAAAGGGTGCCCTGGCCCAGCTGGTGGATGAAGCCCTCAAGGCAGGCGATCTCGAAACCAAGCCTGGCAAGATGCTGCAGCTTTATCGCAGCCCAGCCGTTGCGGCCCCGCGTGCGGTGCTGGTAGGCGCCGGCGATGGCTCTGCCAAGCAAGTCCGCCTCGCCGTGCAAGCCGCCGTGAGCGCCGTCAAGTCTGCTCCGGTGCGCCGCTTGAGCGTCTGCTTTGCCGGCACGGGGGCCGAGGTCTCCAGCGCTTCCGTGCGTGCTGCGGTGGTTGCAACGGCCGACGCCAGTTACGTATACACCACCACCAAGGCCAGTGCTGAAGGCCGAAAAATAAAGCGGGTACTGCTGGGGGTGCCACACGCCGCTGCCGTGAAGCCCGGGTTTGCGCAGGGCGTGGCGGAGGTCGCGGGGATGGAGCTGACGAAGGAGTGGGCCAACCGGCCGGCCAACCATGCCACGCCGGCCATGCTGGCGGATGCCGCCAAGTCCCTGGGCAAGCTGGCCAGGGTCAAGTGCGAGGTGCTGGGCCCGAAAGAGGTGGACCGGCTCGGCATGGGTGCCTTCATGGCTGTGGCACGGGGCTCGGAGGAGCCGCTGCGTTTTATCGTTCTCAAGTACGAGGGCGCGGCGAAGTCACAGGCGCCGGTGGTGCTGGTGGGCAAGGGCATTTCCTTCGACACCGGCGGCATTTCGATCAAACCGGCGTCCGAGATGGACGAAATGAAATTCGACATGTGCGGCGCGGCCAGCGTACTAGGAGTGTTCCGGGCCCTCGCCGAACTCAAACCAGCCCTGAACGTGGTTGGCCTGATAGCGTCGTGCGAAAACATGCCCGATGGCCGCGCCGTGAAACCCGGCGACGTAGTGACCAGCATGAGCGGGCAGACCATCGAAGTGTTGAACACCGATGCCGAAGGGCGTCTGGTGCTGTGTGATGCGCTGGCCTACGCCGAGCGCTTCAAGCCCCGGGCTGTCATCGACATTGCCACGCTGACGGGCGCCTGTATCGTGGCACTGGGTGCTGTGCGCAGCGGCATGTTCTCGTCCGATGATGCGTTGGCGGCCGCGCTGCTGTCTGCCGGCGAGAGTGCGCTCGACCCGTGCTGGCGAATGCCGCTGGACGACGAGTACGCGGAGGGCCTGAAAACCAACTTTGCCGACGTCGCCAACGTGGCTGGACGCGCTGGCGGAGCCATCACGGCAGCCAAATTTCTGCAGCGCTTTTCCGGCCGGTTCGCTTGGGCCCACCTGGACATTGCCGGCACCGCCTGGAAGGGTGGGACCGCCAAAGGCGCAACGGCGAGGCCCGTGGGCCTGTTGCTCGCTTACCTTCTGGCGCTAGTCGAAAAAGAGGCTGTAGCAACTGTCAAGCCTGCGCGGTCCGCTCCCAAAAAAGTAGCAAAGCCTGCTTAACCGGCCAATGACCGAAGTTGCCTTCCACTTCAACGCGACCGACAAGGTGGCCTATGCGTGCCGGCTTTTGCGCAAGGCGGTGGGCAGCGGTGCCAGACTCGTGGTGACCGCGGAGGCCGCTGATCTGCAGGCACTGGATGTGGCATTGTGGACTTTTGCGCCTCTTGAATTTGTGCCGCATTGCGGTGCTGTTGCCAGCGCAGCGGTGTTGGCTGCATCCCCCGTGATGCTCACGGACGCGGTACCCGCCACGCCGCATCGGCAGGTCCTGGTCAACCTGGGCGAGACGATACCGGACGGGTTCGAGCGTTTTGAGCGTCTGATTGAAATCGTCGGCACGCAGGACGACGACCGCCAGCAGGCGCGCGGCCGCTGGAAGCACTACGCCGATCGGGGCTATGCCATCACGCGCCACGACATTGCATCAAGGAGCCGCAACTGATGCCCGTCGCCGCCCGCACCCCGCCGCGCTATGTCCCGACTTTGACGGAGGTTGTCTACCCCGTGGTAGCGCCTACGCCAGATCCAGCCGTTGATGCAAAGACGCCTGCAGATGAGGTCGCCGAGACGGAATCGGTCGGTTCCATGCAGGAACAGATGATCCACCGCGTCATGAAGCGCGTGGACACGTTGGTCGAACAGCGCCTGCTCGAGGCCATCACGACAGTGGTGCAGCAGCACGCGAAGTCGCTCGAGCCTGTGCTTCGCGAAGAAATCGGCTACGTGGTGCGGCAATCGGTGTCCGAAGCCATCGCCGAGGAACTGCCTGCGGGACACCCGGTGGGAGAGTGACAGCCCGGCCGGTTGCGTGTGCAGAACGCGCCACAGGGTAAACCCGCCATGATCGCGGGCTTAGCGTGTTCCCTCTGGTTCAGGTTCCGGAATTGCGATATCTTCGCGGCCGTTGAGTCATAAATTATCATCTCAACTTTCTTTCAATTGGAGCTCTCTATGCAAATGAAACTGAAATTGACTGTAGTTGCCGCCATTGCAGCAGCAGCAGGTCTGACCTTCGCACAGGACATGCAGGTCGTGAAAATCGGCTCTGTCGCGCCGATGTCCGGCAGCCAGGCCCACTATGGCAAGGACAACGCCAATGGCGTGCTGATGGCGGTGGATGACCTGAACAAGGAAAACCTCGTGATTGGGGGCAAGAAAATCAAGTTTGAAGCCCAGGTCGAGGACGATGCCGCCGATCCCAAGCAAGGCACCGCCGTTGCGCAAAAACTGTGCGACAGCAAGGTCGCCGGCGTGGTGGGTCACCTGAACTCCGGCACGACCATTCCTGCCTCCAAGGTCTACAGCGACTGCGGCATTCCGATGATCACCGGTGCCGCGACCAACCCTGACCTGATGAAGCCGGGCTACAAGACATCGTTCCGGATCATCGCGAACGACAATGCCCTGGGCGCCGGGTTGGCGCTCTACGCTGCCGACACGCTCAAGTTGAAGAAAGTTGCCATCGTCGACGACCGTACGGCCTACGGCCAGGGTGTGGCCGAAGTCTTCAAGAAGGTGGCGTTGTCCAAGGGCATGCAGGTGGTCGACCAGCAATACACGACCGACAAGGCCACCGACTTCATGGCGATCCTGACCTCCATCAAGTCCAAGTCACCCGATGCCATCTTCTACGGCGGCATGGATGCACAGGCCGGCGCCATGCTGCGCCAGATGGACCAGCTTGGCATGTCCAACGTCAAGTACTTCGGCGGCGACGGCATCTGCACCAACGAGATCATCAAGATTGCTGCTGGCGCGAAGAGCCTGGACGGAGTCGTTTGCGCCGAGGGTGGTGCGTCAATTGCGAAGATGCCCGGCGGCACGGCCTGGAAGGCGCGCTACGACGCCAAGTACCCTGGCCAGTTCCAGATCTACAGCCCGTACACGTACGATGCCACCATGGTGCTGGTCGACTCAATGAAGCGCGCGAACTCCACCGACCCCAAGGTGTATCTGCCGCAAGTTCTGAAGACCGACTACAAGGGCGTGACGTCGACCATACAGTTTGAGCCCAATGGCGAGTTGAAGAATCCGTCCATCACGCTTTCCACCTACAAGGATGGCAAGAAAGTGGCCCTGAACTAACGGTCCGGACAGTCTGAAAAAAAGCCACCGGGAGGTGGCTTTTTTGTTGCTGGCGGAGCAGGCGGGATTCGAACCCGCGGAGGGTTTTACCCCTCACACGCTTTCCAGGCGTGCGACTTAAACCGCTCATCCACCGCTCCAGTGGGCGTGATTGTATCAGCGCAAACCGACGTGTTATGGAGATCCCGAAGGCGCCTTGGCACTATTGCGCCTTCGGCAACTGAATCATTTTCATGGCCGACGTGACCAGCGCCGAAACTTCGGTCATGTTGCTGGGCACGATCAGGGTGGTGCTGGCGTCTGCTGCTACCTTGCTGTAGGCGCCGACCGCCAGTTCAGCCACCTTCAATTGCACGGCCTGGTCACCGCCGGGCTGGCGAATGGCGTTGGCCACTACCTCGATGGCCCGGGCCGTCGCCTCGGCCACTGCGGTGATCGCCCCGGCTTCACCTTGCGCGTTGTTGATGGCGGCCTGCTTCTCGCCCTCGGAGCGCGCAATGAAGGCTTGGCGTTCGCCGGTCGCGATATTGATCTGCTCCTGCATGCGACCTTCGGAGGCCGCGATCAGGGCGCGCTTTTCGCGCTCGGCCGTGATCTGCTGCTGCATGGCGTGCAAAATTTCCTTTGGCGGCGTCAGGTCCTTGATCTCGTAGCGCAGCACCTTGACGCCCCAATTCAGCGCTGCTTCGTCGATGGCCTGCACCACCTGGGCGTTGATGATGTCGCGCTCCTCGAAGGTCTTGTCCAGTTCGAGCTTGCCGATCACGGAGCGCAGCGAGGTTTGGGCCAGCTGCGAAATGGCCACCACGTAGTTGGACGAACCGTAGCTGGCACGCATGGCGTCGGTGACCTGGAAGTACAAAATGCCATCGACCTGCAGTTGCGTGTTGTCGCGTGTGATGCAGACCTGGCTGGCAATGTCCATTGGAATTTCTTTCAGCACATGCTTGTAGGCCACCCGGTCGACAAACGGCACCAGGAAGTTCAGGCCGGGCGTGAGGGTGCCGTTGTACTTGCCCAACCGCTCGACGACCCAGGCGTGTTGTTGTGGTACGACCTTGATCGAGCGTGTGATGAAGATGACGGCGATGACAAAGATGACAATGGCGATTTCCATGGGTTTCCCTTGCTTGGTTAGTTGTAGGTAGAGGGTTGGGGCAGGTCAGGGCAACGCCTGCCGTAGCGCAGCATGCCCTGTTCGATAGAAATTCAGATTTTGTCGACCAGAAGGCGACTGCCGATTACTTCGGCCACCCGATGCGGCCCGATGGCGGGTGGATTGCCCGGGCGGTGCATCACGGTCCAGTTGGCGCCCCGGTATTTCACGGTGGCCGTGCCATCCGGATTCCAGGAGTCGACGTTGACCGTTTCACCGATGTCCAGGTTGACATCGCGGTTCGTGCTGGCCGACGCGGCAGCGGGGCGCCTACCCCGAATGAAATACCAGGCGACAACGGCACCTCCGCCCACCACGGCGGCCACCAGCAGTTGCGTGACAGTGCCTGCGCCAAATTGCGCGGCCAGAGCAGCCGCCGCCAAGCCAATGGACAGCATTAACAGGTAAAACGTGCCTGTCGTCAGCTCGACGACGATCGCAGCGCCCGTGCACAGCCACCAGATGGTTGATTCAGCCATTTCTATCGTGCCCTGTTGTGTTATCTGACCCACATTTTGAGGCAAAAGCCTGTCTTGCAATAACGCGGGAACATTAATTCCTTACACTTCGCGCTGGCTGGTTTATTCCATTTCCCACTCACCGGCGCCGAGGCCTGCATGAAATTTCGTTTTCCCATCGTCATCATCGACGAGGACTTTCGCTCCGAGAACACCTCGGGTCTGGGCATTCGTGCGCTGGCGCAAGCCATAGAGACCGAAGGCTTTGAAGTGCTGGGAGTGACCGGCTACGGCGATCTGAGCCAGTTTGCCCAGCAGCAAAGCCGCGCCAGTGCGTTCATCCTTTCGATCGACGACGAAGAGTTCACTCCTGGGCCGGACCTGGACCCGGCGGTGCTGAACCTGCGCAGCTTCATCGAGGAGGTGCGCCGAAAGAATCTGGACGTGCCGATTTACGTGTACGGCGAAACCAAGACCTCGCGCCACATCCCCAACGACATCCTGCGCGAGTTGCATGGCTTCATCCACATGTTCGAGGACACGCCGGAATTCGTCGCACGCCACATCATCCGCGAGGCCAAGAGCTATCTGGAGGGCGTGCAACCGCCGTTCTTCAAGGCGCTGCTGGACTATGCCGAGAATGGCTCCTACTCGTGGCACTGTCCGGGGCATTCTGGTGGTGTCGCCTTCCTGAAGAGCCCGGTGGGTCAGATGTACCACCAGTTCTATGGCGAGAACATGCTGCGCGCCGACGTCTGCAATGCGGTTGAGGAACTGGGCCAGTTGCTGGACCACGATGGCGCCATCGGCGAGAGCGAGCGCAACGCCGCGCGTATTTTCAATGCCGACCATTGCTTCTTTGTGACCAACGGCACCAGCACGTCCAACAAGATGGTGTGGCACCACACCGTGGCGCCGGGCGACGTGGTGGTGGTGGACCGCAATTGCCACGTGTCCATCCTGCACGCCATCATCATGACCGGCGCCATACCGGTATTCTTGCGGCCCACGCGCAATCATTTCGGCATCATCGGCCCGATTCCGCAGAGCCAGTTCGAGCCGGCGTCGATCCGGGCCAAGATCCGCGCCAACCCGCTGCTAAAGCACGTGGATGCGAGCAAAGTCAAGCCGCGTGTGTTGGCCCTGACGCAATCGACCTATGACGGTGTCCTGTACAACACCGAGACCATCAAGAAGATGCTCGACGGTTACGTAGAGAACCTGCACTTCGACGAAGCCTGGTTGCCGCATGCGGCATTTCACCCGTTTTACGGCACCTATCACTCCATGGGCAAGAAGCGCACGCGCCCGAAGAGCTCTGTGGTGTATGCGACCCAGTCCATTCACAAGCTGCTGGCGGGCATTAGCCAGGCCAGCCAGGTGCTGGTGCAGGACTCCCAAAAAGTCAAGCTGGACCGGCATCTGTTCAACGAGGCGTACCTGATGCACACCTCGACCTCGCCGCAGTACAGCATCATTGCCAGCTGCGATGTGGCCGCCGCGATGATGGAGCCGCCCGGCGGCACCGCGCTGGTCGAGGAGAGCATTGCCGAGGCGCTGGACTTTCGCCGTGCCATGCGCAAGATTGCCGACGAGTACGGCCCACAGGACTGGTGGTTCAAGGTCTGGGGCCCCGACAAGCTGGTGGAAGAGGGCATCGGGCGCGCCGATGACTGGATCATCAAGGGCGAGTCCAAAAACGACCGCACGGGGATCAACTGGCACGGCTTCGGCAAGATGGCCACCGGCTTCAACATGCTGGACCCGATCAAGTCCACCATCGTCACGCCAGGGATGGACCTGAACGGCAAATTTGCCAAGACGGGTATCCCGGCGAGCGTCGTGACCAAGTTCCTGGCCGAGCATGGCGTGGTGGTCGAAAAGACCGGGCTCTACAGTTTTTTCATCATGTTCACCATCGGCATCACCAAGGGCCGCTGGAACACCATGCTGACGGCGCTGCAGCAGTTCAAGGACGACTACGACAAGAACCATCCAATGTGGCGCATCCTGCCCGAGTTTTGCCAGAAATACCCGAAATACGAAAAAATGGGGCTGGCCGATCTGTGCCAGCATTTGCATGCGCTGTACGCGAGGTACGACATTGCCCGGCTCACCACCGAAATGTATTTGAGCGACCTGACGCCGGCCATGAAGCCCAGCGATGCTTTTGCCCACATCGCGCTGCGCAAGACCGAACGGGTTGAAATCGACCATCTGGAGGGGCGCATCACCGTGGGCCTGGTGACGCCGTACCCACCCGGTATTCCACTATTGATTCCGGGCGAAGTCTTCAACAAGAAGATCGTTGATTACCTCAAGTTTGCCCGCGAATTCAACGCGAAATGCCCGGGATTCGAAACCGACATTCATGGCCTGGTCGAAGAAGACGACGCCGAGGGCAAGAAGCACTACTACGCGGACTGTGTGCAGGAGTAGGGCACCCGAGAAGGTATTTCGACTCAGGAAGGCATGTCCTCGCGCACCCGCATGAAGCTCGCAAACCGGGGAATGCCGCTGTCGTTCAGCCCCCTGAAGCGATAAGTCACCCAGCTGCCCACGACCGGCGGACGTTCGCGCTGCTCGTCACTGAAGCCCGTGCCCAGTTTGAAGCGCCGGCCCGGTTGGCCTCGCTCATCCGGCATTTGCACCAGCAACGCGCCCAGCATGCCCGCGTATTTACCTTTGCCGGGAATGTGCGCAATGACCCGTGCCTCGGCGTCCTCGTGGGTTTTGACTTTGAGCAAATCGTTGCTGCGCTGCGCCCGGTACAGTGACGCGCCTCGGTGCAGCATCAGCCCTTCGCCACCCAGCTTGACGATTTTGATCAGCCGCGCCTTCAACGCTTGGTGGTCAGTCACTCGGGTCTGCACCACGGGCTGCACCCACGGCACGGCCAGTGTGGCGAGCAACTGGTTCAGCACCGGAATGCGCTCGGTGAAGGGGCCGCCTTGAGCGGGCAGGTCGAACACCATAAAGCGCATGCCGCGCCAGGCGGTGTCATCAGGTGTTTGCTGGCGCACCGTCGAGACAGCCTTGGGGAACTGTCCGCGGCCGGCCCACAGTTCACCATCGAGCGGTGTGGCGGGCCAGCCGGCGGTGAACCACGCCGGTGCGTTGATGCGCTCGCCGCCCCGCGTCAGCAGTTGTTTGCCGTCCCAGTAGCCGCGCACGCCGTCGTACTTTTCGCTCACCCAATAGTCCGCCAACGGGACGCCGGGGTGATAGACATTCGCCAGCATCAGCGGCGCGGCAGAGTCACTGGCCGCCCAGGCCTTTGGATTGTTTACGGCGCCCAGCGCGCTCAGCGCCAGCAGCGAGAGAAGGTGGCGGCGGTGCATTGCTACGTCAGCACGTCGCTATGAAAGTAGGAGCGAAAAGTGAAGAGTGGGTATGGGTAGCAGAATGATTTCACTGTAAACTCGTTATCAAACGTTGTCGCGCGAGATGCCCGCGGTGTGGCTGAAGCCGCCGTCCACATAAGTGATCTCTGCCGTGACACCACTGGCCAGATCGCTGAGCAGGAAGGCCGCGACGTTGCCCACGTCCTCGATGGTGACGTTGCGGCGCAGCGGCGAGGCCGAGGCCACCATGCCCAGCAGCTTGCCGAAGTCCTTGATACCGCTGGCCGCCAGTGTCTTGATCGGTCCCGCGCTGATGCCGTTCACGCGCATGCCGCGAGGGCCGAATGACTCGGCGAGATACCGCACCGAAGCCTCCAGGCTGGCCTTGGCCAGGCCCATGGTGTTGTAGTTCGGCACGGCGCGCAGTGCACCAAGGTAAGTCATGGTGAGCAAGGACGATTTGTCATTGAGATAGGGCAGCGCCGCCTTGGCCATGGCGGGGAAGCTGTACGCGCTGATGTCGTGCGCGATCCGGAAGGACTCCCGGTTCAAGCCCTCGAGGAAATCACCGGCAATCGCTTCGCGTGGCGCGAAACCGATGCTGTGCACGAAGCCGTCGAACCTGGGCCAGGTTAGCGCCAAATCGGCAAACAGTTTTTCAATTTGCGTGTCGTCGCCGACGTCGCAGTCGAAGATCAGCCTGGAGTCGAAGTCACCCGCGAATTCGGTGATGCGGTCCTTGAAGCGCTCGCCGACATAGCTGAACGCCAGCTCGGCGCCTTGGGCGTGGCAGGCCTTGGCGATGCCATAGGCAATCGAGCGGTTGCTCAAGACGCCGGTGATAAGCAATTTTTTCCCGGTGAGAAAACCCATGATGCGTAACTCCTTGTTCGTGCAGAATTGTCGCATGCGAGGTTGGCTGTTCCTGCTGTTGGCTCTCTTGGCGGCCCCCTCGTGGGCCGCCCATGCTTACGCGCAGTTCGGCGACATCAAGTACCCGCCCGGTTTCACGCATTTCGACTATGTCAATCCGCAGGCACCCAAGGGCGGAGAGATCCGCATCGTGCCGCCGACGACGCCGACAAATTTCGACAAGTTCAACCCCTATACTCTCAAAGGCACGCCGCCGTACGGTGTCGACACCCTGATCTTCGAGAGCCTGCTCGCCGGCGACCTCGACGAGCCAGCCACTGGCTACGGCCTGCTGGCGCAGGACGTGGACGTGGCGCCCGACCGCCTGTCGGCCACCTTCAGGCTGCGGCCCGAGGCCCGCTTCCATAATGGCAAGCCGGTGCTGGCGGCCGACGTGGTGTATTCATTCGACACCCTGGTCAGCAGGCTGGCGGCGCCGCAGTTCCGCACGATCTTCGCCGAGGTCAAGCGCGCCGTCGCGCTCGACGCGCGCACCGTGCGCTTCGACTTCGCGAGCCCGAACCGCGAGCTGCCGCTGATTGTCGGCAGCATGCCGGTGCTGAGTCACGACTGGGGTGGCGGCAAGCCGTTCGACCAGATCGTGAGCGACGTGCCAATCGGCTCGGGCCCCTACCGGATCGCCAATCCGGGCTTCGGGCACGACATCACCTACGTCCGCGACGCCGACTACTGGGGCGCGAAGCTGCCAGTGCGGGTGGGCACGTTCAATTTCGATCGCATAACTTTCAAGGTCTACCTCGACGAGACCTCGCGCTTCGAGGGCTTCAAGGCTGGCGAATTCGACTTCATGCGCGAATTCATCTCGCGCAACTGGGCGCGCCAGTACACCGGCAAGCAGTTCGACTCGGGCGAGTTGAAAAAGCAGGCCTTCCCGAACCGCAACCCGGGCGACTTCCAGGGCTACGTGTTCAACCTGCGCAAGCCGAAGTTCCAGGACATCAGGGTGCGCCAGGCGATCGGCCTCGCGATGGATTTCGAATGGCTTAACCGGCAGGCGTTTTACGGCCTCTACAAGCGCGTCGAAGGCTATTTCCCGAACAGCGACTTTCAGGCAACAGGCCTGCCCAAGCCCGATGAATTGGCGCTGCTGGAGCCGCTGCGCACCGAGCTGCGGCCCGAGGTGTTCGGCCCGGCAGTGATAGAGCCCACGACCACGCCACCTTCCAGCCTGCGCCAGAACCTGCGCCAGGCCAGAAGCTTGCTGGCTGCGGCCGGCTGGACCTACCGCGATGGCGCGTTGCGCAATGCCGGCGGGGAAGCCTTCACCATCGAAGTGCTGAACAACCAGCCGTCGTTGATCCGCCTCATCACGCCAATGCAACAGGCGCTCGAGAAGCTGGGCATTGCATTGCAGGTGCGCACGGTCGACAACTCGCTGTTCCAGGAGCGCACGGACAACTTCGAGTTCGAGATGACCTCCTTGCGCATCCCGGGCTCGACCACGCCAGGCACCGCGCTGTTCGATTTTTTCGGCTCCAGGGCGGCGGCCACGCACGGCTCAGCCAATATCTGGGGCATCGCCGACCCGGCCGTCGATGCGCTGCTGCAAAAAGTGGTCAGCGCCGGCACGCGGCCCGAGCTCAATACCGCCATGCGTGCGCTCGACCGTGTGCTCTCGCACGGCTACTACTCGATCCCGCAGTGGTACGGCGATGCTTTTTTGATTGGCTACCGGCCGCGGCGCTTCGTGTTGCCGGCCGTGATTCCACCGTACTATCAGCCCGACGGCTGGGCCATGAGCGCCTGGTGGGCCGCGCCGGAGAACAAGTAAATGGCCAGCTACATCCTCAAACGCCTGCTTCTGATGGTGCCGACGCTGTTTGGCGTGTTGCTGCTGACCTTCATCACGGTGCAGTTCGTGCCTGGTGGCCCGGTCGAGCAGATGGTAGCGCAACTACAGGGCCGCGATTCGGGCGGCGAACGCGCGGTCAGCCCCGGCGCTGGCTACCGCGGGCGACAGGGGCTCGACCCCAAGCGCATCGCGGAAATCCGTCAGCTCTACGGCTTCGACAAGCCACCGGCCGAGCGCTTCTGGCGGATGCTGAAATCGTTCGCGCGGTTCGATCTGGGCACCAGCTTCTACCAGCACAAGGATGTCTGGCAATTGATGAAGGAAAAGTTGCCGGTCTCGATCAGCCTGGGCCTGTGGACCTTCTTTCTCAGCTATGGCGTCGCGGTCCCGCTCGGCGTCGCCAAGGCGGTGCGAGCCGGCTCGCGCTTCGACTTCGTCACCACGCTGCTGGTGCTGATCGGCTACGCGATTCCGGGTTTCGTGCTGGGCGTGGCGCTGCTGGTGGTGTTCGGCGGCCAGTTGCAGTGGTTCCCGCTGCGTGGGCTGATCTCATCAAATTGGCACACCCTGAGCTGGGGCGCGAAGATCACCGACTACCTGTGGCATATCACCTTGCCGGTCATCGCCATGGTTTTGGGTAGTTTTGCGGTCACGGCGATGCTGACCAAGAACGCGTTCCTGGAGGAAATCCGCAAGCAATACGTGCTGACCGCGCGCGCCAAGGGCCTGAGCGAGCGACAGGTACTGTGGAAGCACGTGTTTCGCAACGCGCTGATCCCGATCGTCACGGGTTTCCCGGCCGCCTTCATCGGCGCCTTCTTCACCGGCTCGCTGCTGATCGAGACGTTGTTTTCACTCGACGGGCTGGGACTGCTCTCGTATGAGTCCGTGATCCGGCGCGACTACCCGGTGGTGCTGGGAACGCTCTATTTCTTCACGCTGATCGGTCTGGTGACCAAGCTGATCAGCGACCTCTGTTATGTCTGGGTGGACCCGCGTGTCAAGTTTGACTGACCCCCCTGAAGCGGCCTGCGGCCGCCTCCCCCCCGAGGGGGCGCCGCCAGCGGCCCGGCGAAGCCGGCTCCGCGGCGGCCCTGGCAAAGAGGTGCGTAACACTCCTGCCCGACGGGCCTGGCGGCGCTTCAAGCGCAACCGGCTGGGCTACTGGAGCATGCTGGTATTCACGCTGCTGGTGGTGCTGAGCCTGTTCGCCGAGGTGCTGTCGACCGACCAGCCGCTGGTGGTGCGTTACGAGGGGCACACTTATTTCCCGGTGCTGCGGACCTACTCGGAAAAGACCTTCGGCGGCGACTTCGAGACGCCGGCAGACTACCTCGACCCGTTCATTCGCGATCGCATCACGCGTGGCGGCAACTGGGCGATTTATGCCCTCAATCCCTACGGCCCCAAAACGCTCAATTATTTCGCCGTGTCGCCCAATCCCGCCGCGCCGTCGCGCGAAAACTTCCTGGGCACTGACGACCGCGGGCGCGACCTGTTGGCGCAACTGATCTACGGCTTTCGCGTCAGCGTGCTGTTCGCGTTGGCGCTGACCTTCATCGGCGTGGTGCTGGGTGTGATCGCCGGGGCGGTGCAGGGCTTTTTCGGCGGCAAGACCGATCTCGTCTTCCAGCGCTTCATCGAGATCTGGGGCTCGATGCCCGAGCTTTATCTGCTGATCATCTTCAGCGCCATCTTCGCGCCCAGCGTGGCGCTGCTGCTGATCCTGCTCAGCCTGTTCGGCTGGATGGGACTGTCCGACTACGTGCGCGCCGAATTCCTGCGCAATCGCCAGATGGACTACGTGCGGGCGGCGCGGGCGCTGGGCGTCGGCAATCTGCAGATCATGTGGCGCCACATCCTGCCCAACAGCATGGTGCCGGTCGTCACCTTCCTGCCGTTTCGCATGAGCGCCGCGATCCTGGCACTGACCTCGCTCGACTTCCTCGGCCTCGGCGTGCCCCCCGGCACGCCATCGCTGGGCGAACTGCTGAGCCAGGGCAAGGCCAACATCGACGCCTGGTGGATTTCGCTCTCGACCTTCGCCGTGCTGGTCATCACGCTGATGCTGCTGACCTTCATGGGCGACGCACTGCGCGATGCGCTCGATCCACGAAAGGCAGAGAAATGACATTCACGCGCCAAGCGTCGCCGGCCGGCTTGTATGACTGAAGCCTTGCTCCAGGTCGAGAACCTGCGTGTCGCGTTCGGTGGCAACGAGGTTGTGCATGGCATCGACTTCCGGATCGCCGTCGGCGAGAAGTTCGCGCTGGTGGGTGAATCGGGCTCGGGCAAGACTGTCACGGCGCTCAGCCTGCTACGTCTCGCGCACGATGCCGAAGTGTCGGGTATTGTGAGTCTTTTCGGCCCCAAGCCCTCATCGGATAACCGCAACCTGCTCTCTATTTCAGAGCGCGCGCTGCGCGGCATTCGCGGCAAGGAGGTCGCCATGATCTTCCAGGAGCCGATGACGGCGCTCAATCCGCTCTACAGCGTGGGCGAGCAGATCTCCGAGGTGCTCGAACTGCATGAGGGCCTGTCGCGCCGCGCCGCGCACGCGACAGCGGTCCAGTTGCTTGCCGACACCGGCATTCCCGAGCCGGGGCGCCGGGCCGGCGCATTCCCGCATCAGCTCTCGGGCGGCCAGCGTCAGCGCGCCATGATCGCCATGGCGCTGGCCTGCAAGCCGAAATTGCTGCTGGCCGACGAGCCCACCACCGCACTGGACGTAACCGTGCGAACCCAGATCCTTGATTTGCTGTCCGCCCTGCAAAAGCAATATCGCATGGCGGTGCTGATGATCACGCACGATCTCAACCTGGTGCACCGCTTTGCCGACCGTGTGGCAGTGATGGAGGCCGGCCACATCGTGGAGCATGGCCTGGTGGCCGACGTTTTCGTCCACCCGCGCCATGCTTACACCCGCAAGCTGATCGACAGCCGCCCCGCACGCGATCCGGCGCAGATGCCCCCCGACGTGGGTGCACCGCCCGTGATGCTGGCCGAAGGTCTGCGAGTCATCTATCACGTGCCGCTGCCCGGGCTGCGCGGCTGGTTCAAAAAGGGTGAATTCGCGGCCGTGAGCGAGGCCGATTTCAGCGTCCCGGCAGGACAGACGCTCGGTGTCGTGGGGGAGTCCGGCTCGGGCAAGTCCACGCTCGCTCTGGCCGCGCTGGGCCTGCTGCCGTATCGGGGGCGGTTGCAGGTGGCGGGTCAGGCCTGGAGCCGCGACGCCGCGCGCAACAAGGCCGTGCGCAGGGATGTGCAAGTGGTGTTTCAGGACCCGTTTTCCTCGCTCTCGCCGCGCATGACGGTCGAGGAAATCGTGGAAGAAGGCTTGCGGGTTCATGCACCAGAGCTAAACGCGGCCGAGCGCGGGCTGCGTGTGGCAAGAGTGCTGGCCGACGTGGGCATGAGCCCGGACCAGTTTCCAGGCCTGCTCCAACGCTATCCGCACGAATTCTCGGGCGGGCAGCGCCAGCGCCTGGCCGTTGCACGGGCGCTGATCATCGAGCCGAAGCTGCTGGTGCTCGACGAGCCCACCAGTGCGCTGGACGTCACCATCCAGAAGCAGGTGTTGCTGCTGCTTCAACGCCTGCAACGCGAGCACGCCTTGAGCTATTTACTGATCACGCACGATGTGGACGTGATCCGTGCCATGGCGCACCGCGTGATCGTTATGAAGGATGGCGCGATCGTCGAATCCGGCACGATTGAGCAGGTTTTTGGTGCGCCGCAGCATGACTACACCCGGATTTTGGTCGCGGCAGCCATCGGGCCAGAGTGAAGGCCATACAAATCAACGCACTTACGCCTGTTTTTGCGCTACAATAGCAGGCTCACGACCAAACGGGCGGGTACCAACCGCCCGTTTTTTTTGGGCGATTGTTTTTGGGTCTCGTTTTCGGGAAACAACAGAGGCGACGTGGCGTTACAGGACATTGTGGAACAAACCGTGACCGGTTTCGGTTACGAGCTGGTGGAGATCGAGCGATCCGCCGGGGGTCTGCTGCGCATCACGATCGACATGCCCTGGGTGCCGGGTCTTGATCAGTTCATCAATGTCGAGGACTGCGAGAAGGTGACGCGCCAGTTGCACTTTGCACTGGAGGTCGATGCGGTGGAATACCGGCGGCTTGAGGTGTCCTCGCCCGGTATCGACCGGCCCTTGAAGCGTGAACAGGATTTTGAGCGATTTGCTGGCGAGGTGGTCGACGTCACCTTGAAGGCCCCGATCGGCAGGGATGCGGGTGGGCCGGGTGCCACCCCGGTCCATGCCAACCGGAAAAAGTTTCGTGGAACGCTTCAGCGTGTTGAAACGGACGGCGCGGTGAACTGGCAAATCGTGTGGCGCGATGAACCGGCCGTCAAACCCGGGCAAAAGGTCAGCAAGAAGAGGGTGCCGGCACCGCTGCAAGCCCTTGGTTTCACGCTGGACGAATTGCGTGAGGCGCGTCTCGCGCCGATTGTCGATTTCAAGGGCCGTAAGGCCAAGGTCACCGCCGACGGTGGCGAGGTTCAAGTTCTAGACAGGAGATTCATGACATGAATCGCGAAATGTTGATGCTGGTGGATGCGATCTCGCGCGAGAAGAACGTCGAGCGCGATGTGGTGTTTGGTGCGGTTGAAGCGGCCCTGGCGCAAGCGACCAAGAAGATCTATGCCGGTGCCGAAGTCGATATCCGTGTCGCGGTGGACCGCGACAGCGGCGACTATGAGACCTTTCGCCGCTGGCACGTGGTGCCCGATGAGGCCGGCCTGCAGCTGCCCGATGCGGAAATCCTGCTGTTCGAGGCGAAGGAGCAGATTGGCGACATCGAGGTCGACGACTACATCGAGGAACCTGTCGAGTCGGTGCCAATCGGCCGTATTGGCGCGATGGCCGCGAAACAGGTCATTTTGCAAAAAATCCGTGATGCCGAGCGTGAGATGCTGCTCAACGACTTCATGTCGCGCGGCGACAAGATTTTTGTCGGCACGGTCAAGCGCATGGACAAGGGCGACATCATCGTCGAGAGCGGGCGTGTCGAAGGCCGCCTGCGCCGCAGCGAGATGATCCCGAAAGAAAACCTGCGCTCGGGCGACCGTGTGCGCGCCATGATCATGGAGGTGGACCTGACGCTGCGCGGCGCGCCCATCATCCTGTCGCGCTCGGCTCCAGAGTTTATGACCGAGCTGTTTCGCCAGGAGGTGCCCGAGATCGAGCAGGGCCTGCTTGAAATCAAGAGTTGCGCTCGCGACCCGGGCTCACGCGCCAAAATCGCCGTGCTCTCGCACGACAAGCGGGTCGACCCGATTGGCACCTGCGTCGGCGTGCGCGGCACCCGCGTCAATGGCGTGACTAACGAGCTGGCCGGCGAGCGCGTGGACATCGTGCTGTGGAGCGAAGACCCGGCACAGTTCGTGATTGGCGCGCTGGCTCCGGCCAACGTGTCGTCCATCGTGGTTGACGAAGAGCGCCACGCCATGGATGTGGTGGTCGATGAGGAAAACCTCGCCATCGCGATTGGTCGCGGTGGCCAGAACGTGCGCCTGGCGTCCGACCTGACGGGCTGGAAAATCAACATCATGGATGCGGCCGAATCGGCGCAGAAACAGGCCAGCGAGACCGACACCAGTCGCAAGCTGTTCATGGACAAACTCGACGTCGACGAGGAAATCGCCGACATCCTGATTCATGAGGGATTCACCAGCCTGGAAGAAGTGGCCTATGTGCCGCTGCAGGAGATGCTGGAAATCGAAAGCTTCGATGAGGATACGGTGACCGAACTGCGCACGCGCGCCAAGGATGCGCTGCTCACAATGGAAATCGCCAGGGAAGAAAGCGATGGGACCGTCTCGCAGGATCTGCAGGACCTGGAAGGCCTCACACCCGAGCTGATCACCAAGCTGACCGAGGCCGGCGTCAATACTCGTGACGACCTGGCCGACCTCGCCGTCGATGAGCTCACCGATATCACCGGCCAATCTGAGGATGAAGCCAAAACGTTGATCATGAAGGCGCGCGAGCATTGGTTCGCGGGTCAAGAGTAATGGTCATGGAGGCACGAACCAAATATGTCCAGTACTACAGTCGCCGAGTTTGCAACCGAACTCAAAAAATCAACAGTAACCCTGCTTGAACAGCTCAAGCTCGCGGGAGTGGCCAAGACGGCCGCGTCCGACGCGCTGACCGAGTCTGACAAGCACAAGCTGCTGGTCCATCTGCAGGCCAGCCATGGCACCGCGAGCGCCGAGCGCAAAAAGATCACGCTGGTGAAAAAGTCCACCAGCGAGATCAAACAGGCTGACGCCACTGGCAAGGCCCGCACGATTCAGGTGGAAGTGCGCAAGAAGCGCACTTTTGTGAAGCGCGACGACGGCTCTGATGCCCCGGTGGAAATTGCCGGATCGGTTGAAGAAGTGCCAGCGCATTCGGTGATCTACGACGCCGAACTGGCCCGGCGCGAGGAAGAGGCACGCCGCCAGGCGGAATTGATCCGCCGCCAGGAAGAAGAGCTGGCCGAAAAGCGCCGCCAGCGCGAGGCGCAGGAAGCGCGCGAGCGCGAAGCGGCGGAAGAGGCTGCGCACGCGGCTGCGAAGGCCGAAGCAGCGAAAATGCAGCCGGAGCCCGCCATGGCGCAAGCCGAGGACGCCGGGAATGACGCCGCAGATGACACTGCAGTGAAGGCCGAGAGCGCCAAACGCGCCGAGGCACAGGCTCTCGCGCAGACACAGGCGCGCGAAAAAGCCGCGAGTGAATCAAAGGCTCGCGCTGACGAAGACACGGCCCGCGCCGCAGATCTGGGCAGCCGTCGACGCAAGGCTGAAGCCGAGGCCGCAGCGATTCGCTCCATGATGTCCACGCCTCAAAAGGTGCTGGTGGCCAAGAAGCCAGAACCCAAAGTGGTTGCAAAGCCTGGTGCGGTTGACGCAAAAGGCGTGATCAAGGGGACGCTGCACAAACCTGTGGGCGCGCCGGGTGCACCTGCCAGACCAGGTGCTGTGGGCACACCCGCGGGCGTGGCCGGCAAGGAAGTCAAGTCGGCCAAGCTGTCCTCCAGCTGGGCTGGTGATCCTGCAAAGAAAAAGTCGATTCCGACGCGCGGCGACAGTAGCGGTGGCGTGGGTCGCGGTGGCTGGCGCGGTGGACCGCGTGGCCGGCGTGGCAACGAGCGCGGTGGCCGCGAAGAATATGTGCACAGCGCACCGGTGGAGGCGCGCGTGATCGAAGTCCACGTGCCCGAAACCATCACGGTGGCTGAACTCGCGCACAAAATGGCAGTCAAGGCCTCCGAGGTGATCAAGCAGTTGATGAAACTGGGGCAGATGGTCACCATCAACCAGCCACTGGACCAGGACACCGCCATGATTTTGGTGGAAGAAATGGGGCACAAGGCGATCATTGCCGCGCTCGATGATCCGGAAGCGTTCACGGACGAGGAAGTATCGTTGCAGGAGGCAGAGTCCCTGCCGCGCGCGCCGGTGGTTACCGTCATGGGCCACGTCGACCACGGCAAGACCTCGCTGCTGGACTACATCCGGCGTGCCAAGGTTGCAGTGAGTGAGGCGGGCGGCATCACGCAGCACATTGGCGCCTATCACGTAAAAACCCCGCGCGGCATGATCTCGTTCCTGGACACCCCGGGCCACGAGGCGTTTACGGCCATGCGGGCACGCGGCGCGCAGGCGACCGATATCGTGATCCTGGTGGTGGCCGCCGATGACGGCGTCATGCCGCAAACCCGCGAGGCGATCAAGCACGCGAAAGCGGCCGGTGTGCCGATCGTGGTTGCCATCAACAAGATCGACAAACCCGACGCCAATCTGGAGCGTGTGAAGGGCGAGCTGGTGACCGAGCAGGTGATTCCCGAAGAATTCGGCGGTGAATCGCCGTTTGTCGGCGTATCTGCCAGGACCGGCGAAGGCGTCGATGCGCTGCTGGAGCAGGTGCTGCTGCAAGCCGAGGTGCTGGAGCTCAAGGCGCCGGTAGACGCCATGGCCAAGGGCCTGGTGATCGAGGCGCAACTCGACAAGGGCCGCGGCCCTGTGGCCACCGTGCTGGTGCAGTCGGGAACGCTCAAGACGGGCGACATCGTTCTGGCTGGTTCGACCTATGGCCGCGTGCGCGCCATGATGGACGAGAACGGCAAGACCACCAAAACAGCGGGCCCGTCGATCCCGGTTGAAATCCAGGGGTTGACCGAAGTGCCGCAGGCTGGTGACGAGTTCATGGTGATGTCAGACGAGCGCCGCGCTCGTGAGATCGCCACCTACCGTGCCGGCAAGTTCCGCCACACCAAACTGGCCAAGCAGCAGGCCGCCAAACTGGAGAACATGTTCACCGACATGGCCGCCGGTGAGGTCAAGATGCTGCCCATCATCGTCAAGGCCGACGTCCAGGGGTCGCAGGAAGCGCTGTCGCAGTCGCTGCTCAAGCTATCGACCGACGAGGTCAAGGTGCAGATGGTCTATTCGGCGGTGGGCGGGATCAGCGAGTCGGATGTGAATCTGGCGATTGCGTCCAAGGCCGTGATCATCGGTTTCAACACGCGTGCCGATGCCGGCGCGCGCAAGCTGGCCGAGAACAACGGCGTCGACATTCGTTACTACAGCATCATTTACGACGCTGTCGATGAACTGAAGGTGGCGATGTCGGGCATGCTCACGCCGGACAAGAAGGAAGAAGTCATCGGGACCGCCGAGATCCGCCAGGTGTTCAAGGTCAGCAAGATCGGCTCGATCGCCGGCTGCATGGTCACGTCGGGCCTGGTCCGCCGCACGGCGCGGCTGCGCCTGCTGCGCGACAACGTGGTCGTCTTCACGGGCGAGCTCGATTCGCTCAAGCGCTTCAAGGACGATGTCCGGGAAGTCAAGGAGAGCTTCGAGTGCGGCTTGAACATCAAGAACTACAACGACATCCAGGAAGGTGACGTGCTGGAGTTCTTCGAGATCAAGGAAGTCGCGAGAACGCTGTAATGGCTTTGCGGCAGACACGGTGAAAAAGCAGACGGGCAAGCCCAACCGCGGGTTCCAGGTGGCCGATCAGATCCAGCGTGATCTGACGGAACTGATCGCGCGCGAGCTGAAAGACCCGCGTGTTGGCATGGTGACGATCCAGGCGGTGGAAGTCACGCCGGATTACGCCCACGCCAAGGTTTTTTTCAGCGTGCTGCAGGGTGATCCGAAGGAATGCGAAGAAGGCCTGAACCAGGCCGCGGGCTTCCTGCGCGCCGGGTTGTTCAAGCGGCTGCACATCCATACGGTGCCGACGCTGCACTTCCAGTTTGACCGCACCACAGAGCACGCGGCCGACATGAATGCGCTGATTGCGCGTGCCGTGTCATCCCGGGCCAAAGAGGACTGACTCCCATGAATGCGCCACGTGCACGGGTTGCCAGGCGCCCCGTGCACGGGGTGCTGCTGCTCGACAAGCCCCTGGGTCTGTCGAGCAACGATGCGTTGCAAAAAGCCAGGTGGCTGCTACGCGCGGAAAAGGCCGGCCACACGGGCACGCTCGATCCGCTGGCCACCGGCGTGTTGCCGCTGTGCTTCGGGGCAGCTACGAAGTTCAGCCAACTGCATCTGGACGCGGACAAAACCTACGAGGCCACCGCATTGCTGGGTGTCAAAACCAGCACCGGTGACGCGGAAGGCGAGGTGATTGCGCAGCGCCCGGTGCATGTCACCCAGGCGCTGATCGAAGACGTCGTGCGCCGGTTCACCGGCCGCCTGCGGCAGGTACCGCCGATGCACAGCGCGCTCAAGAAAGACGGCAAGGCGCTCTATGAATACGCCCGCGCCGGCATCGAGGTGGAGCGGGCCCCGCGGGATGTTGAAATATATGAGCTGAATGTGGCTCTAGCCCAGTCTACAGAAGGGGATATAGCTATTGATATACGAGCAAGGTGCAGCAAGGGCACCTATATCAGGACCCTGGGCGAAGACATCGGCGAAGCACTCGGTTGCGGCGCCCACCTGACGGCGCTACGCCGCACCGCGACGGGCAACTTTGATCTCTCGCATTGCGTGACGCTGCAGGCCCTGGAGGCGATGACGGAGTCTGACCGCGCCGCCTGTCTTCTACCCGTGGATTCACTGCTGACCGGTCACACCCGCATCACGCTGGACGCCGCCAATGCCGGGCGGTTCCTGAGCGGTGTGCGCCGGCGCGGCGACTGGCCAGACGCGCAGCAGGTCGCCGTATATGGCCAGGAGCCGTGCGCGCTGCTGGGCACCGCCCACGTCAAGGCGGGTGAATTGATTCCCGGGCGACTGCTCAGCCCTCCTGAAATACAACAAATCCTCGAACCTGACATATCCGACGCTGGCGCACCGCGCCGCGTACTGGCCCCGATCATCTAGAAAGCAAACCATGAGCAACAAGCAGATCCGCAACATCGCCATCATCGCCCACGTGGACCATGGCAAAACCACCATGGTGGACCAGCTGCTGCGCCAGTCCGGCACCTTTGCCGAGCACGAAAAGGTGGTCGACACCGTGATGGACAACAACGCGATCGAGCGCGAGCGTGGCATCACCATCCTGGCCAAGAACTGCGCCGTGAGCTGGAAGGGCACGCACATCAACATCGTCGACACGCCCGGCCACGCCGACTTCGGCGGCGAGGTGGAGCGCGCCCTGTCCATGGTGGACGGCGTGGTGCTGCTGATTGACGCGCAGGAAGGCCCGATGCCGCAGACGCGCTTCGTGACCAAGAAAGCGCTCGCGCTGGGCCTTCGCCCGATCCTGGTGGTGAACAAGGTCGACAAGCCGGGCGCACGCCCGCAATATGTCGTCGACGCAGCTTTTGACTTGTTCGACAAGCTCGGCGCCACTGACGAGCAACTGGACTTCCCGGTCGTCTACGCCTCGGGCATCAACGGCTGGAGCTCGATGGAAGAGGGCGGTCAGGGCGAGCAGTGGGGCCCCGACATGTCGGCCCTCTTCGACACCGTCCTGGACCACGTTCCGCCGCACGAGGGCGAAGCGGATGCGCCACTGCAGTTGCAGATCTCGGCTATCGACTTCTCGACGTTCGTGGGTCGCATCGGCGTCGGGCGAGTCAACGCAGGCACCGTCAAGCCCGGTATGGACGTGCTCGTGATGGAAGGTCCCGATGGAGCGTCGTTCAAGGGACGCATCAACCAGGTGTTGACGTTCCAGGGCCTGGAGCGCGTGCAGGTGACCGAGGCCGGCCCCGGGGACATCGTACTGATCAACGGTATCGCGGATATCAGCATCGGCGTGACGGTCACGGACCCTCTGAGCCCCGCGCCGCTGCCGATGCTGCAGGTGGATGAGCCGACGCTGACCATGAATTTTTGCGTCAATACCAGTCCGCTGGCGGGACGTGAAGGCAAGTACGTCACCAGCCGGCAGATCTGGGACCGGCTGCAGCGTGAGTTGCAGCACAACGTGGCCCTGCGCGTCAGCGAGACCAAGGAGGAAGGGGTGTTCGAGGTCATGGGCCGAGGCGAGTTGCACCTCACCATCCTGCTCGAGAACATGCGCCGCGAAGGCTACGAGCTGGCCGTGTCCAAGCCGCGCGTGGTGTTCCGGGAGGTGAACGGTGAGCGCCACGAGCCGATCGAGTTGGTCACGGTCGATATCGAGGAGCAGCACCAGGGCGGCGTGATGCAGGCCCTGGGCGAGCGCAAGGGCGACCTGATCAACATGGAACCGGACGGTCGCGGCCGGGTGCGGCTGGAATACCGCATTCCGGCACGCGGGCTGATCGGTTTCTCCAACGAATTCCTCAACCTGACGCGCGGCTCGGGTCTGATCTCCAATATCTTCGACAGTTACGAGGCGTACAAGGGCGAGATCGCCAGCCGCAAGAACGGCGTACTGATCTCGATGGACGATGGCGAGATCTTCAACTACGCGCTGGGCAAGCTCGATGACCGCGGCCGCATGTTCGTGCGCGCCAACGACCCGGTGTACGAGGGCATGATCGTTGGTATCCACTCGCGCGACAACGACCTCGTGGTCAACGCCACGCGCACCAAGCAACTGACCAACTTCCGCGTGAGCGGCAAAGAGGACGCCATCAAAATCACGCCGCCCATCACGCTCACGCTGGAGTACGGCGTGGAGTTCATCGAGGACGACGAATTGGTCGAGATCACTCCCAAATCGATCCGCCTGCGCAAGCGCTATCTGAAGGAGCACGAGCGCAAGCGGGCCGGCCGCGATACCCAGTAAAGCTGATACAAGCCGAGTCGGGCTGGAGCCGCCTGCAACTGACGCGCGATGAAACTCACCCATACCAAAGCCGTGTTCATGATGGTGGTGGTGACCCTGATGTGGTCTGTCGCCGGCGTCGTGACGCGCCATTTGCAAAATGCGCACAGTTTCGAGGTCACGTTCTGGCGCAGTTTCTTCACCACGGTGTCGCTGCTGGTCATCCTGCCGGCCTGGCAGGGCCGCGGCGTGTTCCGCACCATGCGCTGGACCAGTGCGGCGTTCTGGTTGTCGGGCGTGTGCTGGAGCGTCATGTTCACCGCGTACATGGTGGCGCTCACGCTCACCTCGGTGGGCAATGTGCTCGTCACGATGTCGATTGGCCCCTTGTTGACTGCATTGCTGGCGCGCGTCTTCATCGGCCATCGCATCGCCCCGCGAACCTGGGGCGCGATCGCGCTGGCCGGCCTGGGCATCGGCTACATGTTCGTCTCCCAGGTGGATGTGGCCTCAGGGCAGAGTTCGGCATTGCTGGGCTCACTGGTGGCGTTGGGCGTTCCGGTGGCCGCTGCCATCAACTGGACCGTCGTGCAGCGCAGCCAGGCACATGGCGAAAAAATCGACCTGATCCCCAGCGTGCTGGTCGGCGCCGTGGTCTCGTCGCTGGTAACGCTGCCGCTGGCTTTTCCCTTCGTGGCCACGGGCTCCGACTTGCGCCTGCTGGCCTTTCTGGGCGTGTTTCAGTTGGCCATTCCCTGCATCTTTGCGGTCGTCGCCGCGAACGCGCTGAAGGCGCCCGAGGTAGCTCTGCTGGCTTTGCTGGAAGTCATTTTCGGAATTCTCTGGGCCTGGCTGGGTGCCAATGAAGTGCCTGCCGCAGAAGTTCTGATCGGCGGCACGCTGGTGATCGGTGCACTGGCCGGCAACGAAATGCTGGGCTGGCGCAGTCGCGCTCGCGCGACTGAAAAGGCGCAATCAGGTCCGACCTGGACCTCAAGGGCCGAATAGACGCCTCGTGCCGGTTGCGCCCTGGTCGCCCGCTTCAACGGTGCCGCACCTTCATCGCCCTTTCAACTTCACGCTTGCCCTCGCGGTCCTTGATGGTGTCGCGCTTGTCGTGTTCGGCCTTGCCCTTGGCCAGGGCAATCTCACACTTGATTTTGCCTGCCTTCCAGTGTAGGTTGAGAGGCACCAGGGTGTAGCCCTTTTGCTCCACCTTGCCGATCAGGCGTTTGATCTCTTCCTTGTGCATCAGCAGTTTCTTGGTACGGACCTTGTCTGGGCTGACGTGGGTCGATGCCGTGCCGAGCGGATTGATCTGGCAGCCAATCACATACAGCTCGCCATCACGGATCACCACGTAGCCATCGGTCAGTTGCACCTTGCCTTCACGCAGGGATTTCACTTCCCAGCCTTCCAGCACCATGCCCGCCTCGAAGCGCTCTTCGAAGAAGTAGTTGTATGCAGCTTTCTTGTTGTCGGCAATCCGCGTCGATTTTTGCGCTGCGGTATCGGTTTTCTTGGCCATGGGGTCCAGATGGGGTTGAAAGGCGGACTTGTAAGGGAGCGCTGCGGGCTTGTCTACAATTCCGCGAGCCCTGCATTCTATGAAAACCGTCCACAAGTCCGTCCTGATCTGGTACAGCCCTGAAGAAATGTTCGCCTTGGTCACCGATATACCCCGGTATCCGCAGTTCCTGCCCTGGTGCGATCGTGCCGCCGTGGTCGAGGCCGATGCGTCGGGCATGACGGCCGAGGTCGGCATCTCGTTTGGCGGAATCCGTCAGGTTTTTGTCACGCGCAACCAGCATGTGACGGGGCGCCAGGTTGACATGACGCTGGTCAAGGGGCCGTTTTCCCGGCTAGACGGTCAGTGGAATTTCATCCCGCTGGGAGAGGGGGGTGAGCGTGCCTGCCGGGTTGATCTCACTCTCAACTATGGCTTCGACAACGCGGCCCTTGCTGCCTTGGTGGGCCCCGTGTTCGACAAGATTGCCGGCAGCCTGGTGGATGCCTTCGTCAAGCGGGCCGGACAGGTCTACGATTGAGGTCATGACGATCCGGGTCAGTATCATCTATTCCAGTGGACCGCGCCACACCCATGAGCAATGGGTCACACTGGACGACGGCGCCAGCCTCCTGCAGGCCTTGCAGGCTAGCGATGTGCTGCAGAAATTTCCGGAGGTCGATCTGTCTCAGGCCCGTGTCGGGGTATGGAGTCGCAAGGCCGACCTGAGTCAATTGCTGCATGAGAACGATCGGGTTGAAATTTACCGGCCGCTCACGGTGGACCCCAAGGTGGCACGACGCGAGCGTTTTCGCGAACAGGGTGCGAGGACGGCCGGGCTGTTTGCCAGGAAGCGCTCGGGCGCCAAAGCCGGCTATTGAGGCGGCGGCCTGACGGCGGTTGGCGGCCTAATTGCAGTCGGAATTGATAATGGACTGAACGCGCTGCGTCTCCGCCGCTCGCGCCGTGTCATCCATGATTTCGCGTTCACCCTTGTCATTGGTGCGCGCAATGCGCACGCCGGAGTCAAGCCCGACCTTGGATTGCCTGGCGCGCGCGCAGTTATCGGCTTTGGCCTTGGCCACCTTCTCGTCGTCGGCTTTTTTCTTCGCGGCTGTGGCATCTTCCGCCTGCTTTTTCTTTTCCTCGAGTTCCTTGTCCTTTCCGCTGAGCTTGGGCGCAACGCCTTCCACCTTCGGCGCGGAAGGATTTGAGTTCACGGCGGGCACCATCGTTGCGGAAGGCAGACTCGTGACGTGGGCAGCGGCGGCCGGTTGTCGCAGAATATTCTTTTCTGGTGTATCGGCCGGTGGCGCACGATCACTGAACACCTTGTGACCATCCTTGTCGATCCATTGCCATTGCGCAATGGCCGACACCGACATCAGACAGGCTACGCCAAACAGAACAGCTCGGTAGAAATTCATGGCGGCTAGTTTAGCGCCGGGATCGTTAACTTTGTGTTGCAATTCTTCCACGCAGGTCGTGCGGGACACGAGTTTGTCGACTTTTCGAGGCAGCAAGGGTTCAAGGTAAGGGCTGGACGCACGGGTACAATCCGTCTTTTGGAGCTTTCTCATGCGCCTTTTAGGAAAAGCGCTCACCTTCGACGATGTGTTGCTGGTGCCAGCGTTCTCCCAAGTCCTGCCCAAGGACACCTCACTCGCTACCCGTTTCTCTCGCAATATTTCCCTGAATCTGCCGCTGGTGTCCGCCGCCATGGATACGGTCACGGAAGCTCGCCTGGCGATTTCCATCGCCCAGGAAGGCGGCATGGGCATCGTGCACAAGAACTTCACGCCGCAGGAGCAGGCGGCCCAGGTGGCCAAGGTCAAACGCTACGAGTCGGGTGTGCTGCGCGACCCGGTCGTGATCACGCCCGGCCACACCGTGCGCCAGGTGATGGACCTGTCCGAGCAACTCGGAGTGTCGGGTTTTCCGGTCTGTGACGCCGGCAAGGTGGTGGGGATCGTCACCGCCCGGGACTTGCGCTTTGAAACCCGCTACGACGTTCCGGTGCGCGACATCATGACGCCGCGCGACAAGCTGATCACGGTCAAGGAAGGCGTGACCGCCGCCGAAGCCCGCGCCCTGCTGAACAAGTTCAAACTGGAGCGGCTGTTGATGGTGAACGACGCGTTCGAGCTCAAGGGCCTGATTACCGTCAAGGACATCACCAAGCAGACCAGCTTTCCGAACGCTGCGCGTGACTCGCACGGCAAGCTGCGCGTGGGCGCGGCGGTCGGGGTGGGCGAGGGCACGGAGGAGCGGGTGGAAGCGCTGGTCAGGGCCGGCGTCGACGCGATCGTGGTGGACACCGCGCACGGCCACAGCCAGGGGGTGATCGAGCGCGTGCGCTGGGTCAAGCGCAACTATCCGCAGGTTGACGTGATCGGCGGCAACATCGCCACCGGCGCGGCGGCGCTCGCGCTGGTCGAAGCCGGGGCCGATGCGGTGAAAGTGGGCATTGGCCCCGGGAGCATCTGCACCACCCGCATCGTGGCTGGCGTGGGCGTACCGCAGATCATGGCGATCGACAGCGTCGCAAAGGCCTTGCAGGGCAGTGGCGTTCCCCTGATTGCCGACGGTGGCATTCGCTATTCGGGTGATATCGCCAAGGCGATCGCCGCCGGCGCCAGCACCGTGATGATGGGCGGCGTGTTCGCAGGCACCGAAGAGGCACCCGGCGAGGTGATCCTGTTCCAGGGCCGCAGCTACAAGAGCTACCGGGGCATGGGCTCCATCGGTGCCATGCAGCAGGGCAGCGCCGACCGCTACTTCCAGGAGGCCACGACCGGCAATCCGAATGCCGACAAGCTGGTACCCGAAGGCATTGAAGGGCGCGTGCCTTACAAGGGCTCGATGGTTTCCATCGTGTACCAGATGGCGGGCGGCGTGCGCGCCAGCATGGGTTACTGTGGTTGCGCCACGATCGAAGACATGAAGAACAAGGCCGAATTCGTGGAGATCACCACTGCTGGCATCCGCGAAAGTCACGTGCACGACGTGCAGATCACCAAGGAAGCGCCCAACTATCGGGCCGACTGATTTCCCCTGTTCATGCAGCATCAAAAAATCCTCATCCTCGATTTCGGCTCTCAGGTCACCCAGCTCATCGCGCGGCGCGTGCGCGAAGCCCATGTGTTTTGTGAAGTTCACCCCTGCGACGTGACCGACGACTGGGTGCGCGAATATGCCAGGGATGGCCAGCTCCGGGGCGTGATCCTGTCGGGCAGTCACGCCAGCATCTACGAAGACACCACCGACAAGGCGCCGCAGGCGGTGTTTGAGTTGGGCGTACCGGTGCTCGGCATCTGCTACGGCATGCAGGCTATGGCGCAACAGTTGGGCGGCGTCGTGCAAAGTGGGCATAAGCGCGAATTCGGCCCGGCCGATGTGCGGGCACATGGGCACACCCAGCTCCTCGAAGGCATTCAGGACTACAAGACTTCCATGGGTCATGGCATGCTGCAGGTATGGATGAGCCATGGCGACAAGGTCACCGAGTTGCCGCACGGCTTCAAGCTGATGGCCAGCACAGACAGCTGCCCGATTGCCGGCATGGCCGACGAAGACCGCCGTTTTTACGGCGTTCAGTTCCACCCTGAAGTCACTCACACCAAGCGCGGTGCCGCGATTCTGGAGCGCTTTGTTCTGGACATCTGCGCTGCCCAGCCTGACTGGATCATGGGCGACTACATCAGCGAAGCGATCGAAAAGATCCGCGCCCAGGTTGGCGGTGAAGAAGTCATTCTGGGCCTGTCGGGCGGCGTCGATTCATCCGTGGCCGCGGCGCTGATCCACCGCGCCATCGGCGACCAGCTCACCTGCGTGTTCGTCGACCATGGGCTGCTGCGACTGAACGAAGGCGACATGGTGATGGACATGTTTGTCGGCAAGCTGCATGCCAGGGTCATCCGGGTCGACGCGGCAGAACAGTTTCTCGGCCACCTGGCGGGCGTAAGCGAGCCCGAGGCCAAGCGCAAGATCATCGGCCGCGAGTTTGTAGAGGTTTTCAAGGCGCAAGCCCAGAAACTGCGCGCATCAGATGCTACAAAACGAGGAGCAACGTGGTTGGCCCAAGGCACCATCTACCCCGATGTGATCGAGTCGGGCGGCGCCGGCAGCAAAAAGGCCGTGACCATCAAAAGCCACCACAACGTCGGCGGCCTGCCCGAGCAACTGGGCCTGAAGCTGCTGGAGCCGCTGCGCGAGCTATTCAAGGATGAGGTGCGCGAGCTGGGCGTGGCGCTGGGCCTGCCGCACGATATGGTGTATCGCCATCCGTTCCCCGGTCCGGGTCTGGGCGTGCGCATCCTCGGTGAAGTCAAGAAGGACTACGCCAACCTGCTGCGCCGCGCCGACGCGATCTTCATCGAAGAGCTGCGCAACTTCAAGGATGAGGCCAGCGGCAAGAACTGGTATGAGCTGACCAGCCAGGCCTTCGCGGTCTTTCTGCCCGTCAAGAGCGTGGGCGTCATGGGGGACGGGCGCACTTACGACTACGTGGTGGCGCTGCGCGCCGTGCAGACCAGCGACTTCATGACCGCCGACTGGGCCGAGTTGCCCTATGCGCTGCTCAAGAAGGTATCGAGCCGCATCATCAACGAGGTGCACGGCATCAACCGCGTGACCTACGACGTGAGTTCCAAGCCGCCGGCGACGATCGAGTGGGAATAAGGGCGTTGGAGGCAACGAGATGCAGATGAAGACAGCCGGCAGCACCGGTCATGGGCGCGCTGGCGCGTTGCCCGGACGGCTATCGGTGACGGGGATCGACCCGGCACAGCAGCCGACGGACCGGCTGTTTTTCGCGATTTTTCCGGACGCGGCCGCCACCGCGCGCATTGCCCAGTTGGCGCAGCGCCTGCGCGCCGAACATTCCTTGCACGGCCACCCGCTGAAGACGGAGCGTTTCCATGTCACGCTGCACCACCTCGGCGACCACGTAGGTCTTCGGCACGACATCGTCGCGGCGGCGAGCGAAGCGGCGGCAACCATCGCCATGCCACCGTTCGAGCTTGCGTTCGACCGCGTGATGAGTTTCGACAGCAGACCGCGTATCCGACCGTTGGTACTGCGCGGTGGCGATGGCCTTGCTGCACTGACCAGGTTCCGGCAATCTCTTGGCACGGCGATGGCGAAGGCCGGGCTTGGGCGCTGGGTAGAGACGAGCTACACGCCGCACGTGACCTTGTTGTATGACGATCGCCCTGTCGCCGGGCAGCCCGTCGAGACAATCGCCTGGACGGCACGCAAGTTCGTCCTGGTGCGCAGCCTGCTCGGTCAGACCCTGCATGTGCCGCTGGCGCGCTGGCCGCTGCGCGGCTGACCGTTCCCCTTGCATTACAACGTCGCGAACTCGCTCGCCCAGTAGTCGATCAGCCCGCGAACGGCGGGCAGTAGCCCCTGCTTGAGGTCGCGCTGCACCACGCCGACGCCGTGCAGGGCTGCGAGGCCCACTGCGGTCGTTCCATCCGCATGCGGAATGACGGGCACGCACGAAACTGGTGCCAGGTGCGGCCTGCTGCAGCCGTGCCACGCATTACGCTGGCGTCGGCGTCCCGCCCGCTGGATTCGACCCGCTGGCGGACAGTTCAACGATCTCGGCAGTGATCCCTTCCTGGCGTACGCGGCGAGACTCGGCCTCCAGCGCATCGCGCTTGTGCTCGACATTGGCGTGCGCAGCGATCATTGCCTGCACGCGTGCCTGGTTTTCGGCGGCAAAGGACAGCAACAACGCCTCGCACAGCTCTGCAAAGACATATTCCAGCGCGAGACGCGCTGCAAGCTCTTGCGGCGGCAGGTCGACGCGCGGCGGGAAGCGGCGCGACGCGGCCGGAAAACGCGCGTAGTCGAACGGCAGCAGCCAACGCCGTACCACGGTGAAACTCGTGGCCTGCGGAACCGCGTGCACCAGCGCAACACGGGCCACCTCAGCATCGCCGAAGCGTGCATAGAGCGCATCGGCGATGCGCCCGGCCAGCACCGGCACCTGATCGGGATGGGCCACCATTGGCGCGTTCCAGTCGGGCTCGGCGCCGCGCATGCGTTGCACGGTCAGCCCGCGGTCACCAATCAGGAAGCGCGCGGGCGCCGCCACCGCGTCGGCTGCGTCGAGCACGCGCTCATTGAAGCTGCCGGCAAAGCCTTGCTCGGCGCACAGCGCAATGCACAGCGTCGCCGGCGCCTCGCCGGCGGACAACGGTGCGACCGGCCCGGGGTCACGCGACGGCAGCAGCGCCAGCACCTCTTTGATCGCGCCGGAAATGGTTTGCGCATAGGCCTGGGTGCCGGCGAGGCGTTCACGCGCCTCGCGTGAGCGTGCCGCCGCGATCGCGCGAAGCGCGCCGATCACGCTGCCAAGCTGGCGCGTGGTGTTGATGCGCGCGGAGACATCGGCAAGCCGATCACTCATGGTGCTACCGGTAGTGCCACGGCAGTCATGGATTCGGCGAGTCGGCGTACCACCCCGATCAGCGTGTCGCGCGCGGCCGCGTTCAGTTCGCCACCTGCGTCGAGCGCTTTCGCCACTGCTGCAGCTTCAGTGTCGAGTTGCGCGGCCAGGCGCCGGCGCAGTTCCGCGATGAGCTTGGGCGGATGGGCGTCGAGCACGCCTGCGTCGAGCGCGGCGAGCAGGGCGATCTGATCGGACAGGCGAAGCGCCGCGAAACGCGGTTGGGTCAGCAAGGCGCGGATGCGCTCACCCCGCGCGATCTGAGTCCTCACGCGGCTGTCCCCCAGGCCACCAAAGCGCGTGAACATCTCGAGTTCCAGAAACTGCGAGTAGTCCAGCCGCAGCCGACCCGACACCGCGCGTAATGCGTGGGTCTGCGCCTTGCCGCCGATGCGGCTGACCGACAGGCCTACCTCCACAGCCGGGCGCAGGTTCGCGGCGAACAGATGGCTGTCGAGCACGATCTGGCCATCGGTGATCGAGATCAGGTTGGTCGGAATGTAGGCCGATAGCGCGCCAGCCTCGGTCTGCGCGATCGGCAGCGCAGTCAGCGAGCCGCCGCCGAGTTCCGGTGACAGTTTGGCGGCGCGTTCGAGCAGGCGCGCGTGCAGATAGAAAATATCGCCCGGGTAAGCCTCGCGACCGGGTGGCTGGCGTGTCAACAGCGCGAGCTCGCGATGGGTCGCCGCGTGTTTGGTAAGGTCATCAATCACGACCAGCACATGCTGGCCGCGGTCGCGGAAGTACTCCGCGATGGTGAAGCCGGCGAACGGCGCCAGCCATTGCAGGCCGGCCGGATCGGCGGCCGAGGCGACGACGAACACACAGCGCTCGGGTGCGCCATGCGTGCGCACGGCCTCGATGACCTGGCGCACGGCATTGGCGCGCTGGCCGACGGCGATGTAGATGCAGACCATGTCGGAATGCTTCTGGTTGATGATCGTGTCGAGCGCCAGCGAGGTCTTGCCGGTGGCGCGGTCGCCGATGATCAATTCGCGTTGCCCGCGGCCGATCGCGAACAGCGCGTCGACGACCAGCACGCCGGTATGCACCGGCTCGGTCACCAGCGCGCGATCGGAGATCGCCGGTGCGGCACGCTCAATCGGCATGTGCGCTTCGGCCGGCACGGCCTCGTCGCGGTCCAGCGGCCGGCCCAGCGGATCAACAACACGACCGAGCAGACCAGGGCCCACCAGTACGCGCAACACCTCGCCCGTGCCGGTGACGGTCGAGCCTGCCTCGATCGATTCACCCTCGTCCAGCAGCACCGCGCCAATTCGCGCGGCGTCGAGGGTCAGCGCGAAGCCGACGCTGCCGCCGGCAAAATGTAGCACCTCATCGAGGCGCGCGTCAGGCAGGCCGGACACCTGCGCGATGCCGTCGGCAATGTGCTCGACGCGGCCCAGCGCCTGCGCCCTCGCGGCCAGTGATAGTGCCGCCACAGCGGCGCGGCTACGGGCCAGCCAGGTTTCACCGGCCTCAGGGGTTTGGCTAGGCGTCATGGTGGGTCAATACCTCCAGCACCTGAGCCAGGTCGGCGCGCAGGCTGTTGCGAACAACGACGCCGTCGCCGTTCAGCTCCAGCCCGGCAAGCAGGGATGGATCGACCGTTGCCTCGATGGTGACCGCGCGGCCGAGACTCTCGCCGATGACGGCACGCAGCTGGTCGCGTTCCACCGGCGTCAACGCGCGCGCGGCCGACACGCGCAACGGCGCCCCGCTGGCGAGGGCGGTACGCGAGCCCGCCGGCAGTGCCGCCACGGCGGCGGCGAGCCCATCCACGAAACCGTCCACCCGCGCGCTGTCAGGCAGACGCGCCAGCAGGCGTGCGGCAATGTCCACGGCGAGGTTGGCGGCGCGATCTTCCATTACACGGGCTTCGGCGGCGCGTGCGCTGGCGACATCGACCTGTCCTTGTTCACGCAGATGCGCGGCCTCGATCTGTGCCTGCGCCAGCAGGCGCGCCTTCTCGGCTTCGGCGGCGGAACCCGCCTCTCGCAACGCCTGCTCGCGCGCCGCGGCCAGTCGCAAGGCATCTTCGCTGGCCGCTTCGCGGTCACGCTGCGCAGCGTCGCGCGCGGCTTGCGCATCGGACAGCAGGCGCGCCGCGCTGGCCTGACGCTCGGCGATGATCGCCGCCACCGGCTTGAACAGGAAGCGCGACAGCAGCCAGACCAGAATGACGACATTGATTGTCTGCAGGCCCAGGGTCCACCAATCGATCTTCATGGCAGGCTTGGTCCGGCTCAGTGCACGAACGGGTTGGCGAACAACACCAGCACGGCGATGACAAGGCAGTAAATCGCCATCGTCTCGATCATCGCCAGGCCGACGAACAGTGTGCGCGACAGTGTGCCAGCGGATTCCGGCTGGCGCGCGATGGCGTCCATCGCGGCCGCGACGGCACGACCCTCGGCCAGCGCGGGGCCGATGGCGCCGAATGACACCGCAATGGCTGCGGCAAGGATGCTGACAATCTCGATCAGGTTGTTCATGGGGGGACTCCTGGTTTCTTGGTGGGAAGCGGATTGTGGCTGACGGTGGCACCGATGAAGACCATCGCCAGCATGGAAAAGATATAGGCCTGGATCGCGCCCGTGAGCAGGTCCAGCGCCATGAACGGGATCGGTACCAGGAGGCCGGCCAGCGACAGCGCAATGCCGACCACGAAGACGCCACTCATGATGTTGCCGAACAGGCGCACGATAAGCGAGAACGTGCGCGTGAGCTGCTCGACCAGGTTGAGCGGGATCATCACCCAGGTGGGTTCGGCAAACGTGGCGAGGTAGCCGCCAATGCCGCGTGTGCGCATGCCGAACAGGATGGTCGCGCAGAACACGATTCCCGCGAGTGCGGCGTCGGTGGCAAGCTGGGCGGTTGGCGGCTCGACGCCCGGTACGAGTGAACTCCAGTTCGCCACGAGAATATAGAGGAACAGCGTGCCGATCAGTGCCCGGTAGGGCTGCGGCTCGGCCTGCATCGTGTCGCGGATCTGCGCATCGATGGTGCCGACCAGGAGTTCGAGTACGGTCTGGCGGGTGGACGGCACCAGGCGCAGTCGCCGCGTCACGGCGAATGCGGCCAGCGTTAGCACCGCCATGATGGCCCAGGTCACGACCACGGCCGAGGACACCGGCACCGGGCCAAGATGGAACAGCACGTGGCTGACAAGCGGCGAGTTCATGTGCCTGCCCCCGATCGGCGCAGCAGCCAGGTACGCGCGAGCAGCAGGCCAGCCAGGCTAGCCAGTACCGCGCCGGCGCCGAGCAGCACGGCAAGCGCCACGAAGCAGGCCACGGTAACCGCCATGCGCACGAGCTGCAGGGCGAACGCGGCGGCCACGCGGCCGGCGGCGAACAGGCGCAGATTGCGCGCCAGCGTGGCGAAATGGGCCAGGCCGATCGCGAAACCGGCGGCGAGGCCAGCCACCATCGGCGTGGCCAGTGTGAAGGCATGTGATGGCAGCAGCGTCATTGACGGTGCATCCAGCGCCAGGCGGACCACAAACCGAGGCCGGCACCAAGCAGCAGCAGTGCAGCCGCGAACATCGCATGCGTGCCCAACAGACGGTCGAACCATCGCCCAAGGAACAAGCCGAGCAGCATGGGCACGACGATGGTCCAGCCGAGCACACCGACCTGGGCAAGACGACGGCTCACCGACGTTTCCGGATCGACCTGTGCCGCACGCTCGCGCTGCTGAGCGCGCAGTGCTGCAGCGCGCAAGCGGTCCGGATCGCGCTCCGTGGACGAAGGATCATCCGGGCTCATGGCCGATTTCGTTCAAGAACACGAGCAAGTTCCTGCATGTCGCCGGACTGCGGCTGCAGGTAACGCAGCAGCTGGCGCACTACCTGTGTATGCAGGCGGGCGCCCTCGACACGTTCGCGCCGATCGGCGTCTGCCTGTGCCTCGCGAGCGGTTTGCACCTGCAGCTGCAGCGTTGCGAGCTCGTCGCTGAGCACACCTTCCCGGCAGGCGATGCGCACATCGCGCCCGCCCTCGGTGACGAGCACGCCGCCCCGCACTGCGGCGCAACACATGCTGCCGTCGATGCGGCGCCAGCGCACGACTGAGGCATCGAGCGCGGTGACGAAATCGGCATGCCCGGGGAGAATCCCGAAGCTGCCGCTGGCGTCCTCGGCGCGCAGCGCGACCACGTCGTCCACATCGGCCAGCACCTGTTGCGGCGTGGTCAGCACGAGGTGCAGGGCGGATGGACTCATGGTGTGGCCACCTTCGCGGCGTTGCTCTGCTCGCGCTGGCGCGCCTCATCGAGCGTGCCGACCATGTACAGCGAAGCCTCGTCCCAATCGTCGCAGTCACCGTCCAGGATCGCGTTGCATCCGGCCAGCGTGTCGGCCAGCGTGACCGAGCGGCCCGGCATGCCGGTAAAAGCCTCGGTGACCGTGAACGGCTGTGTCAAAAAGCGCTGCAAGCGGCGCGCGCGGCCGACGAGGCGCCGGTCCTCGGCGCCGAGTTCCTGAACGCCGAGCAGCGCGATGACGTCCTGCAGGCTGCGGTAATGCTCGATCGTGCGGCGCACGGCGATTGCGGTCGCGACATGGTCGGCGCCGACGATGTGTTCATCCAGCATCACCGAGGAGGAGGCGACCGGGTCGATCGCCGGATACATGCCCTGCGCCGCCATCTCGCGCGACAGCACGACCATGCTGTCGACGTGCGCGGCGATTGCGACCACCGCCGGGTCGGTGAAGTCGTCCGCCGGCACATAGACCGCCTCGATCGCGGTCACCGCGACGCCGCCGACCGAGACGATGCGCTCCTGCAGTGCGGCCACTTCGTCGGCCAGCGTGGGCTGGTAGCCGACCTGCGACGACAACCGCCCGAGAAGGCCGGAGATCTCGCTGCCGGCCTGCACGAAGCGGAACACGTTGTCCATCAACAGCAGCACGTTCTGGTGCGCCTCGTCGCGGAAGTATTCCGCGATCGTCAGCGCGGTCAGTGGCACGCGCCAGCGCGCGCCAGGCGGCTCGCTCATCTGCCCATAGACCAGCACGGTATGGTCGAGCACGCCGGAGTCGCGCATGTCGCCCAGAATCTCATGGCCCTCGCGCGAGCGCTCGCCGACGCCGGCGAATACTGAAATGCCGCGATAGCGTTCGACCATCGCGTGGATCAGCTCCATCACCAGCACGGTCTTGCCAACCCCCGCGCCGCCGAACATCGCGGCCTTGCCGCCTTGCACCAGCGGCGTCAGCAGATCAATGACCTTGATGCCCGTGGCAAACAGATCCGTGGCCGCGCTCTGCTGCGCCAACGTCGGCGGCGCGCGGTGCATCGGCCGCCTGGGCACGTCGGCCGGCAGCGCGGGGCCCTTGTCGCCGACCGCGCCGATGACATCGAGCAGGCGCCCGCGTACGGCGTCGCCGACCGGCACCATGATCGGTCCGCCGGTGGCCTGCACGACCAGGCCGCGCGCGAGGCCGGAGGTCGCGCGCAGCGCGATGCTGCGCACCGTGCGCTCGTCGAGATGCGCCTGGACTTCGGCCGGCAAAGGCTCGGCGCCGTCGCAGCAGATCGCCAACGCGTCGCCGATGGCGGGCAGCGAACCTTCGCCGAAAACCACGTCGACGACCGCACCACGCACGGCAACGATGTGGCCGTCGCAAGTAGGGCGGGCCAGGCAGGCAGGCACGGTGTCAATGACCATCGTCATGGACCACCTTTGTGCTTTGTGCCCAACTCATTGCGTTCATAAGCAAGTCTATGCGGTTGCCGCCTGGCGCGGGTTGACGAAGATCAATCGGGCTCGGACTGGCCCGATCTGCTCGCTGTTGTACCGGTGGCACAATGCAGCGGCCGCAACCGGTATCGGCTAAAGTAGTCGGCACCATGTACATGCCTCCCCAATTCAATGCCAAGGACCGGATCCATGCGCTCACGATCATGCGCAACCACCCGTTCGCTAGTTTGATCAGCACTGACGATGACGGTTTGCCTTATGTGACGCATCTGCCGCTGCATCTTGAAGAACGCGGCGAGCAACTCGTGCTGCTGGGCCACGTCGCCAAACCCAACAGCCATTGGCGTTACCTGCAGTCCCGGCCGACCGCCGTGGTGACATTTTTGGGGCCTCACTCTTACCTGTCGCCCAGGGTGTACCCCGACGTCGCACGCGTGCCGAGCTGGAATTACCTCGCGGTGCATTGCACGGTGCAGGCCACGCTCATCGAAGACCCGGAAGGCATAGAAGCAGTGCTCAAGACCTTGATCGGCGACCATGAGCCGTCCTATGCCGAGCAGTGGCGCGGACTGCCGCGCGAATTTCAACTCAAGATGCTCGCCGGCATCGTGGGGTTTGAGTTGAAGGTCACCGACTTTCAGTGCAAGCTCAAACTCAACCAGCACCGCCCCGAGGCGTTTGCCCGGATGCGCGAAATTTACGCGGTCGGCGGCGAGGACGACCGTGCATTGGGCGAGTGGATGGACCGGTTGGGCATGAGGGTCAGTCCGGCGCTGCCGGGCGCCGCGTCGTGAAAGGCGTTTTCGGCCTGGTCGGGTTGCTGATCGCGCTGGCCCTGGCGGGCCTGCTGGTGAAAAAGCAGCTCGCCGCCACGCAGCAGGCGATTCCAGCGCTGCAATTGCCTGCGGTTCAAGGCGAGGCCGGCCCGAGCGCCGCGCCGGCTACCACGGTAAAAGAGCAAAGCCGGCAGATCGAGCAGCAATACAAGCAGGCCATCGAGGGGGCGATGCAAAAGTCGCGCCCCGTGCCGGACGATAATTGATAACGAAATGAGGCTGTAGCCATTACGGTGTATGGACTTACAGCTATCGGAACAATAGTATCTGATGGTCGATTCCGTTTTCATGCAACTGGCGCTGGCGCAGGCGCGCGAGGCGTTTGCGGCAGGCGAGGTGCCAGTGGGCGCCGCGGTGGTCCGGGACGGGCAGGTGATCGCCACGGGCCGCAACAATCCGGTCACCGGGCACGACCCGACCGCGCACGCTGAAATCAATGCGCTGCGCGCGGCGGCGCGAGCGCTGGGCAATTACCGGCTCGATGGCTGCGAGCTGTTCGTGACGCTGGAGCCTTGCGCCATGTGCGCCGGCGCGATGTTGCATGCGCGGCTGCAGCGCGTGGTGTTTGGTGCAGCAGATCCGAAGACCGGGGCCGCTGGTTCGGTCGTTGACCTGTTCGGGCAGGCGCGGCTCAATCACCAAACCGCCGTGCAGGGCGGGGTGCTCGCCAGCGAATGCGGCGCCCTGCTACAGGATTTTTTTCAACAAAGGAGGCAGGCCATGCGCGACGAGGCATTGAGCACTTTTCCCTTGCGCGAGGATGCGCTGCGCACGCCCGAGGCACGCTTTGCAGACCTCCCCGGCTATCCGTGGGAGCCGCACTACCTGAGCGATCTGCCGGCGCTGGCAGGGTTGCGCCTGCACTATCTGGACGAGGGCGAGGGCAATGCGCCGCTGACCTGGCTGTGCCTGCACGGCAACCCCACCTGGAGCTACCTGTACCGCAAGATGATCCCGGTGTTCACTGGAGCAGGGGACCGCGTCCTGGCGCCGGACCTGATCGGCTTTGGCAAGAGCGATAAGCCCAAGAAGGAGGGCGCTCATACCTTCAGCTGGCATCGTCAGGTGTTGCTCGAATTCATCGAACGGCTCGACTTGCACAAAATCGTTCTGGTCGTGCAGGACTGGGGCGGATTGCTGGGCCTGACCCTGCCTCTGGCGGCGCCCGGGCGATACAACGGCCTGCTGGTGATGAACACAGCGCTCGGTACCGGCGATGTGCCGCTCAGCCCCGGCTTTGTCGCCTGGCGCGAGATGTGTGCCAAAAACCCCGAGTTCGACGTGGCCAGACTGATTTCGCGCGGCAATCCGAACCTCGGCGCCCCCGAGTGCGCCGCCTACAACGCGCCGTTCCCGGATCGCGGCCACCGAGCCGCGCTGCGCGTGTTTCCAGCGATGGTGCCGGAGTTCGTGGATTCCGACGGTGCCGCCATATCGCGCGAGGCACGCGATTTTTGGCAGCACCAGTGGGCCGGCAAAACCCTTATGGCCGTGGGCGAACAGGACCCGGTGCTGGGGCTACCGGTGATGCGCGGCCTGCAAAAACTCATCCGCGGCTGCGCTGAACCCATGCTGCTGGCGCAGGCCGGCCATTTCGTGCAGGAACAGGGCGGGCCGATTGCTACGGCCGCAGTTGACTTTTTTGCGCCCCGATAATGACGACTTCATGACGAAACACATCTACATTTATTCCCCCTCGGGTGCTGTGCGCGACAAGGCGGCTTTCAAGCGCGGCATCGCCCGACTCAAGGCTTTGGGCCATGAGGTGGAGGTGGATGCAGCGGCGCTGGCCAGCCACCTGCGTTTCGCCGGTGACGACGACACGCGGCTGGCGGCCATCCACCGGGCGGCGGCCAGCGGTGCGGATGTCGCGCTGATCACGCGTGGCGGTTATGGACTCACAAGATTGCTGCCGCGCCTTAACTACGGAGCAGTTGGAAAGGCGATCGACAAGGGAACGCAATTCGTCGGCATGAGCGACTTCACCGCGCTGCAAATGGCCGTGCTGGCCAGGACAGGCAAGGTGACCTGGGCCGGTCCGGCACTGTGCGAAGGCTTCGGTGTCAGCGACAAGGCCGATGAGGCGGATGCCCATGGCCATGGATCACGCGAAGGCCGCGGACCCGATGACATCATGGAGGCATGTTTTGACGACATGATCACCGGTCAGGGGGAGGGCGCCGGCTGGCGACAATTGCGGGAAGCGACCCTGGATACTAGCATTTCTATAGCGGATAGCGCAGGCAACAAAAGGTCTGGCGGTACTTTTACCGTAAAACATTCGACGCTGTGGGGCGGCAATCTTGCCATCCTGAGTTCCATGGTCGGCACACCCTTTTTGCCTCAGATCAAGGGTGGGATTCTGTTTCTCGAGGATGTGGCTGAACATCCCTACCGCATCGAGCGCATGCTCACGCAGCTGCTGCATGCGGGCATTCTGGGTGCTCAAAAGGCGATTGTGCTGGGCCAATTCACGGAATACAAACTGGGCTCCCACGACAAGGGATTCAAACTTCAAACTGTGGTGAACTGGTTGCGCGGCCAGGTCAAAGCGCCCGTGGTGACTAACTTGCCGTTCGGCCATGTGCCGACCAAGGTATTGCTGCCGGTTGGCGCTCACGTGGAACTAGCCGTCGAAGGGCGCGATGCCTTTCTGCTTTGGGGACACCACCACTGATCAGTCGCCAGAAGGCGCCGATGCGGGCGTCGTGCTGATTCAGTGCCTGAATTGGTTCAGCGGACTGACGCGCGAAGACAGGCCCCCAGGCAGGAGTCCCCGAAACATGACACTGAAGTGGTCGACCTGCAGATGGGCGGACGCCTCACCGTGCAGACTAGACAGCGCCTCCATTATTTCACCGCGCAAGTACCAGAGGCTCTGCACGTCTTTCGCGAAACGCAGTTTGCGCACGGTTTGCGGAAAGCGTTCATCGCCGACTTCACCCAAGGCATCCAGCATTGCAAGGCGTATGCCTTCCAGGCGGCCGGCCAGGACAGTTTTTGACACGCGCTTGGGCCGGACCAGCAAGCCGTGCATGCTAAAAAATCTTAAAGTTAACTGACGCATCAATTACCCCAACGACTGAGTAAATTTATTTGTATCGCTACAGTAAAGCCGGCCGGCGCCAAAAGCAAGGGAAACGACAATAAGATGGTTATAAAAAACAACAAATAAATCAATAGGTTAAGGCGTGTATCGAAAGGATTCTCTATAATTTGATACTTTTGGACTATCCCGGATATCCTGCAAACGCTCATTTCATAATCAGATATTTGGAGTCATAAAAACGTCATGACCAGTTACTCGTCTCACTACATCAATGGCCAGTGGGTCAAGGCGCAGTCTGCGCTGGTTTTTTCCGTCCACGACTCCAGCACCGAAGAAGTCATGGCCACGGTACCGCAAGGCACGTCCGGGGAGGCGGCGCAGGCGGTGCTGGCGGCGCGCGGCGCATTTGAATCATGGTCAGCCCTGCCGGTGGAAACCCGGGCCGCTTATCTCGACAAGGTCTCGGCCGGTCTGCAGGCGCGCATGGACGAGATGGCCATCGCGATTTCGCGCGAGGTCGGCATGCCTCTCAAGCTTTCCAAGATGGTGCAGGTCGGCGGTCCGATCTGGAACTGGGCTAACTTCGCCAAGGTGGCGAGGGCATTCGAGTGGGAGAAGAGGGTGGGCAACTCGCTGGTGGTGCGCGAGCCCATTGGCGTGGTTGGCTGCATCACGCCCTGGAACTTCCCGCTCAACCAGATTACGCTCAAGATCGCGCCGGCGCTGGTGACGGGCTGCACCGTGGTGCTCAAGCCGAGCGAGATCGCGCCGGTCAACGCCATGATTCTGGCCGAGATCCTTCATGAAGCCGGTTTCCCTCCGGGCGTCTTCAATCTGGTCAATGGGGCCGGCCCCGTGGTCGGGGAGGTGCTGGCGTCGCACCCTGAGGTCGACATGGTGAGCTTCACCGGTTCGACGCGCGCCGGCAAACGCGTGAGTGAGCTGGCCAGCCAGAGCGTAAAGCGCGTGGCGCTGGAGCTCGGCGGCAAGTCGGCCAGCGTGATCCTGCCGGATGCCGACTTCGAGGCCGCCGTCAAAGGCACGATCTCCGCCTGCCTGCTCAACAGCGGACAGACGTGCTCGGCGCATACCCGCATGCTGGTGCCGGAAAGCCGCTATGCCGAGGTGAAGGCGCTGACCGCAGCGGCGCTGGCCCGCTTCAACGTCGGGCCGAGCCTGCTGGCGAGCAGCAAACTGGGTCCACTGGTCAGCGCCGCGCAGCGCGACCGGGTGCTAGGCTTCATCGAGCAAGGTATCAAAGAGGGCGCCGAAGTGATTGCGGGTGGCGCCACACGACCCGTGGGCGACGGGCTGGGCACGGGCTACTTTGTGCAACCCACCGTGCTGCGCGTGCAACCGGGTGACACGCTGGCGCGCGAGGAAATCTTTGGCCCGGTGCTGGTCGTCATCACTTACAAGAATGAAGACGAAGCGGTGAAGATTGCCAACGACACCATCTACGGCCTGGGCGGCGGCGTCTGGAGCGGCGACGAGGCCCACGCGCTGGCCGTGGCGCGCCGCATGCGCACCGGTCAGATCGACATCAACGGTGGCCCGTTCAACGGCAATGCGCCATTTGGCGGCTACAAACAATCGGGGAACGGCCGCGAGAACGGTATTTTTGGTTTCGAGGAGTTCCTCGAATTCAAATCCCTGCAATTCAAGGCACACTGATCCGGCCTGAATGCCATAAACTGATCAACAATAACCAAATTAACCGAACTGCGCCCTGTCCATTGCATGGATGCCCCAACCACTGTCGTTTTTGCTGATTTGACCGGAAGTACCGGCGTTTTCGAAACGCTCGGTAATGCCAAGGCTACACAGGCGATCACCCGCCTGACGCACTGGATTGGAGAGGTGTGTCAGGCCCATTCGGGGCGAGTCGTGAAGATGCTCGGCGATGGTGTGCTGGCGGTGTTTCCCGTCAGCAGCCAGGCAGTTGCCGCCGTGGTCGAAATGCAGCGCGTGCATCAAAAGCGCGTCCTGAGCTGGCCTGCCAATCTGCGCATGCGCTTGCAAGTCGGGGTGGCGTGCGGAGAAATTGTCGAGGTCAATGGTGACTGCTATGGCGACGCCGTGAATGTGGCGTCGCGGCTCAGCGACATGTCGGGCGCCGATCAGATCTGGGCAACGGACACCGCCGTGACGGGTCTCTCGACCAAGGACATCCGGGTCCGCAGCCTGGGGGCGATCAACCTCAAGGGCAAGGCCGAATCGCGTGTGATCTACCGCATCGAGTGGCAGACCGATGTGGCGTCAGATTTTCTGACCTTATCAGGCGACCTCGAGCAAAGCGCGGCGCCCGGCAACGCGGCCCCCGGCCAGATCGATTTGTCGTGGCTGGACGTCAACGCTTCATTCAAGGCATCGGCCCTGCCTATCCACATTGGACGCGTGGCCGAGGCCGACTTTGTGATCAATGATCCGCGCGTGTCGCGCCTGCACGCCAAAATTGAATGGCGTCAAGGTGCTTTTGTGCTGGAGGACGTCAGCAGCTATGGCACTTGGGTGCGCTTCAGCTCCAATAGCACGGACACTGCACCCACCGAACTGGCACTGCGCCGGCAGGAGTGTGTCTTGCTGAGTGCCGGCGAGATGGCGTTGGGAGCGCCGTTCAGCGACTTCACGGTTCCAACCGTCGCCTTTCATATGTCGGCAGGCGTCATGGCGCTGGCGCGCAGCGGCACCCGGGCCTGATTTGAGTCGCCACGGCCCGCGGGCGACCCAATGATCTGGTTGAAACGCTCGGCCTGGACCCTGCTTGGTGTGCTGGCTCTCATGGCTGCGGCCGCCGGCATTTACGTGACGCGAACCTTTCCGCAACTGGACGGCACACTGAAAACCCCCGGACTGGCCGGTGCCGTGACGGTGCAGCGCGACGGTGCCGATGTGACCCACATCAAGGCCCGATCGGCGCGCGACGCCTGGTTCGCGCTCGGCTATGTGCATGCGCAGGAACGCGGCTGGCAACTGGAGTTCAACCGCCGCGTCATGCACGGCGAGTTGTCCGAAGTGCTCGGGCCGGCCACGCTGGAAACGGACAAGCTGCTGCGCACACTCGGCATCATGCGCGCGTCCGGGGCCCAGCTGGCGGGGCTGCCGGCGGATGCGAAAGAGTCACTGCAGGCCTACAGCGATGGCATCAACGCCTTTTACGCGACCACGTCGCAGGCGCTCAGCCCCGAGTTCCAGATTCTGGGTGTCCATCCGGGTGGCAAGTCGGGGCCTGCGTGGACGCCCGAGGACAGTGTGGGCTGGTCGATCATGATGGCGCTCGATCTGGGCGGTAACTGGGGCACCGAGTTTGCGCGTCTGTCCGCCGCCAAAGTGCTGAACACAGAGCATTTGTGGCAACTGTTTCCTCCCTATCCCGGTGAGCCCCCGGCCTCCAAAACGGACCTTGCAAAGTTGTATGCGGACCTTGGTGTGTATCGCCACGCGCTGCCACAAACTACGAAATCAGTAGCTGAAAGCCAAGAGCCGATAAGGGCAAAAGGCCTTTTTGGCCAAAATTTCTCGACGAGCCTGCAGCAATGGGCCACCGATTTTTCGCAAAGCGCCGGTACCGTCGAAGGCAAGGGCAGCAACAACTGGGTGGTGGCTGGCACGCACACCGTCAGCGGCAAGCCGCTTCTCGCCAACGACCCGCATCTGGGGTTGAGCGCGCCCGCCATCTGGTACTTTGCCGCCTTGCAGGCGCCCGGACTGAACGCCATCGGTGCGACGTTGCCGGGCCTGCCATTTGTGGTGCTGGGCCGCACCGACAAGGTGGCCTGGGGCTTCACCAACACCGGCCCGGATGTGCAGGACTTGTACCTGGAGCAGATCAACCCGGCCAACCCGGCGCAGTACCGGACGCCGGACGTCGATGGCCGCACGGTCTGGGCGGACTTCAAGACCCGCCGCGAAATCATCAAGGTCAAGAACCAGCCCGACGTCACGCTGGTGGTGCGCGAGACCCGGCATGGCCCGGTACTCAGCGACGCCCAGAAGGTCTATGCCGGGCTGCTGGATCTGGGCAAATACGCCGTGGCGCTGCGTTGGAGCGCGCTGGATGCCGACAACCACACGGTGGCCGCGGGCCTGAAGACCGACGAGGCCGAGTCGGTCGATGACCTGCTGCGCGCCAACGCCCACTACCACTCGCCCATGCAAAATGTGGTGATGGCCGATGTCAACGGCAAGGTTGCTTACAAGGCTGTCGGCATGGCGCCGCTGCGCCGCCCGGACAACGACATCATGGGTGTGGCGCCGTCGCCCGGTTGGCTCGCCAGATACGATTGGGTCGGCTGGATACCCGCCAGTGCAACGCCACAGGCCAGCGCCGTGCAGATCGATGCCAAGGGCTGGTTTGCCACGGCCAACCAGCGCATCACGCCACCCGGTTATCGGTACTTCATGGGGCAGGACTGGACCGTGCCATACCGGTTCGATCGGATCGAACAGCTGTTGGCCGCTACCCCCAAACACGACATGGCCAGCATGCAGAAAATCCAGGGCGATCAGCTATCACTGGCCACACGCAAACTGCTGCCTTACCTGCAAGAAGCGGTGTCGACACATCCGCTGGCCGAGGCGGCGCACCAGCAACTGAAAGCCTTCGACGGCACGATGCGGGCGGACGGCCCGGCGGCGCTGATTTTTGCGGTTTGGGCCGACGAACTCACGCGCGGATTGATTGCCCCGCGGCTGGGGCCGGACCGCTTTGCCGCGATGTACGGCAAGCGCAACTTCCGCGCCACGGTGGAGGACGTGCTGATGCACAACGACGCGTGGTGGTGTGCGCCGCAGACTTGCCAGGCACAAGCGGGCGCCGCGCTGACCCGCGCGCTCGATCGGCTGCAGGCTCTGTATGGCAGCAACGTGGCGACGTGGCAATGGGGCAGGGCGCACCCGGCCATCAGCACGCATCGCCCGTTCGGCAGCGTTGCACTGCTGGCGCACTTCTTTGATGTCACGGTACCGACCGGCGGCGATACCTACACGATCAACGTGGGGCAGTACTGGGCGAATGAGTCAACCATGCCGTTCGCGAGCCGCCACGCGGCTTCGCTGCGCGCCGTCTATGACCTGTCCAACCTGGAAAACTCGGAGTTCATCTACCAGACGGGGCAGAGCGGATTGGTGTTCTCCAAGCGCTACCGGGATATGAGCGGCCAGTGGGCCGACGTTCAATACCGTCCGCTGCAGCTGAGGCCGCGGGAAATTCGCCATACCGTTGTCATGACACCCTGAGCGGCGGGCGGACGATTCAGGTGCCCGGTTGCGCAGCGCTTGCGTGCTCCTCGGAGCGCACCACCAGCACCGGCACCGGCGCCATGCGGATGATCTGCTCGGCGCCACTGCCCAGCAGCACGCGCCCGATGCCGTGTCGTCCGTGCGTGCCGATCACGATCAGGTCGGCATTCCAGCGCTTGGCAGCGTCCACGACCGCTTCGCCCAGTCGCTCGGCGAAATTGTCCGACAACACCTGGTCGGCCTCCACACCAGCGGAGTGGGCAATCGCCATGGCATCGGCAAGTATCTTGTTGCCACTTTCCCGCAGGAGTGCCAGCAGGTCACCCGGATAGCCTCCGTACATGTCGAAGCCGCCCATCCCCGAAAACCCGTCCACCACATGGATCAGCCGTATCCGGCCGCCGAAGTCCTTGGCCATTTGCAACGCTGTGGCAAGGGCCTTGTTGGAGGTTTGACTGCCATCCACCGGAACGAGAATTCGCTGGTACATAGATCGGTTTCCAGGATAGATTTCTGAGCCCCTATAGTATGTCCTGTCGGGCGACGGATGATGTTGATGTGCATCAAGGTGAATCCGGTGACGACGCCATAGGATGAATTATTCAAAGGAGAAATCTCATGAGAACGTCTCTCACGCAATTGCTGGTTCACCTGGATCCCTCACCACGTGCGGAGCAGCGCCTGGAAGTCGCGCGCAAGCTCGGCGAGCGCCATAACGCGGCAGTTGCGGCGTTGTATGCGGTCACGCCCAGCTTCATGGAACTGCCGTTCGCGCCGGCGCTCGGGGCCGGCGCAGGGGCGGGGATGCGCGAGATCGATGATGAACAACGAGACCGCGCGCGCGCCATGTTCGAGCGCGCGCAGGCATCGTCCGGCACGCCGATGTCATGGGCCGACGCCCTTGACGACCCATGCATTGAAGCAGTCGCGCAGCAGGCGCTGTACGCGGACCTGCTCGTGCTCGGCCAGCACGACTCGTTTGACAAGGGCGCGACGCATGTGCCTGCCGATTTTGTCGAGTCCGTGATGCAGGTCAGTGGCAAACCGGCCTTGATCGTGCCTTATGCCACGGTTCCACCGACGATAGGTGAAACCTTGGTGATTGCCTGGAAGCCGACGCGCGAGGCCGCCCGCGCTGTGGCCACTGCCATGCCCCTTCTACAGGCGGCGAAGCGCGTTCACGTGGTCAGTTGGGCGGACGACAAGGCCAAAATCGGTGACGGGCGACTGGATCTGGGCGGCTACCTGAAGCTGAGCGGCATCGAGGCAATCTGGCATCACGAGGGCAGGGAACCCGAGAAACTGGGCGAAATGCTGCTGTCACGTGCATTCGACTTGCAAGCTGACTTGTTGGTGATGGGCTGCTACGGACATAGCCGCGCGCGTGAGTGGGTGCTGGGCGGCACCACGCACACGGTGCTGCAATCCATGACCCTGCCGGTATTGATGGTGTATTGACGATCTTCGCACGGCGCCGTGGCGCCGCGTTTGCGTCTGGCCCAGGTCAGCTTGCAGGCGCGTTCGTCTGGTCGAGCGGGATCCGCAGCCCCAAAAGCTTCGCGAGCGCCGGGGTCGCGGAAGCACCCTCCTGCGTGACCAGCGCGCCGGTTTGAGCATTTGTGCCAACAATGGTCGGAATGGAGTCAAAGCCGAAGCGGGTCATCAATTCGGTGTTTTTCTTGACCTCGGCCTTTTGCGCGTCGGTATCGGCACTCGTCGTGATGCCGCCCAGACGGGCTCGCATCGAGGTTTCGTGCGCATCCATCGCGGTGGCCGGATCTTTCGAGGCGAGGAGGGCCGCGCCTTGATCGGTACTGGCCTGGTTCAACACCCCAACAGGAATCCAGACAAATTTGGCCTCGGACTTCAGCGGCTTGGCCGCGTCCCACAGGTCCGCACAATGCGGACATTGGGCGTCGAAAAAAACATAAACCGTGTGCGCACTCATCGGCGCGCCTACCGTAAAGCCTTTCGCGTCAGCCGCAATCTCTGCAATGGAGACGGACTGGGCCGCCACCTTCGCGGCTGTCGCAGCGTCGGTCGGACCAGGAGTCGCAGCCTTGTTGCAGCCAGCCATTGTCAGGGACGCCGCCAGCGCGGCCGCGAAAAGGAGCTTGGAGTTCATGATGGATCAGGAAGATGCCAGAGATTGCGGACGGGAATCCAGAGCATAGCAAGAGTCGAGAGTCCAAAAAAAAGGCACCCGCAGGTGCCATTTCGTGGTGACTGCCCTTGGGCAGCAACAATCAGACAGCTTGCTTGGCCTTTTTAGCGCCATCGACAGCTTGCGAGGTCACAGCCTTGAATTGCGACTGCGCTACTTCGATGGCCTTCTTGGCCGAAACCTGGGCCGATTCGAGGGCGCTTTGACCGGCGGTCAAGGCATTCTTGAAGGCAGCCACAGCCGACTCGGCACCCGCGGGCGCGTTCTTTGCCAGGTCGTCCACGATGCCGTTGATCGTCTTTTGCGCTTCGGCCGCATTGACTTCTACAGCCTTGACAAATTCTGCGGTGCTGCCAGACAGAATGGTCTGGACGTGCTGGAAGTAGGCGACAGACTTCTCGACCAGCGGCTTGAGCATGTTCGATTGCAAAGCCAGAAATTCCTGGGGATCCTTGGCACCCAGAACGGCATTTACATGGCTGAAGGATTCGCCCAGTAAGGCCTTGGAGGCCGTCAGGTTCAACTCGACCAGCTTTTCGACGCTGGAATGAGCTTGAGACGCCAAGCCTTCGAGCACTTGCGCATTTGCTTTGCTGGTGGCGATAAATTGTTCGGCGGTGTTGTTCATGTCTATTTCCTTGGGGTTGGTTAAACGAATCGGGTGCCTGCTCGATGAAACCGTTTTCGGTTATTTATGTTGCAGTGCAGCATGAATGAATTATAGGGATAACCCGAGGCTTGTGGCGATGCTTTATGGTCTTCCGGACGTCATTAGGGGCACGGGCCTAGCCAGCACGGTTAGAAATGGCGCGGGACAAAAGAACGAACTTGATCCGTTCTTCCATGACATCCACGAAGCGATCGTAGTAGCTTTCTTCACGCAGCCACAGACCGATGGCCGCTGACCTGAAACGTGGACTGGAACCCGCATCTACATGCCATGCCTGCTGGCGTGATCAATGCGGCTGGATGCCGTGGCGAAGCCGACGGAGCCGCTAGGGGCAGGGGCGGTCATATTGGAAAGGATCCATTGCCCCGATAAAACTGTCGGAACACGCTCAGCCTGCAAACCAATCACTTTTGAAATCAACAGCTTAGAGCCGACCATCACGCCCGCCCAAGGCGGGGTACAAGGTAATTGTGCTAACCCGCGCCGAAAAACAACTTAATTTTGCGAACCGGCCTTTTCCCATTTCCTATGTGTGAAGGAAGCATGCGCTGTTGTTCCGAAATTCTCACTGGGTTGGGCTTGGGCCCCGATGCAGGATTGGTAGGCAGTCTGCGTACTCAACATGAAATCTCCGCACCACTTCCATCTGGCGGGGGTCACCCGTAAGGATGGTGAGCAACTGGGTGGTCAGTGCAACTATCGCATTTGAGTTTCGCACTATGTCATAGGTCAGCTGGGCGGGATAGCCCGTTAAACATAGCGACATAACTAATGCCGCATTATTGAATTACACTGTGGACTCCTGATAGCGTTCAAGGAGTTCACATGCGCAAGCTTGAGATTGCCGATCCCGAGATCATGAGAATCGCCATCCAGC
>JBDTCK010000049.1:0-3332 GCA_039923645.1 Rhodoferax sp.
GGGGGCGGAGCAGTCATCCAGCTTGCCCGCACCCATCGGGGCGTCCCAGTTGGTGAGCACCAACTTGACAGGGTCGAGCACGGCCATGGCGCGCGGGGCGGACACGTCCAGCGTTTCACGCAGGCAGCCTTCCAGCGTGCTGTAGTCGATCCAGCTGTCGCTCTTGGTGACGCCGATGCGCTCGGCAAACAGCTGGATGGCTTGCGCCGTGTAGCCGCGCCGGCGCAGGCCGACGATGGTTGGCATGCGCGGGTCGTCCCAGCCGTTGACCTTGTGGTCGTACACCAGCGCGGCAAGCTTGCGTTTGCTGGTGATCACGTAGGTCAGGTTCAGTCGCGCAAATTCGTACTGGCGCGGGTGCGGTGCCTGCAGCAGGCCGCCCTCACACAGGCGGTCCAGCAGCCAGTCGTAGAACGGGCGCTGGTCTTCAAACTCCAGCGTGCAAAGGCTGTGCGTGATGTTCTCCAGCGCGTCCTCGATCGGGTGCGCAAAGGTGTACATCGGGTAGATACACCATTTATCGCCGGTGTTATGGTGTGTTGCACGGCGGATGCGGTAAATAGCCGGGTCGCGCAGGTTGATGTTGCGGCTGGCCATGTCAATTTTCGTGCGCAGCACCATGGCGCCGTCTTCGTGCAGGCCGTCGCGCATTTCACGAAAGCGCACCAGGTTTTCGGCTGGCGTGCGGTTGCGAAACGGGCTGTCCACCCCGGGCTGACCGAAGTCGCCGCGATTCAGGCGCATGGCCTCGGCGGACTGTTCGTCCACATAGGCGTGGCCGGCCTCGATCAGGTATTCGGCCGCGCGGTACATGAAGTCGAAGTAGTCGCTGGCGTGGTACAGGTGCGTGCTCGGGACGCCGTTGAAGCTGGCCGTCCAGTCGAAGCCGAGCCAGTGCACGATGCCGATGATGGCGTCCACGAACTCCTGGTCTTCCTTTTCGGGGTTGGTGTCGTCAAAGCGCAGGTGGCACACGCCGCCATAGTCGCGTGCCAGCCCGAAGTTCAGGCAGATGCTCTTGGCGTGGCCGATGTGCAGGTAGCCGTTGGGCTCGGGCGGAAAGCGGGTGCGGATTCTGGCCGGGTCTGCCGGGCCGGCCGCGTGGTGCGCCGCGTCGCCCGGGCTACCGCCCCAGTGGCGGGACGTATAGGTGCCTTGTTCGAGGTCGTGCTCGATGATCTGGCGCAGGAAATTGCTGGGTTTGGCGAGAGTGGCAGGGGCAGTCGGGGCGGCGGGAGAACTCATGCCCTGATTCTAGGCGGGACGGTCGATTTGTAACGCTTTGGACCGATATCGCGTCAATACGCCGCGTTCGTTACTTCTGGCAATGATCTTCACTTTGCATGCGGTAGTCCGAGCGGGCGCTGGTGCGTTTAATGAAGGCAAGGGCAGTGGGTGCCCTCTCAAGGAGATAGCAATGAAAAACAACCGTTCTGTATATGCCACCGCCGCGGCGGCCTTGCTGGCCGTGGCCGCACTGGGCGCCACCGGCGCCGCCCAGGCGCATGTTTCCGTATCCGTGGGCATTGGTCTGCCCGGCATTGCCATCGGGATCCCCGCGCCGGTGTATGTGGCGCCACAACCTGTGTACTACGCACCCGCGCCCGTTTATGTGCAGCCGCAGGCCTACTACGTGCGCCCTGCGCCTGTCGTGTATGCGCCACAAGTCCTCGTTGCGCCTTATCCGGTGTACCGCGCCGGCTGGGTTCGCCCCGGCTACTACGGTGAAAGGTGGCGTGGACGTGAGGAGTGGCGCGAGCATCATGACCGTGGCCACTGGAACCGCGATCGCTAACCGGCAGCTGCGTTAATCCGGAGCGGGCTGATATCACTACCCCGCCGAAATTGAAGGCCGCAGACGATCCGTTTGCGGCCTTTTTCGTGGGGCTTCGAGTCGGACTGCCTATTGCCCGAAGCGCGGCCCATTCTTCAAGAACTGGCGCTCCTGCGCAGTGCTGGTGCGCCCCAGCGCCGCATTGCGGTGAGGGAAGCGGCCAAACTGCGTGATGATGTCGCGGTGCTGGCGCGCAAAGTCCAGGTGGCTCGCCATGCGCGCCTGCAACTCGTGCGGAGCCAGGTTGGCTAGCGTCGTGAAGTAGCGCACACACTCGTCCTGCAGGTCCGGGCGCTCTGCATGCATCAGCGGCATGTACATGAACACCCTCGCGACCCACGGCAGATGCGCATCCAGGCCCTGCGCCAGCGCTTCGCCAACCAGTTTCTGGGCGCGCGCATCGCCCTCAAAGGCCTGGGGCTTGCCGCGGAACATGTTGCGGCTGAACTGGTCGAGCAGGATCACCAGCGCGAGCAGCGCGCCGCCCTGGATGCCGCCTGGCAGCGAGCTGCCTGCGGCGTTCTGCTCCCAGCTTTGCAGACTGCCGGCCTGTGCCTGCCGGACCCAGGGGCCAAATTGCTGGCCAATCTTCCGGTCCAGCGCGGCGCTGGCGCCGAACCATTGCGCGCTGAGGTCGCGGGTCGGCCAGCCCAGCGCCAGACCGTCATCAAACCAGAAGTCGAGAATGGCCGTTGCATGCGCCGGCAACGCAAGCTCGTCGGGTAACTGGTCGGGCATGATCACATCGCCTTGAACAGATGAGCATAGAGCCGGCTGACCGGCAGCTTGTCGGGGCGCCCGCGCAGCGTCAGGTGCAGCTTGCCGGCCTCGTCGCGCGTGACCGTGTCGATCGCTTCGGCGCGCACCACGGTGCCGCGATGCACCTGCCAGAAGGTGGCGGTGTCGAGCTGCGGCAGCAGTTCCTTGAGCGGGGTGCGGATCAGGTATTCGTGGCTGCCTTGGGCGCCCGCCGTGAGCACGCGCACGTATTTGTCGGCCGCCTCGAAGCAGGCGACCTCGTCGATCGGCACCAGCCGGATCTGACTGCCCACGCCGGCCTGGATCACTTTGAGTGGGGTTGCGGCGGCGGTCGGCGGCGCACTGGTCGCTCCCATCAGGTGCCGCAGCTGGTCCAGCGTTGTGGCCAGCTTTGCTTCCATATCGATAGCTGGCAGTGAATTCTGGACAAGGGCTTGCTGCACTTTTGACACTGTTTTTTGCAGGCGCACTGGCTGCACCGGCTTGAGCACGTAATCGATCGCCTGTGCCTCGAAGGCCTGCACCGCGTACTGGTCGTAGGCGGTCACGAAAACCAGCGCGGGGAAGGGCGTTTGCAGGTCCCATTCGTCAGCCAGTTCGGCGGCGGCGTCCAGCCCGCTCTGGCCCGGCATGCGCACATCAAAAAACAGCACGTCGGGGCGCAGCTGCAACGCCTGCAGCACGGCCGACTTGCCGTCGCCCACGCTGGCCAGCACGCGCAACTCGGGCCACGCACGCG
>JBDTCK010000050.1:0-5414 GCA_039923645.1 Rhodoferax sp.
CGGCTGGGAGATTGGCCCATGGCAGCTTTGAACATGGCCGAGAATGCACTGTCGCTGGCATAGCCGCTGGCTGCTGCCACCTCGCTGACAGGCGTGCCGCGTGCCAGCAGCGGCAGTGCATGCGCCAGCACAGCCTGCTGGCGCCACTGCTGATAGCTGATACCCAGTTCTTCCCGAAACAGGCGCGCCATGGTGCGCTCGCTGGCACCCATATCGAAAGCCCAGGCCGCCAGCGTCGAGCGCTCCGAAGGATCCCGTAGCACGGCTTCGCAAAGCGCGCGCAGGCGCTTGTCGCCCGATTGCGCATGGGGCAGCGGTACGCCGAGCGACTGGATAGGGGCGTGTATCAGTTCGTCCTGCACAAGTGCGGCCAACAGGGCTTCGCGCGACGGCAGGGCCGGCGCATCGAGCGCCTGGATAAGCTCGCGCATCAGGGGCGAGACAACGATCACGCGGCAGCCGTGCCATCCCTGTGGCGTTGTACTGGCGTCAAGATACAACGTGCGCAGTGTGGCGGCCTCGCGCACACTGATTGCATGCATTGCGCCGGGGGCGATCCATACCGCGCGCGACGGCGGCACGATGTAGGTCACCTCGTCTGCCAATGCCTCGTTCGGAGTCGCTGTGACTTGAACGATGCCGGTCGTGCAGTACGCAAGCTGGGCCCAGGGGTGCCGGTGTGGCTCGAAGTGCGTGTCGGCTGTCAGCGTGCGTGCGCGCACGCGCACAGGGCGCTGGCCGCTGGGCGTAAAGAGGTCGATGTCGCCAACCGGTGTAAAGGGGATTGGTGTATTGCGTGGCATGGTGGTTTGGCCGAAAACCGGCAAAAACTGTCTTTTTGTCGCATTCCTGCATTCGCGGCAGATATTACGATGGCATCATGAAGACTTCAACCACTCTCCATTCGCGCTCGCCGCAAGACCGGGCGCACCTGCGCCAGGATGCAGGTTTGATTGGCTTGGTGGGGCTGGGCCACATGACCAGTCATTTCAGCCAGCTACTGCTGGCACCGCTGTTCCCCTGGCTCAAGGATGCGCTGCATGTCGGCTATGCCGAGCTCGGTTTCTTGATGACCGTCTTTTTTGCCGTTTCATGCATGGTGCAGTTCGTTTCGGGTTTTGTGGTCGATCGCATCGGGCCCCGCCCGATCCTGTTTGGTGGGCTGGCGCTGATTGGCCTGGCGGCATTCGGTTTTTCCGTCAGCACCAGTTACTGGATGATGGCGGGGTTTTCGGTGCTGGCCGGCCTGGGCAACGGCATTTTCCACCCGGTCGACTACACATTGCTGAACCGCAAGGTGAGCGCTGCGCGGCTGGGCCACGCCTACAGCGTGCACGGCATCACTGGTAGCCTGGGCTGGGCGCTGGCACCCGCCCTGCTGGTTCCGCTGACGTTGGCCTTTTCGTGGCGCGTGGCGCTGGCCTGCGCCGGCGTGCTGATCTTCAGCGTGCTGGCCGTGCTGCTGTTCAATCGTGACCGGCTGGCACTGGAGGTCGCGCCACCGGTGCCTGGCGCCGCCCAAGCCGCGGGCGGCACGATGGGTTTTCTGCGCGTGCCGGCGATCTGGATGTGCTTTGCGTTCTTTTTCTTCTATGCCATGGCGCTCAGCGTGGTGCAGGCGTTTGCTCCGGCGGCTGCTCGAAGCCTGCACGGGATTCCCGTCGCGCTGGTGGCAATGTGCCTGACGGCCTATATGGTGGCCAGCGCCTGCGGCATGGTGGCGGGCGGCTTCATGGTGTCCGATCCAAACCGCTGCGAGCGCATTGTGGGCATCGGATTCGGCCTGGCCGCGGTAATGGCGCTGGTGCTCGGCTATGGCGGCTTTGCCAGTGCGGCCGACGTGGCTGTACCCGCGTTGTTCGGCGCGATGGGCTTTGCCACCGGCATCGCGGGCCCGTCACGCGACCTGCTGGTCAAGCGCTCGACACCAGAGAACTCCACGGGCCGTGTCTACGGCGTGGTGTATTCGGGGCTGGACATTGGCCAGGCGATTTCACCGCTGATCTTTGGCTCGCTGATGGATCAACACCAGTACCGAGGTGTGTTCCTGGGTCTGGCCGTGGTGCAGGGCGTGCTGATCGTGAGTGCGTTCAATGTGCGACGCGTGCGGCGCACCTCGCTGGCCGCTGCCTGATCATCGCGTGCCGCGACGCGCGCGGCACCGTGTCGGTGGACGCGGCTGTGGATAATTGACCCCGGCTGTTTCATTTATCCATCTATCCTTCCTGGAACTCACCATGACCCACCAACTGGCAGGGCATCTGCTGGTCGAATGCCTGATCGAGCAGGGCACCGAATTTGCCTTTGGCGTGCCCGGCGAGAGCTACTTGGCCGTGCTGGACGGTTTTCATGCTCGGCAGGACCACATCAAATTCGTCATCTGCCGCCAGGAGGGGGGCGCCGCCTTCATGGCGGAAGCGCACGGCAAGCTGACGGGCCGACCCGGCATCTGTTTTGTGACCCGCGGGCCGGGGGCCACCAATGCCTCCATTGGCGTGCATGCCGCGTTCCAGGACTCCACGCCTATGGTGCTGCTGGTCGGCGATGTGGCCAGCGACGCGCGTGACCGCGAGGCGTTTCAGGAGGTCGACTACTTCAGCTTCTTCGGCCCGCTGGCGAAACGGGTCGAGCGCATCGACGATCCGCGGCGCATTCCCGAATACGTGGCGCGCGCCTTTGCCACGGCCATGAACGGCCGCCCTGGGCCCGTAGTACTGGTGCTTCCGGAAGACATGCTGACCCAGACCGTGGATGCCGCGCCGCTCCCGCGCGTCGAGCCGGTTCAGACATTTTTAGGCGCTGAGCCATTGCAGCGTCTATGCGAGTTACTATCAAAAGCAGAGCGGCCGTTGGTCATTGTGGGCGGCAGTGGCTGGACGCCGCAGTCGGCCCAGGCGTTGCAGCGCTTTGCCCAGCGCTGGCAGTTGCCGGTGACAAATGCCTTTCGCTTTCAGGACATCTTCGACAACCACGATGCTCTGTACGCTGGCGACGTGGGAATTGGCATCAATCCGCGACTCGCAGCGCGTGTGAAAGGGAGCGACCTGATCCTCGCGATCGGGCCGCGCCTGGGTGAGGCGACCACGGCCGGCTACACGCTCATCGAGTCGCCGCAGCCCAGGCAAAAGCTGATACACATCCATGCCAGTGCCGAGGAACTGGGGCGCGTGTACCAGGCGGCTCTGGCGATCAACGCGACCATGAACGTCGCCGCGCTCGCTCTGGACGCGCTGGCCGCACCCACCGCCATCCCGTGGCAAGACTGGACGCAGGCGTGTCATGCCGATTACCTGGCCAACCTGACGCCGCACGCACTGCCGGGCGACATCGACGTGCCCGCCATCGTCACGCTGCTGCAGCAGCATCTGCCGCCAGATGCGGTGCTGACCAACGGCGCAGGCAACTTTGCCAGCTGGCTGCACCGCTTCTTCAAACACCATGGGCTGGCCAATGGCCTCAAGACCCAGCTGGCGCCCACGCTGGGAGCCATGGGCTACGGCGTGCCGGCCGGCATTGCCGCGGCCATCACGAGCGGGCGAGTGGTACTCACCATGGCGGGTGACGGCGACTTTCTGATGACTGGCCAGGAGCTGGCGACTGCCGTGCAGCACGGCGCCAAGACCATCATCGTGCTGCTCAACAACGGCATGTACGGCACCATCCGCATGCATCAGGAGCGCGAATATCCACGGCATGTGAGTGGTTCGCAGTTGCGCAACCCCGACTTCGCCGCGCTGGCGCGGGCCTATGGCTACTTTGGCGTGCACATCACGCGCACGGCGCAATTCGAGGCTGAACTGCTGGCGGCACTGGCGCGCCGGCAAGGCACGCTGATCGAGGTAGCGCTGGACCCCGAGGTGATCACCACGCGCGCCACCTTGACCAGCATTACCGAGTCGTCGCTACAGAAAGTGTAGTTACCTGTGTTTATTGCGTAACGGTTGCGGGTTGAAAAGCCTTGACGTCGTTGCTGTCGTCGTAAATCTCGCCGTTCCGCACCAGCGCGGAGTGTTCGCGCCGGGAGTGGATCAGAGGGTAGAACATTTCGGCGAACCAGCGCTCCTTGCCAAACAGTTCGTCGTCCCGAAGACCCACCTGCGCGGGATACTGGCGTGTGATGTGCGCCGTACCAAACAGCACGTCCCAGATGAACAACAGGTTGCCGAAGTTGCCCTTGTAGTGGCCGATGCCGTCGTGGTTCGTGATGGCGTGATGCGCCCAGTGGGTGGCCGGGGTCGAGATGGTGCGCTCGACCAGCCACATGAGCGGGTTCAGGGCCTTGATCTTGTACAACGGGCGGTCCCACGGCACGGCGCAGTGCGCGCCCAGAATGACGGTCAGCTTGATCACAAGGTAGGCGATGTAGACGTTGGCAAAGCCCAGATAGACCAGCAGGCCCGACACCCATATTCCCGGCATCATGGCGTAGTAGAAGAAATTGTTGCGATAGGTGACGCGAATGCTCATGTAGTGCGCCGAGTGGTGCGCCCGGTGCAGCGGCCACAGCAATGCCGTATGTGAGACGCGGTGCCACCAGTACTGCGTAAGGTCGTCGCCCACCAGCAGGACGGCGAACATCAGCCACCAGGGCCAATCGGCCAGCGCGCCGTGGTACGCCGGAAACCACAGATTCGCCAGTTTGCCCGTGATCGCAAAAATGACCGGCTGCAGGATCGCCAGCAAGCTGACGAACATGAAGAGTTCGAGCTTGCCATCGTCTCGCGTGGCGCGATAGTTCTTATGGCTGGCGCTCATGAGTTCGATGCCGGCATAGCCGAGCATGACAGCGACCAGGATGACGTTTTGCAGGGTGTTCACAGTGGTGGTCTCCTTTTGGGAAGCGCGATTTTGTGAACTATCAAGGGCGACGTCCAATGCATTTTGATTGAAAAATCGATGCATTGAGTGCATCATGAACTGAAACTTGGAGACTTCCGTGGATCTGCGACGCCTCAAACATGTAGTTGCGCTGGCCGATACGCGTCACTTTGGCCGTGCCGCAGTGCAGTGTCATTTGAGCCAGCCGGCATTCAGTCGCAGCGTGCAGGCGGCCGAGGCCGAAATGGGCCTGAAGCTGTTTGACCGCGGCAACGTGGAGGTGGTTTGCACGGATGCAGGCGCGCTCGTCGTCGCGCGTGCGCGCAAGCTGCTGTTTGACAGCCGGTGCCTGGAGCGCGACGTGAGCCTGTACCGCGAGCGCCAGATCGGCGACCTCGCCTTCGGGGTAGGGCCCTATCCCGCAGCCACCATGCTGCCGCCGTTGCTCATCGAATTGCGCTTGCGCTACCCTGGCATCAACACCCGCGTCGAAGTCAACAACTCCCGGTATTTGTCCGAACACTTGCGCGCCGAGGAGCTGGATTTCTACGTGGCCGATATCCGCAACATGCAGGCGTCGGCCGACTTTTCAGTCG
>JBDTCK010000051.1:0-5319 GCA_039923645.1 Rhodoferax sp.
ATCCGAATGCCTCATTGCTGACCGAGGGCATTGCAGCCATTGCGGGCTACAAGGGCGTCGAGGCGGTCACAGAGCACCTGGAGGAGAAAAAGGACGCCGAGCAAGCGGAAAACAAGGACGGGGGCGACGCGAGCCAACCGGCTTGACGGTCGCGAGGCCCTCTGGCCCCGGGATCGACGACTGGATGACCACGCGCACCACTCAACAGTTCAATGGTGGTGGCCGTGCTCGCCATGCACATGCCGGTGCGTTATCTCCTCCTCGGTGGCGGCACGGACTTCGGTCACCTTAAGGTGAAAGTGCAACGCCTTTCCGGCAAACGGGTGATTGCCGTCCAGCAACACCTTGTCGCCCTTGATTTTCATCACCGTGAAAGCGTGCACCTGCCCATCCTCGCCGCGGCCCTGCAGTTGCCCGCCAATCTTCACACCCGGCGGAAACTGAGACTTGGGGATGGTCTGCAGCAGGCTCTCGTCGCGCAACCCGAAGGCGTCCTGTGGTTGCAATTCCAGAATGGTCTGGTAGGCAGGCTCCTTCCCGTCCAGCGCTTCCTCGATCTTCGGGAACGTGTTGCCATAGCCTCCGTGCAGGTAAACCATGGGCTCACCGCTTTCCTCAAGCAGCTTGCCGGTGGCGTCCAGCACTTTGTAGCGCAAGGTGACGGCCGTGTTTTTTTCGATTTTCATGGGGCGGATTCCAATTGAAGGGTCATTATCGGCGTGGGATGGGCCCGGCGCGGCATCGCACCGCCGAACGTGAAATAATCGGCCCCATTGAACTTGTTGGAACCAGGAGTAAGACAACATGAGTGACGCACAACAACGCATCGACGAGTTGGTCAAGTCCAGCGACGTGCTGCTGTTCATGAAAGGCAACGCCAATTTTCCGATGTGCGGTTTTTCCGGCCGCGCGATCCAGATCCTCAAGGCCTGCGGCGTGGACCCGCAAGCCGTGAAGACGGTGGATGTACTCTCGGACGAGGGCATCCGCCAGGGTATCAAGGAATACAGCAACTGGCCCACCATTCCGCAGCTCTACGTCAAGGGCGAGTTCGTGGGCGGCGCGGACATCATGATGGAGATGTACGAAAAGGGCGAGCTGCAGCAGGTGCTGAATCAGCCGGCCGCCTGAGCTTTCCATCCCGGATTTTCCACCGACCTGCACCAGCAGGCCGGCGCGCCGCACAGCCACCATCGGTGGCTGTTTTTCTGATCGCTACACTGCGGGCATACCTGTCGCCATGCCAGTGACATGTTGACGCCATGAGCCTGATTCAAAGCCTGTTCACTATTGCCCTGTTGATCGCGGTCAGCGCATTTTTCTCGGCGGCCGAGATCTCGCTGGCGGCCTCGCGCCGTCTGCGCCTGCGCCAGATGGCCAGCGAGGGCGACGCCCGAGCCGACAAGGTGATGCGCGCCCAGGAGCAGCCCGGGCATTACTTCACCGTGGTGCAGATCGGGCTGAACGCCGTCGCAATTCTGGGCGGGATCGTCGGCGAACAGGCCTTGAGCCCGCACTTCGGCAGTCTTTTTAGCCTGTGGCTGGCGCCGGATTGGGCCCGCACCGGCGGCTTTATTGCTTCGTTCGCGGTGGTGACATCCCTGTTCATCCTGTTCGCCGATCTGGTCCCAAAACGGATCAGCATGAGCGAGCCGGAGCGGCTGGCGGTCGTGGTGGTAGGGCCGATGCAGGTGTGCGTCTCGCTGCTCAAGCCGGTGGTCTGGCTCTACAGCACAGGCGCCGATCTGGTGGTTCGCGGCTTCGGCCTGCCGGCTCAGCCCGACAACCGGGTAACCTCGGCCGACATCCTGGCCTTGACCGAAGCCGGTGCACAGGCCGGTGTACTGGCGCGGCGCGAACAGCAGGTGATTGCCAATGTGTTCGAGCTCGACACCCGCACGGTGGAGAGCGTCATGACGCCGCGTGATCGAATCGCCTGGTTTCTGCGCGACGAGCCCGACGATGTGGTGCGTGCGCGCATCGTGGCCCAGCCGTTTTCCAGCTACCCGGTCTGCAACGGCGACATCGACCATGTGCTGGGCTACGTGGACACCAAGGACATGTTCCAGCGTGTGTTGGCCCAACGGCCCATTCCGCTGACCGACGAGAACCTGCTGCACAAGGTACTGATCGTGCCCGACCGCCTGACGCTGTCCGAAGTGCTGGAGCAGTTCCGCCAGGCACACGAGGATTTCGCCGTGATCGTCAACGAATACAGCCTGGTCGTGGGCGTGCTGACACTGAATGACGTGATGAGCACGGTGATGGGGGATCTGGTCGCGCCGCCCGATGAAGAGCAGATCGTGCGCCGCGACGAAAACTCTTGGTTGATCGACGGCGTGGCGCCGGTACAGGACGTGCTACGCGCGCTGGAACTGGACGCATTGCCGCACGATCACGAATACGAGACCCTGGCGGGCTTTTTGATGGTCATGCTGCGCCGCGTACCCAAGCGCACGGACAAGGTGACCTGGGGCGGCTACACCTTCGAAGTGCTTGATGTGGACAGTTACCGCATCGACCAGGTCATGGTGTCGCGACTCGAACCGGCTCGTCCCTGACGTCCCAGCGCCGGCTGGCGCCCAGCACCGCGTCCGGATACGGCGCCTGCCCACGCGAGCCGTTGTAACGGCCCAGCGCCAGAAACAGGTTGCCGCGCTCGCGATCCAGGTAATGGCGCAGGATGACGCAGCCAAAGCGCAGATTGGTCTGCATCCGGAACAGCTTGCTGGCATCTCCATCGCCAATCACACGCGTCCAGAACGGCATGACCTGCATGTAGCCCCGCGCGCCCACGCTGGAGACGGCGTATTTGCGGAAATTACTCTCCACCTGGATCAACCCGAGCACCAGCGACTCGTCCAGCCCGGCGCGGCGGCTCTCATACCACACGGTTTGCAGGAATTCCTCGCGCTCCTGCCGATCGGGTTTTTTCTGGCGCAGCCGCCAGCTCGTAGCCACCAGCCAGCGCAAATAGACCAGGCGCGACAGCGTGCTGTCAAACACCGGCACAGGCGGGGCGTGGTCGGCAATGGCCGAACCCAGCGCGGTGCGCACCGCATCGGCCAGCGGCTCCTCGATCTGGCCGCCAGCCATGGCTTGCTTTGGATTTGATAGCAATAACACACCTGCCGACAAGGACAAGAGGCACATTCGCCTTGTAACTCCTTGGCGCGCCGGTGCCGACGCCATCAAAGTGTTCATTTCTTCAGCTTGGCCCTCAAAAACTCCACCATGTCGTGCACCCCGACCTTGGTGGCGGCGAGGTCGCGTCGGTGCTGATATTCGAGCTGTCCCTCTTTCAGGCCGCGATCGCCGATGGTGATGCGGTGCGGCACGCCGATCAATTCCCAGTCTGCAAACATGGCGCCAGGGCGCTCGCCACGGTCGTCCAGTATCACGTCGACACCCGCGGCGAGCAGGTCCGCGTACAGCTTGTCGGCGGCGGCCTTCACATGCGCACTGCGATCGGCGCCGATCGGGCACACCACCACGGTGAACGGCGCGATCGCATCGGGCCAGATGATGCCGCGCTCGTCGTGATTCTGCTCGATGGCGGCCGCCGGCAACCGCGTGATGCCAATGCCGTAGCAGCCCATCTCCATGAACTGCGGCTTGCCGTTCACGTCGAGAAACGTGGCATTCATGGCCCGGCTGTATTTGGTGCCGAGGTAGAACACATGCCCGATCTCGATGCCACGCTCAATCGCCAGCACGCCCATGCCGTCGGGCGAGGCGTCGCCTTCGACGACGTTGCGCAGGTCGGCGACCAGCGCGGGCTCGGGCAAGTCGCGGCCCCAGTTCACGCCGGTGAGGTGAACGCCGGGCACGTTGGCACCGCAAATCCAGTCGCCCATGACCGCCACCTCACGGTCGGCAACGATCTTCACAGGCTTCTTTAGCTTGATCGGGCCCAGGTAACCGGGTTCGCAGCCAAAATGCTCGTCGATTTCGGCCACCGTGGCAAAACGAAAGCCCGCATCCAGCCCCTGCACCTTGCCGACCTTGATCTCGTTCATTCCACGGTCTCCGCGCAGCAGCAGCAGCCAGACCTCGGTCTTGATGATTTCTCCCTGGTCGTTGGCCTGGTCGCTTGCCAGTACCAGCGACTTGACCGTCGTTGAAAGCGGCACGCCGAGCAGCTCCGCCACTGCGGCGCAGGTGCTCTTGCTGGGCGTGGGTGTCATCGTCATGGCCTGCGCCGCGGCGGGGCGTGGCCCCGCAGGCGCCAGAGCCTCGGCCTTTTCCATGTTGGCGGCGTAGTCGCTGGTCGGGCAATAGACGATGGCGTCTTCGCCAGTGGCGGCGATGACCTGAAACTCCTCGCTCAGGTCGCCGCCGATTGCGCCACTGTCGGCGGCCACGGCACGGTAGGTCAGGCCGAAGCGGTCGAAAATGCGCCGATACGCTTGTGCCATCACCTGGTAGCTGGCCTTGGCGGCTTGCATATCCTGGTCGAAGCTGTAGGCGTCCTTCATGGTGAACTCGCGCCCGCGCATCAAACCAAAGCGCGGCCGTCGCTCGTCACGGAACTTGGTCTGGATCTGGTAGAAGTTACGCGGCAGCTGCTTGTAACTTTTGATCTCCTGACGGGCGATGTCGGTGATCACCTCCTCGCTGGTCGGCTGCACCACGTAGTCGCGCTCGTGCCGGTCCTTGATGCGCAGCAGCTCCGGCCCCATCTTTTCGAAGCGGCCGGATTCTTGCCACAACTCGGCAGGCTGCACGACCGGCATGCTCAACTCGACCGCGCCGGCGCGGTCCATTTCCTCGCGCACGATGGCCTCCACCTTGCGTATCACGCGCAAGCCCATGGGCATGTAGCTGTAGATGCCGGCACCCAGCTTTTTGATCATTCCGGCGCGTGTCATGAGCTGGTGGCTGACGACTTCCGCGTCCGCGGGCGCTTCCTTGAGGGTGGAAATCAGGAAATGGGAGGCTTTCATGCTTTTCTTGGCAGACACTCAAGGGCTCGGCCCCTTGATGCACGCGGTACGCTGTGCATAATGGTCTCAGTTTAAAAATTTGGGGTTTGATTATGCTTGACCGGGAAGGCTTTAGGCCCAACGTCGGCATCGTCCTGCTCAACCAGAAGAATCAGGTGTTCTGGGGCAAGCGTATCCGCAGCCATTCCTGGCAGTTTCCGCAGGGTGGTATTGACCGGGGAGAAACCCCCGAGCAGGCCATGTTCCGCGAGTTGCAGGAAGAAGTGGGACTGCTGCCGGATCATGTTCGCGTGGTTGCCCGCACCCGTGACTGGTTGCGCTACGAGGTGCCAGACCGGTACATCCGGCGCGATGCGCGTGGATTCTACAAAGG
>JBDTCK010000052.1:0-12599 GCA_039923645.1 Rhodoferax sp.
ACAACCAGAGCGTGGACGCTGCCTTGACGCGGGTCTCGCGCTTCAATGACGACGTTCAGGCCTGGCTGTTCGATCCGAACCGCCTCGCCCCGACCTACCCCGAATCGATGATCACGCGCCCGTTCCCTTTCAACGCCTATTACACCGTGGACCAGGTGCGCCATGTGGACGCGGACAGTTTCCGGCTCGAAGTGTCGGGTCTGGTCGCCGACAAACACAGCTGGAGCCTGCCCGAGCTGCACGCCATGCCACAGGTGGACCAGATCACGCGCCACATCTGCGTGGAGGGCTGGAGCGCCATCGGGCGCTGGGGCGGCGTGCCGTTCGCGAACTTTCTGCGCCGGGTCGGCGCCGACCTGACGGCCAAATATGTTGGCTTCATGTGCGCCGACGACTACTACACCAGCATCGACATGCCGACCGCACTGCACCCGCAAACCCAGCTGACGCTGACCTACGACGGCCAGATCCTGCCGCCAGAGTATGGCTTTCCCATGAAGCTGCGCATGCCGACCAAGCTCGGCTACAAAAACCCGAAATACATCAAGGCGATCTTCGTCACCAACACCTACCCTGGCGGCTATTGGGAAGACCAGGGCTACAACTGGTTCGGGGGCAGCTGAGCTTGCTCGGACGCTCCACGATAACGGCATCACTGCCATTTTTTGACTCACCCACCCTCGAAGGAAATCACCATGAAGAAACTCACCACCGCCCTCCTGTCCAGCTGCATTCTGCTGATCGGCGCCAGCGCCATGGCGCAAGACACGATGAAGAAGGACGACATGGCCAAGGACGCCATGAGCAACGGCGCCATGACGAAGGACAGCATGGCCAAGGACCATATGAAAAAGCCGATGGCCAAGGATGCCATGGGTACAGATCACATGGCGAAGGACTCGATGTCCAAGGACGGCATGAAGAAGGACTCGATGGCAAAAGACGCCATGGGGAAAGATCACATGGCGAAGGACGCTATGGGCAAGGATGAAATGAGCAAATAGGGCGGCGTCAATCACCGCTGGGCGCAGCCGCCCTCGCAAGTGGGCGCCCGCAGCGCCGGACCTTGTCCAGCGCGGCCCAGGCGCTCGCCACCATGGGTTCGGTGACGCGCGATTCCAGGCTGACAAAGCTCAGCATGCAGGGCAGGCTGACCCGGTCGGCAATCACCAGGCCATGCGCCTGGCTTTCGCGGATCGCGATCGAGTCGCGGCCCAGCACGCGTGGCCTCCAGCCGCTTGGGGCCCGCACGCAGTAGTTGAAGGGTGTCAACCTTATTACTTCGACTTTTATAGCTGGCTGCCCATATTGGATATGGGCTTACGTTCGATTCGACTCAATATTCCCGGGCAAACCGAGATAGAACCCCACATCGAGTTCGCCACGCTAAACTCGTGCCGGCGTGTAATGTCAACGCTACTGCTCTGATAGCTGTTCCGGCATGATTGACAGGGGTTAGGAAGCGATTTCGCATATGTCACCGTGGCGGACCGTGCGCTTGGCGGCGCGTCTTGCAGCAATGACGCACCCTGCCAGCGCAACGTTTGCTCTCGCCACCAACTCACCTGTCGGGACATGAGACGAGCGGAAACGGGAGACCTGACGCCGACTTCCCCCAGAGTGATCAGTTGAGGCGGATTCGCCGGTAACGGGCCTTGGCGATCTGTCCCAGGCCAAAGGCGATCAGCCCGATGGCCACGGCGCCCAGCAGCCATGGGCCGTAGGGTTGACGTCGCACCGACTGCAGCGCTCCGGCAATACCGGCCGCCTGATCTGGATCATGCCGCCAGGCCGCGTAGACCAGGAACGCACCGATGAGCCCGAACAGCGCGCCCCGCGCTACATAGCCAAGCACCAGCATCGCCAGGATCGGAATACGCAAACGCGTGTGGGCGAGGTCCATTCGCGTGTCCTTTTGCGGGCGACAGGCCAGGATCCACTGCACCAGCGCGTACGCCGCGATCCCGACTCCGATCCCGCTCACCAGCCAGGGGCCGCCCGAAAGCTGAAGCGCAATCCCTGTGAGGTGTTTCTGGGTCTGCCCGTCATTACCGCCATGGCCGAAACCCAGCAACTGCCAGCCAGCAATGCCCACCAGGAAGCAGTGCAGCGCGGCGCTCCACAGGTGATGGATGCGCACCGCGAAGCGCCGGATCGTCCAGTGAGCCTCGCTGCACTCAGGATCCAGCACGGCCAGCATCAACTGCCAAAGCACGTAGGCGACCAGGCCCAATGCAAGCAGCGTGAGCATCACGCGCCCCAACGGAACGCGGGCAAGTTTGGACATGGCGCCGCTTGATCCGCTGGGACGCTGCGCGGCATCAAACGCACTGGCCAACGCAAGGCCACCGATTAACAGATAGATCATGCCTTCAGCCACGATGCCGACCCGGGCAAGCCACCGCAGCCAGGGAGCGGCGCGCCGGCCTCCGTCTTCATGTTTGGTGCTGGACATGACGGGCCGATGGCCTGGTTGCCTACAACTGCGCGCGCAGCATTCTCGCCAGGCGATTGCGGGCGCGCGCCCACGGTGACCAGCCCGCTACCTCGCTCAGCGTGATCTGGCGCGCATGACCCAGGTCATCATCGAACGTGTGATTCAGCGACTGCGTCAACGGGTTGTCGTACACGACCAGAGCCTCCTCGTAATTCAGGCCAAACGAGCGCGTATCGAAATTTGGAGAGCCGATCAAGGCGTAGGCGCCATCCACCGTCACCGTCTTCGTGTGAATCATGCTTGGCTGGTATTCATGGATGGCCACGCCCGCTTCCAGCAGATCGCGGTAATAGGTCTTGCTGGCGCGTGACACCAGCTTGGAATCGATATGCGGCCCCGGTACCAGCAGCGTAACCTTGAGGCCACGCCTGGCGGCGGAGGCCAACCCAAGATGCAGACGCGGATCAGGCACGTAATATGGCGTGGTGACGCGAATCTCCAGGCGTGCGGCGTGAAAAAACAACCAGTAGGTGAAGGCTATCGTTGAGATCCGTATGCTCGGCGCCGCATCGATGGCAACGATGCGCACGGTTCCGGCATCCTCCAGAACCGGGAACAGTGCTGGCCCGGCCAACACTTCACCTGTGGCCTGGCGCCAGTTGACTGCGAACGAGCCTTGCAGGTAGAGCACTGCCGGGCCACGAATGCGGAAGTGGTCGTCGCGCCAGTGCTCCGGGTCCTGGACATGGCCGGTCCAGACTTCGGCAATGCCCACGCCCCCGGTAAAGCCGACGCGCCCGTCCACCACCATCACCTTGCGGTGGGTGCGGTCGTTGAAGCGGCCCAGGTTGTACCAGCGCAATGGCCGGAACCATGCAAACGTGCAGCCTGCTTTCGCAAGGTTGTCCACCATGCTGGTGGACATCTTGGCGCCACCCACGGCATCCACCAGCAGGCGCACCCGCACGCCGCGTTTGGCCGCCGCGCTGAGCTCATCGGCAAACCGGCTCGCGATCTCGCCTCCCCAGTAGATGTAGGTGAGCAAATGCACCGAATCGCGGGCCTGCCGTATCGCCTCCAGCATGGCCGGAAAGATCTCGTCACCATTCAGCAGTACGTCGATCGCATTACCGTCCACCAACGGCGCATTGAGGTTCGCCGACAGCGCCAGTGCGGATTCTTCCGCATCCAGCGGCGCATCGACCGACAGGCAACGCGGCGCGATCTCGGACTGGTCCGGCACCAACCAGTTGTAAAGCAACGCGCACAGTGCCAGAACGCCGATGGCAGCGAGTATGTACAGGTAAGTCATGGCGGCGCCATCTCCGGCCCAGTCCATCGCCACGATCGGGGCCGTTCAGGCGCCGAAGGGTGCAGTATTGGTGCGGTGGCGAGTGACCCGGATACTATAGTTTTGATATCTGCCTTCGTAATATCTACGGTCACTACGGCCCTATTTGATCCAGATTCCTGGCGCGACCCGAAGCGCCTCAGCCCGCCAAATCGATGGTGCCGGCCAGTCTGGTGCACTCGGTGTTGGCTTCCAGCAGCTCCTTCGGCACTCCATTCGCCAGCCGGCCCCACGCGATGATACGGCGCGTGAACGGTCCCATCACGCTGTCGACCCCTGCCAGCGTGACGCCGCGCAGGATGAAGGGTTCAGCCCGAACGGCTTTGGGCTGAGCTAAACAGTATTGGATGGCCACTTACATTTGCCATGCTCACACATTGGCTTTACCGAACTCATTGGCAAATGCCTCTCGTTTTGACGACACTCGTCACATTCACCAGGAGATTCATCATGACTACAGCAAATATTAATCACCACATTGCCGGGCACGTTGTGGCCAGCACTTCGGGCCGCGCCCAGGACGTGTTCAACCCCGCCACCGGCGCCGTTACCGGTCGCGTCGCGATGGCCAACCGAAGCGACGTCGACAAGGCCGTGGCGTCCGCCCGTGCCGCCTTCCCCGCCTGGGCCGACACGCCACCGCTGCGCCGCGCGCGCGTGCTGTTCAAGTTTCTGGAGCTACTCAATTCCCACCGGGACGAGCTCGCCCACCTGATCACGGCCGAGCACGGCAAGGTCTTCACCGACGCGCAGGGCGAGGTCTCGCGCGGCATCGACGTGGTCGAATTTGCCTGCGGCATTCCGCAACTGCTCAAGGGTGACTTCACCGATCAGGTCTCCACCGGCATGGACAACTGGACACTACGCCAGCCGCTCGGCGTGGTGGCTGGCATCACGCCGTTCAACTTCCCCGTGATGGTGCCGATGTGGATGTTCCCGGTCGCGATCGCGGCCGGGAACTGCTTCATCCTCAAGCCAAGTCCGATCGACCCGAGCGCTTCGCTGCTGATGGCGGAACTTCTCAAGCAAGCCGGCCTGCCGGACGGCGTATTCGGCGTGGTGCAGGGCGACAAGGAGGCGGTCGATGCGCTGCTGGAACATCCCGACGTGATGGCCGTGTCCTTCGTCGGCTCGACACCGATTGCCAACTATATCTACGAGACCGGCGCGCACCACGGCAAGCGTGTGCAGGCGCTGGGCGGCGCCAAGAACCACATGGTGGTGATGCCTGACGCCGACCTCGAGCAGACCGTGGACGCGCTGATCGGCGCGGGCTACGGCTCGGCGGGCGAGCGCTGCATGGCCGTCAGCGTCGCGGTGCTGGTGGGCGACGTCGCCGACAAGGTGGTGCCGCGGCTGGCCGAGCGCGCCAGAACGCTCAAGATCAAGAACGGCATCGAGCTGGATGCCGAGATGGGCCCAATCGTGACCGGCGCCGCCCACGCCCGCATCACCGGCTACATCGAGCAGGGCGTGAAAGAAGGCGCGAAGCTGCTGGTCGATGGCCGGGGCTTTCGCGGCACCGATGCCGGCAAGGGCTGCGACAAGGGCTTTTGGATGGGCGGCACGCTGTTCGACCATGTCAAGCCCGACATGCGCATCTACAAGGAGGAAATCTTCGGCCCGGTGCTGGGTTGTGTGCGTGTGAAGGATTTTGGCGCAGCGGTCGACATGATCAACGCCCACGAGTTCGGCAATGGCGTGTCGTGCTTCACGCGTGACGGCCATGTGGCGCGTGAATTTGCGCGGCGCATCCAGGTCGGCATGGTCGGCATCAACGTGCCGATTCCGGTGCCGATGGCGTGGCACGGCTTTGGCGGCTGGAAGAAGAGCCTGTTCGGCGACACCCATGCCTACGGCGAGGAGGGCGTGCGCTTTTACACCAAGCAAAAGTCCATCATGCAGCGTTGGCCCGAAAGTATCGGCAAAGGCGCAGAGTTTGTCATGCCCACCGCGAAGTGAGCTCATGAGCGACAGCACGTTCGACTACATCATCGTGGGGGCTGGTACGGCGGGCTGTCTGCTGGCCAACCGCCTCAGCGCCGATGCCACCAAGCGCGTGCTGCTGATCGAGGCCGGCGGCAAGGACGACTACCACTGGATCCACATTCCGGTGGGCTATCTTTACTGCATTGGCAACCCGCGCACCGACTGGCTCTACAACACCGAGCCCGATGCGGGGCTGAACGGACGGGTGCTGCGCTACCCGCGCGGCAAAACGCTGGGCGGCAGCTCCAGCATCAACGGCATGATCTACATGCGCGGGCAGGCGCGCGACTACGATCAATGGGCACAGGTTACCGGCGACGACGCCTGGAACTGGAACAACGCCCTGTCGTACTTCAAGCTGCACGAGGATTACTACCTGGGCGCCGATGCTACGCATGGCGCCAAGGGCACCACGCCGGAGTTGCTGCAGGACGACCAGACCCCGTATCGCCAATTGCTGCGCCAGCAGGGAGCGGGTGGCGAATGGCGCGTGGAAAAGCAGCGCCTGCACTGGGACATTCTGGATGCGTTCTCCCAAGCCGCGCAGCAAGCTGGCATTGCCGCCACAGACGACTTCAACCGCGGCAACAACGAAGGCGTTGGCTACTTCGCGGTGAACCAGCGCGCGGGCTGGCGCTGGAATGCGGCCAAGGCGTTCCTGCGCCCGACCTGCTACGGGCGAGCCAACTTCGAGATTTGGACCTCGGCCCAGGTCGTGCGGCTGCTGTTCGAGGCCGCGGCCGATGGCCGCCCGCGCTGCAGCGGCGTGGAAGTGCGCACTGGCAGCGAGAACGTCACGGCCACAGCAAGTCGTGAAGTGATCCTGTGCGCCGGCAGCATCGGCTCGCCGCAGATCCTGCAGCTCTCGGGACTGGGGCCGGGCGCGCTGCTGCAGCGCTGCAGTGTGCCGCTTGTGAGGGACCTGCCGGGCGTCGGCGCGAACCTGCAGGACCACCTGCAAATCCGCGCCGTGTTCAAGGTACAGGGCGTGCAGACCCTCAACACCATGGCCAACTCCTTGCTGGGCAAGGCCAGGATCGGGCTCGAATACGCTTTGAGGCGGACCGGGCCGATGAGCATGGCGCCGTCGCAGCTCGGCGCGTTCACGCGCAGCGATGCCTCGCAGGCGTGGCCCAACCTGCAGTTCCATGTGCAGCCGCTGAGCCTGGACGCGTTCGGCGAGCCCCTGCACGACTTTCCGGCCTTCACCGCAAGCGTGTGCAACCTCAGCCCGACCAGCCGCGGCACGGTCCAGATCAAGAGCCCGCGCTTCAAGGACGCGCCCGCCATCGCGCCGAACTACCTGAGCACGGTGCAGGACCGCAAGGTGGCGGCCGACTCGCTGCGCGTGACGCGCCGCATCGTGGCGCAGCCCGCACTGGCCCGCTACCAGCCGCAGGAGTACAAACCTGGCGTGCAGTTCCAGAGCGACGCCGAACTGGCGCAATTGGCAGGGGACATTGCCACCACCATCTTCCACCCGGTCGGCACCACCAAAATGGGGCGCGCTGACGACCCCCTGGCGGTGGTCGATGCGCGCCTGCGCGTCCATGGGATCGCAGGCCTGCGCGTGGTCGACGCCGGCGTGATGCCCACCATCACCAGTGGCAACACCAACTCACCCACCCTGATGATCGCGGAGAAGGCCGCGCAGTGGATCGCCGAAGAGGCAGGCTGACCCGGTGACGGGCCGCCCCGGGCCAACCCCCGACCGCAAACGAGCGCGGAACGCAAGGGGCCGGGCAGGAATAAAGGGTAATCCCGATCACCGGGCCGGCGCCAATCGCCTACATTAGCGTCACTCGGAAACAGGCATGAGTGCCGGTTTCCACGAGGAGCCGAGGAGACAAAATTGAAACGCTGGCGCATTACCCGTCGTCAGCGAGATCGCAGACAAAAGGCGCTGGTGACCCCGGCGCCTTTTCATTTTCCAAATCAAAACAGCTCTAAGCCCTTATCAGTCGTTGGCAAGGCGCTATTAATTCAATAATGAAACGCAGGCGACAATGACGTCATGGATTTGATGGTTGTGTCGCTGGCCTCGCTGCTGGCCGGTTTCGTGGACGCAATTGTGGGCGGCGGCGGCCTGGTTCTGGTGCCCGCTCTGTTCGCGGTCTACCCCAGCGCTCCACCGGCCACGCTGTTGGGCGTGAACAAGAGCGCTTCGGTCTGGGGCACCTCAATCGCGGCCTGGCAATTCAGTCGGCGCGTGCACATGCCGTGGCACGCGCTGGGACCGGCGGCCGTGGCGGGCTTTGCCGGCTCTCTTGCGGGCGCCTGGATCGTGACCTTGCTGGCGCCGGACTTTCTGCGCCGCGCACTGCCCTTCATCCTGCTCGCGGTGCTGCTCTACACCCTGGCCAAAAAGGAACTGGGGCGGCATCACACGCCGCGGTTTTCCGGGCGCCGCGAGACGCTGGCAGCCTGCACCGTCGGGCTGACGCTCGGTTTTTACGATGGATTTTTCGGCCCCGGCTCGGGCAGCTTCCTGGTGTTCGTGTTCGTGCGCTGGCTCGGCTACGACTTCCTGAGCGCCTCTGCCTCGGCCAAACTCATCAACAGTGCCACGAATATCGCGGCGCTGATTTTGTTCACGCTCAAGGGCCATGTCTGGTGGCACTTCGCGCTGGCGCTGGGCACCGCCAACGTGATCGGCAGCCTGCTCGGCACACGACTGGCGCTGCGCCACGGCGCCGCCTTCGTGCGCGGAGTCTTCATCGTGGTGGTAAGCGCGCTGATTCTGAAAACCGGCTACGACGCCTTCGCGCGCTAAGCAGGCCTCACCCTTGCGTACGTCATGGCGTCGCCACTCACGGCTGCGGCGGCCAGGGCACGTCCTGAACACGCCGCGGCTTGCCGATCGGCACCGTGGCCTGCGCCTTTTGCACCGCGGCGATGTCTTCCGTGCTGGGGTATTGGCCCAGCAACCAGTAGTCGAAAACCCGGCGCGCGATCGGTGCCGCGGCCTGCGCGCCAAAGCCGGCGTTCTCCACCACCATCGCGAGCACGATCTTTGGGTCTTCGGCCGGGGCAAAGGCCGTGAACAAGGCGTTGTCACGCAGGCGTTCGGCCACCTTGCTGGCGTGATACTTCTCGTTTTTCTTGATTTCAAGCACCTGGGCCGTGCCGGTTTTGCCGCCGCTGGTGTAGGCCGCTCCGCGAAAGCTGGCCGCCGAAGTGCCTTGCAGGTTGACGCCGACCATGGCATTTTTGACCACGGCCAGATATTCCGGCTTGATATCGAGTTGTGTAGCCGGATCGCGAACTGCGGGCTCGGTCTGGTGCGTGACGGCGTTCACGACTTCCCTGGCCAGATGCGGACGCACCTTCAGTCCGTTGTCTGCCAGCGCGGCGGTGGCCACCGCCAGCTGCAGCATGGTGAAGTGGTTGTAGCCCTGGCCAATGCCGAGCGAGATGGTTTCACCGGCAAACCATTTCTGCTGCTCGCTGCGCCGGTAGGCGCTGCGCTTCCACGCGGTGGACGGCAGCAGGCCGCGCACCTCGCCCTGGATGTCGATGCCGGTCAGCTCGCCAAATCCGAACGGCTTCATGTGGTCGTGGATCGTGTCGACACCCAGGTCGTTGGCCAGCATGTAGTAGTAGGTGTCGCACGACTCCACGATCGACTTGTACATGTTGACCGTGCCGTGCCCGCCCTCCTTGTCATCGCGGAACTTGTGCCCGCCCAGCATGAAGTAGCCCGGATCGAAAATCGTCTGCTGCGGTGTGCGTTTGCCAGTTTCCAGCGCGGCCAGCGCCATGAACGGCTTGTAGGTTGAACCCGGCGCATAGGTGCCGCGCAGCGCCCGGTTCAGCAGCGGCTTGTCGAGCGAGTCATTGAGCGCCGCCCAGTTGTCACTGTCGATGCCGTCCACGAACATGTTGGGATCGAAGGTGGGTTTGCTGACAAAGGCCAGCACCTCGCCGGTCTTGGGGTCGAGCGCAACCAGCGCACCGCGGCGATCACCAAACAGGTCTTCCACGAGCTTTTGCAGCCGGATGTCGATCGACAGCTTGACGGTGTCGCCCGGGACGGCCGGGATGCTCGCGAGCTGGCGCACCGCGCGCCCGGCGGCTGAGGTTTCCATCTCCTCCACGCCGGTCGTGCCATGCAGCTGGCTCTCGTAGCTTTGCTCGATGCCGAGCTTGCCAATGTAGTCAGTGCCACGATAGTTGGCTTCGTCATCCGAGTCATCGATGCGCGCCTTCTCAGCCTGATTAATGCGCCCGATATAGCCGATCGCGTGGCTGGCGACGTCACCGAACGGGTAATTGCGAAATAGCCGGGCCTTGATTTCAACGCCCGGAAAGCGATAGCGCTGCGCCGCGAACCTGGCCACTTCGTCATCATTGAGCCGGGTGCGGATCGGCAACGACTCGAAACTTTTTGACTCGTCCAGCAGCTTCTTGAAGCGCTTGCGGTCGCGCGGCGTGATGTTGACCACCTCGGCCAAGGCATCGATGGTCTGGTCCAGCGGCCTGGCCTTGGATGGTGTGATCTCAAGCGTATAGGCGGAGTAATTGTTGGCCAGCACAATGCCATTGCGGTCTTCGATCAGGCCGCGAGTCGGCACCACGGGCACGATGGCGGTGCGATTGCTCTCGGCCTGCTCGGCCAGGTCCTCATGGCGCACGATCTCCAGAAACATCAAGCGCGCCACCACCAGGCCAAACGCGACCAGCACGACCAGGATGGCCACGAACACGCGCCGGCGAAAGCGCGCCAGCTCGGCTTCGATGTTGCGCAGCTCGGTCATGGCGTCAGGGACAGGATGAGACCGGCGTTGCTCATAACGGGCGGTTCTTGTCGGGGTCGGGCGCGCGGCGCTGCGGCGCCAGCAGCATGATGCTCACGACCGGCCACAATGCGGCCTCGATCAGCGGTGCCAGCAGTATTTGCCAACCGGGAAACACGCCGCCGCCCAGCATGCGGATACCCAACTCGATCGCGTGCGCGGCGACAAAAATAGGCAGTACCTGCAAGGCCTGCGATGGCACGCTGAACCAGAGCAGGCGACGGTGGATCGTGATGGCAATGAAGCTGAGCGCGGTATAGGCCAGCGCATGCTGGCCCAGCAGCGCGGCCTGCTGCACGTCCATGATGACGCCAAAGACGAAGGCGGCACCCATTCCAACGCGCTGCGGCTGGTGCACGCTCCAGAACACCAGTAGCAGCATGAGCAGGTCCGGCCTCCACACGACGCGCCCGAGCGGCAACATATTGATCAACAGGGCCACCAGCAGGCTACCCCAGATGAACAACGGATTGGCGGGAAGCAGCAGTTGCTGGCCTTGTCGCATGATCATGCGGCGCGCTCCTGGGCTGACGCGAGGGGCAGAGGTCTCATTTCGATCCCCGCTTCTTTTTCACGGGCGCCGGCTTGGCTTCGAGCAGCGGGCGCTGCGGAATCTGCACGGACACCGGCGCCAACACCATGACATGGCGCGTCGCGTTCACGAGCGCCTCGGGCGTGCAGTAAATGCGCACGAAGGTGGCGTCGGCCCGGCGCTCGACCTTCGTCACTTTAGCGACCGGCAGGCCCGGTGGGTAGACCCCGTCGACGCCGCTGGTAGTGAGCAGATCGCCCTGTACTACATCAGTGCTGGCAGGCATGAAGCGCAGGTCCAGCATACCCCCCTGCGATACCGGATCGCCGAAGGCCACGCCGCGCACACCGGTGCGCGTGTTGAGCACCGGAATGGCCTGGTCGCGGTCGATCACGAGCGTGACTTCACTCAGCAGCGGCGACACCCGTGTGACCTGGCCTAGCACGCCGGACTCGTCGATGACCGGCGAGCCAGCCACGATACCCTGCGCCGTGCCCTTGTCGATGATGATCTTGCGCGAGTAGGGGTCGGCCGCGTCATACAGCACCTCGGCGGCCTGCGCGGGCGTGTTGATATGTTCGCGCAGGTCCAGCAGCTTGCGCAGGCGGTTGTTCTCCAGGGTGAGTTGCTCCACTTGGCTGGCGCGCAGGGATTGCAGCACGAGCTTTTGCCGCGCTGACTCCTCGCCCTGCTGGGCCGCTTCCAAGGATTCGAAATATTCGCCCCCATCTCGCGCCAGCAGCACCGGGCGCATGACCAACCATTGCACCGGATACAGCGCGGTCGCAACGGCGGCGCGCAGAGGTTGGGTGACCTTGAAACGCGTATCGGCCACCATGAGAAACAGCGCCAGCGCCCCGAAAAACATCAGCTTGGACAGCGCCGACGGCCCCTGCTTGAAGAAGGGGGGCGGGGTCCTGTCAAGAGTACCTAAAGGCATGGCTCACATATTGTCCCTTCTTCGGGGACTGGTGCGCGCAGGCAGACAAGCGCGCGGGCTTACTCCGACGTGAAGATCGAGCCCAGACGATCCATGCGCTCCAGCGCAATGCCGCAGCCCCGCACCACGCAGGTCAGCGGGTCTTCGGCCACCAGCACCGGCAGGCCCGTTTCCTCCGCCAGCAGACGATCGAGGTCGCGCAACAGTGCGCCGCCACCGGTCAACATCATGCCGCGCTCGGCGATATCGGCGCCCAGCTCGGGCGGGGTCTGCTCGAGCGCGTTCTTCACGGCACTGACGATGTTGTTCAGCGGGTCCGTCAGCGCTTCGAGGATTTCATTGCTGGAGATGGTGAAACTACGCGGCACGCCTTCCGACAGGTTGCGGCCCTTGACTTCGAGCTCCTTGACTTCCGAGCCAGGAAACGCGGAGCCAATGTACTTCTTGATGGCTTCGGCCGTGGGCTCGCCGATCAGCATGCCGTAGTTGCGGCGGATGTAGTTGATGATGGCATCGTCGAAGCGGTCACCGCCGACCCGCACGCTGCCCTTGTA
>JBDTCK010000053.1:0-16032 GCA_039923645.1 Rhodoferax sp.
GCCTCCTCCCAGTGCACGATGGTGGGCCCGCGGTTGCCCCACACGGCCAGTGCCAGCGTATGGCCGATCTGTTCCACCAGCGCGCTGATGCGCGCGCGCGCCAGCTTGACCGAGTCCAGCCGGGACAGTGACGCCAGGCCCAGCCTGAGCGCGGCCGGCCCGAGGTCATAGCGCGTATTGCCGGCGTCCTGTGCGACCAGCTCCAGCCGCTGGAAACTTACCAGATAGCGGTGCGCCTTGGCTGCGCTCATGCCGGCGGCCGCGGCCAGGTCCCGCAGCATCAGCGGCCGTGCGGCGCGCGCCAGCACGTCCAGCAAGGCAAAGCCGACCTCTACCGATTGAATTCCCGCGCGTTCCTTGATCATTTGAACTAGAATCCCCGGCGTTGATTGAAATTTCGTTTAGTTAAACGAATTTAACAATGCGTAATTTACACGCATTCGTGTGCTCTCAAACACACTCACCTTGACGGGATCCCCATTGCCATGAAACTTGCCACTTACAAAGACGGTACGCGTGACGGCCAGCTGGTGGTCGTCTCGCGGGACCTGGCGATCGCGCATTATGCGACCGGCATCGCTGCCCACCTGCAGCAGGTGCTGGACGACTGGGGTTTTCTCAGCCCGCAGCTGCAGGACCTGTACGACACCGTGAACGCGGGCCGCGCGCGCCACGCGTTCCCGTTCGATCCGGCGCAGTGCATGGCGCCGCTGCCGCGCGCCTATCAGTGGGCCGACGGGTCGGCCTACCTCAATCACGTGGAGCTGGTGCGCGCCGCGCGCCAGGCCGAGGTGCCCGCCACCTTTTATACCGATCCGCTGATGTACCAGGGCGGCAGCGACGACTTCATTGGCCCGTGCGACGATGTGCTGGTGCCCAGCGAGGCCTTCGGCATCGACTTCGAGGCCGAGGTGGCCGTGGTCACCGACGACGTGCCCACGGGCGCCAGCCCCGAGCAGGCGCTGGACGGCATACGGCTTCTGATGCTGGTCAACGACGTGTCGCTGCGCAACCTGATCCCGGCGGAACTGGCGAAGGGCTTCGGCTTCTTCCAGTCCAAGCCCGCGACAGCGTTCGGCCCGGTGGCCGTCACGCTGGACGAGGTGGGCGATGCCTGGGACAAGGGCCGTCTGCACCTGACCATGCAGTCGGCGTGGAACGGGCGCAAGGTCGGGATGTGCGAGGCCGGCCCCGAGATGACTTTCCACTTCGGCCAGCTGATCGCCCACATTTGCAAGACCCGCAATGTGCGCGCCGGATCCATCATCGGCTCGGGCACGGTGAGCAACAAGGGCGTAGAGGTGAACGGCCGCACCGAGTGGCCCAAGGGCTACAGCTGCATTGCCGAAAAGCGTTGCATCGAAACCATCCAGGACGGCAAGCCTGCGACCGAATTCATGAAGTTCGGCGACACCATCCGTATCGAGATGAAGGGCCGTGACGGCCAGAGCGTATTCGGCGCCATCGACCAGAAGATCGTGGCGTCCGCGTAACACGACGGGGCTCTAGGGAGCCCCGGTTTTTCAGGCCTTCTTGGACCAGGCGCTGCACCAGCCCGTGGTGTGCACCAGCTTGCCCGCAAATAGCGGACAGTGACCTGTCGCGGCCGTGCCCATGGGCTGGAACAACGAACAGTTCAAGCAGTGTTGATCGGCCGAATGTTTGGGGTATTTTTTCGCGTCAACCTTGGTTGTGTCCTGGTTGTAGCCAAGTGCCAAGGCTTGCGGGTCCGTGTTTTGGAGTACCGGCTCGGCAGCCAGTGCCAGATTTTGTGTCGCTGCCAGCGCCGAACTGCCGGCTGCCACGGCCATTAAAAATGTGCGTCGATTAGTGCTGCTCATAGGTTTCTCCTTATGGTGAGCGGTGAAAGAAAAAATGAAATAGCGCGGTTGATGATCGCACCATTCGTACGGCGTGACCAGACTTCATCGTCAATGTGCGAGAGATAAACCAGCTATTGCGCGGGGTTGCATATGAAGGCGCAAATCAATCTCATTCACATATGCGTCCACTCGCGCAATGCCCGCCCATGCACAATGAGCTATCCCGATTTTTTGGAGATATGACGATGAGCCAGACGCCCGACTACCAGCGTTACCAGACTCTTGCGATCACCCGCCGTGGTCCCGTCGTGGCGGGGCAGGGCTGTGTGCTCGATGTTCAAATGAAGGCGCGCAACGGCAAGCTGCCCACCGCGGGACACGAAGGCCATTGCGAGCTGGCCGAGATCTGGCGCGATGTGAGTGCCGACGAGTCGGTGCGCTGCGCCGTGCTGCGCGGCGAGGGGCTGGGGTTTTCGGGCGGCGGTGACCTCGCGCTGGTGCAGGACATGGCAACCGACTTCGCCGTGCGCACGCGGGTCTGGAAGGAGGCGCGCGACCTCGTCTACAACGTCATCAACTGCGACAAGCCGATCGTCTCCGCCATGCACGGGCCGGCAGTGGGCGCCGGCCTGGTCGCGGGGCTGCTGGCCGACATCTCGATCGCCGCCAGGAGCGCGAAGATCGTCGATGGCCACACGCGCCTGGGCGTCGCCGCCGGCGACCATGCGGCGATCGTCTGGCCGCTGTTGTGCGGCATGGCCAAGGCCAAGTACTACCTGATGCTGTGCGAACCCATCAGCGGCGAAGAGGCCGAGCGCATCGGCCTGGTGTCGTTGGCGGTGAATGACGATGAGCTATTGCCCAAGGCCTACGAAATTGCGGATCGGCTCGCCAACGGTTCCCAAAGCGCGATTCGCTGGACCAAGTATTCACTCAACAACTGGCTGCGCCAGGCGGGACCCGCGTTCGACACCTCGCTGGCGCTTGAATTCATGGGCTTTGGCGGCCCCGATGTGCATGAGGGCCTGGCGTCACTGCGCGAGCGCCGTGCGCCCAACTTCTGAGGCGCGAGTGGCTCCCGGATAATCAAAGCATGCACGCGCTGCGCCACGCCCGAATTCTTGCCCGCTGGCTGCTGCTGTGCTTTGTCATGTCGCTCGGCGCGGCCATTGCATCGCCGCTGGTCAAGCCGCAGACCATGGAGCTCGTTTGCACCGGCGCGGGGACTGTCAAACTGATCATCGGGAGCGATGACGGTGGCAGTGTCGGCCAGCACACGCTGCACTGTCCGCTGTGCGCCTCGCTGGGCGCGCCGCCACCGCAGTTGCGCGTACTGGCCGAACCGTTCCAGCCACTGTCTTATGTGCTGCAGCCCACCGCGGCCGCGCACATCGCGTCGCTCACCGCCGCACCACTGGCGGCGCGCGGCCCTCCCGTTTCTTCCTGAACTATCAAACCGATAGCGTCTTGCCCATGTTCCATATGGGCTGGAGGCTGATTCCATTGGTAATAGGAGATTTTTTCGATGCGAGAGAACCGTCTCGTCATGGCATTAGCCATGGCCTTCCCCCTGGCTGCGCCGATCGCCCTTTTGCTGGCAGGCGCGGCCCACGCCCAAACGCCGGCGCCACCGTCCAGCGCTGCTGTGCCGGACGCGCCCACCAGGTCGCTGGGCGTCGTCACCGTCAATAGCGGGCAGCCAACGTCGTTGCCCACGCAGATCCCCACCACCATGGAGGGCGTCTCGCGCGAGCAGATCGAACAGACCATCAACGCCAGCGACAGCGAGGACGCACTCAAGTACTTTCCCGGCCTGCTGGTGCGCAAGCGCTACATCGGCGACTACAACCACGCTATCCTGTCCAGTCGCGCCTCGGGCACCGGCAACAGCGCGCGCTCAGCCGTATATGCCGACGGCATGTTGCTGTCCAACTACCTGGGCAACGGCGTCGGTGGCCTGAGCTTCCCGCCGCGCTGGAACATGGTCACGCCCGCCGAGATCGAGCGCGTGGACGTGATGTACGGCCCGTTCTCGGCCGCCTATCCCGGCAACTCGGTCGGCGCCGTGGTGGACTACGTCACGCGCATGCCCACCCGCTTCGAAGTCCATGCGCGGGCCGGCTACACCAGCCAGCCGTTCGACCTGTACAGCACGAATGCCACCTACCGCGCCTGGGAGAGCAGCGCCTCGGTCGGCAACCGCAGTGGCGCGCTGGCCTGGCTGCTCGACTTCAGCCACACCGACAGCGAGGGCCAGCCGCTCACTTTTGCGACCCGCCTGGCCAGCAGCGGCGCAGCCGGCACCGCGGGCACTCCCGTGACCGGCGCCATTGCCGGTGCCAACAGCGCGAACAGCCCCTGGTACCTGTTGGGCACCGGCACGCAGTACCACACCGTGCAGGACCATTTCAAGCTCAAGCTCGCGTACGACTTCACGCCCGCCTGGCGCGCCACCTACATCCTGGGCGTGTGGCAGAACACGTCGCAGGGTCAGCCGGTCTCGTACCTGAGCAATGCGGTGGGCCAGCCGGTTTACAGCGGTCCGATCAACATCAACGGGGTCGCTTTTACGGGCAGCCAGGCGCTGGGTGGCGGCGATTTCGCGTTGACCGACCAGTCCAGCACCCATTACATGCATGGCCTGTCTCTGAAGAGTCATACCCAGGGCACCTGGGACTGGGAGGTGCTGGCCAGCCTGTACGACTACGCGCAGGACACCTTGCGCCAGAACGGCGCCGCCAACCCGCTGCCGGGCGCGGCCACGGGCGGCGCCGGCACCATCGCCGATGGCAGCGGCAGCGGCTGGAACAACCTGGCCCTGAAGGGCACCTGGCGCCCGCAGGGCCTGCGCGGTGCGCACATCGTGGATTTCGGGATGCAGCAGGACAACTACAAGTTGACCTACCTCACGTCCAGCATTGCCGGCAATTGGCTGGCCGACCCGGCAGGCGTGCTGGGTAGCAATGTGCAGGGCCGCACGCAACTGCAAAGCCTGTGGGCGCAGGATGCCTGGACGTTCGCCCCGCGCTGGAAGACGGTACTGGGTCTGCGCGCCGAGCAGTGGCGGGCCTTCGATGGCATGTCTGCGTTCTCGGCCAGCAGCGCGCTCGGCTACGCGCCACGGCGCGAGAACTATCTCTCGCCGAAGGCGGCGCTGTCCTACCAGTGGGCACCGGATCTGGTGCTCAAGGCCTCCACCGGCCGCGCCGTGCGCATGCCGACCGTGAGTGAGCTGTACGGTGCCACGTCCACCACCAACTCCCAGTACATCAACGACCCAAACCTGCACCCCGAACGCTCCTGGACCAGCGACCTGACGGCCGAAAAGGACCTGGGCGACGCGCTGCTGCGCCTGAGCCTTTTCACCGAGGATGTGCACGATGCGCTGTATTCGCAAACCACCTACGATCCGGTGGCTAACCGGAATATCGGCCGGGTGCAGAACGTCGGACGCATACAGACGAATGGTGTGGAAGTGGCCTACAGTGGCAACGACGTCTTTCGGCGCGGACTGGACCTGAACGCCAGCGTCACTTACGCGGACTCCATCATCCGGGACAACGCGGGCTTCGTGAGCGTGCCGGGTGACACCATCGGCAAACAGCAGCCCAACATCCCGAGATGGCGCGCCACGGCGCTGGCCAGCTACCGTTTCAATGAAAAATGGACGCTGGCCTACGGTGCGCGGTACAGCGGCACGCAGTACCGCACGCTCAATAACGCCGACGTCAACGGCTTCTCGTACATGGGCGTCAGCAAATACTTCACCACCGACGTGCGCGTGCGCTACCAGGTCACGCGCCAGTGGGTGGCTGCGTTCGGCATCGACAACCTGAACAACTATCAGTACTGGAATTTCCACCCGTATCCGCAGCGCAGCTACACGGCCGAGTTGAAGTTTGATCTGTAACCCCGCTCGGAGAAACACCTGCGAGCAGGGTCATCCCCTGCGGGCAGGTCGGACATACGCATTGAGCGCACGCCAAGCCCAATTCTTGCTATCTTTCATCATCAACAGGAGTCCCTCCCATGAAATCCAGAAACCTTTCCCGCGCCCTTGTCGCCAGTCTCGCACTGGCGTGCGGCACGCTGTACGCCCAGACCATCGATGTCAAGGACGCCTGGGTCCGCACCTCGGTACAAGGCCAGACGGCGACCGGGGCCTTCATGAAAATCACGGCCAAAGACGATGAACGTCTGGTGGCGGTGTCCACGCCGGTGGCGGGAGTGGCCGAGGTGCACCAGATGATGCTGGACGGAGACGTGATGAAAATGCGCGCGGTGGAGGGCGGACTGGCGCTGCCGGCCGGCAAGACCGTGGCGCTCACTCCAGGCGGCTACCACGTGATGCTGATGGACCTGAAGGCCCCGCTGGTCAAGGACAGCACGGTGCCGATGACGCTGGTGTTCAAGAACGACAAAGGCGTGCAGAGCAAGGTGGAGCTCAAGGTGCCGGTGAGCACGGTCGAGCCGGGTGCAGCCAATGGCATGGGTTCGGGTGCGGGCGGCATGATGATGGAGGGGCAAAAGCACTGAGAAATCCCGATCGCCAGCCCTGGCGCATTGGGGTAAGCTGATGCTGCCTTCAGCCTTCCCAATCAACAACCCCAGAGGAGCGGACATGAGTGCCTTGCAAAATCCCAGTTTCGGTAAACTGATTCCCGGTTTCGACTTTTTGCAGACCCTTGCAAAGGGCGCCACGCAGAGCATTCCGCAGTTGCCGAATCTGGGCAATTGGGTGGCTCCCACGCTCAACGTGGAGGAGCTTGAAAAGCGCATCGACGAGCTCAAAGCCGTGCAGTTCTGGCTGGACCAGAATGCGATGGCGCTCAAGGCCACCATCCAGGCGCTTGAAGTGCAGAAAATGACATTGGCCACGCTCAAGGGCATGAATTTCAACATGGGCGATGTAGCCAATGCGTTCAAGCTCAAGGCCGCGGACACGTTGATGTCGGGGGTGCAGAAGGCCGCCGAGAAGGCGCCGGAGGCGGATCGAGTAGCCCCCAAGGCAGACCAGAAGGTCGATGCGAAGACGGCTCGGGACCCGAACGCGAAGGCGGCGCCCGGCGTGGTGGATCCACTGGCGTGGTGGGGCTCGCTGACGCAGCAGTTCCAGCAGATTGCGGCGAGCGCGATGAAGGAGGCGGCGCACCAGACGGCCGTGAGCGCCACCAAAAACATGGCCGCGGGACTGGCCAAAGGGGCGCTCAAGACCGCGACCGACATGGCCAGCCAGGCCACTCAGGGTGCTGCGAGATCGGTAGCGTCTGGTGCAGTCAAATCAAAGGCCAAAGCCAAAAAGACCGTTAAGAAAGTGACTGCCAGGAGTCACTGAACCCATTGGAGGATAAGCGCGTGAAGTTGTTCCCTTATGGCCATGCCACGCATCCGCAGTGGCACATGGCGGCGGCGCTGGTGCTGGCGCAGTTGCGCGCCCACATGGCACTGCCCGGCTACGCGCGTTCGCCGACCTTGGGCCTGCTCTACATCACCGATCACTACGCATCCGCGGCGCAGGAGATACTGGAATTTCTCGGCGCCGAGCTGCCGCAGGTGACGGATTGGTCGGGCACCGTGGGGGTCGGCATCGCCTCCAACAACGTCGAGTATTTCGACGAGCCGGCACTCGCCGTGATGCTGTGTGATCTGCCCAGCGACCAATACCGCGTATTTTCCGGCGTGGCGCCGTTGGGCCTGGGTTTCGAGGCGCACACGGCGCTGGTCCACGCGGACTCGGGTGCGCCCGATGTGGGCGAACTGATTGCCGAGATGGCTGCGCGCACGAACACCGGCTACCTGTTTGGGGGGCTGGCGTCTAGCCGCACGCAAAGCGTGCAGTTCGCCGTCGGCGGCAACGGCAACATCAAGGGGCACGGCGCTGCCAGCGGGGTGTTCAGCGGCGGCCTGTCGGGCGTGGTCTTTGGCGAGGCAGTGAACCTGGTGTCTCGTGTGACGCAGGGTTGCCAGCCGGTGTCTCCGGTGCGCGAGATCACCGGCGTCGACGGCAATGTCGTCACGACGCTCGATGGCCGACCCGCGCTCGATGTGCTGATGGACGACCTGGGCGTCTCGCTGGAGCGCCCGCGTGCGGCACTCGCCAAGGTTCGCGCCACACTGGTGGGGCTCAGTGACTCGGGTAGCGACTCGGTGAATCGCACCGGTCACTTCGGCAGCGACGTGGTTGTGCGCCACATTGTCGGGCTGGACCCGGCGCGCAAGGGGGTGGGCATTGCAGAGGTCGCGGAGGCCGGCATGCGACTGGCGTTTTGTCAGCGAAATGCAGCAGCGGCTCGCGCAGACCTGATTCGAATCTGTGCCGAAATTCGCGAAGAGCTGGAGCCCGAAGAAATGCCCTTGAGCGTTGCCACCGTGCTGGGCGGGGCGGGGGCCGATGCGGCGCCCAACGCGGCCCGGCGCATGGCCGGTGCCATCTATGTGAGCTGCTCGGGGCGAGGAGGCCCGCACTTCGGCGCGCCCAGCGCCGAGTTGCAAATCGTGCGTCGGGCGCTGGGCGACGTGCCGCTGGTGGGTTTTTTTGCGGGCGGCGAGATCGCCCGCCACCACCTGTACGGTTATACCGGCGTGCTGACGGTGTTTAGTCTCTGACTCGGGCAACGCTGGATCGTGTGCTCCCCGGCCCGCGCTTTTGCGAGGTTCAATCCAGCTTGATGCCGTTGGCGCGGATCACGGCACCCCATTTTTTGCGTTCACTGTCTGTATAGGCCGCCATCTGCGCCGGCGTGCTGGGAATGGCTTCAAGGCCGAGCGCCTGGAAGCGCGCCTTGATCTCGGTCGTGCCCAGCGCCTGCACCAGCGCCTTGTTCAGTTTGGCCACGACGTCGGGCGGGGTTCCGGTTGGCACCACCAGCCCCTGCCAGGCGGAGGCTTCAAAGCCCTTGAGCCCCTGCTCGGCGAGGGTCGGAATCGAGTCGAAGTTCTTGACCCGCTGCGCGCTCGCAATACCGATGGCGCGCAGCTTGCCGGCCGCGATGAACGAGGAGCCGCTGGCGGTATCTACAAACATGAAGGGCACCTGGCCTGAGACGACATCCTGAATGGCGGGTGCGGCGCCACGGTAGGGAATGTGCATCAGCTTCAGGCCCGCCTGCTCGCCGAACAGCACCGTGGCCAGATGGTGCGGACTGCCCGATCCCGGCGAGGCGAAGTTGGCGCCGCCGCTCTGAGTTTTGGCCCAGGCGATGAACTCGTTCAGGTTTTTCGCCGGGACCTTCGGGTTTACCACCAGGATCAGCGGAAAGCGCGCCATCAGCCCGACCGGGGCAAAGTCTTTCTCGGCACTGTAGTTGAGCTTGCTGTACAGCGCCTGGTTGGCTGCCAGCGTTCCGGTATCGGCGGACAGCAATGTATAGCCGTCGGCCCTGGCGTGTGCCACGAAGTCCGCTCCGATGTTGGTGGCGGCGCCTGGCTTGTTCGTGACGACGATCGTCTGACCTAGCGTCTTGCCCATGGCGTCCGCCAGCATGCGCGCCACCACGTCGGTGCCCCCGCCCGCCGGATACGGCACCACCCATTCAATGGTTCTGGTCGGATAAGTCTGGGCGGATGCCGTGGCCACGACGGCCAGTAGGCAGACCGACAGGAGCTGCCGGATCAAGGAGGTGAAAGGTCGCATGAGGTTCCTTCGAGTGAGTGGATCAAATGTTGGCCAGTCGCTCGGCCTGCAAAATGTGCGCGACCGCGTCCTGGGCATCCGCCTGTTGGCTCAACAGATCCAGCGCCAGCGTTGCCAGCAGCAAGGATGTTTTGTTTTCGCCAACACGGCCGATGCATTCTGCCAGTGCGGTGTAGGTCTGTTCAAGCTCGTTTTCACTCATGGCCGGTCTCCGGAAAAGGCGCGTACAAGCGCCGCTGCAATGGCGTCGGCCGCAGCGCTGGCGTCGCGCCAGCGGCCCATGACGTAACCGTCGGGCCGGATCAGGTAGAGCGTGCCCTCTGCCGCGTCATAACGCTGCCACGCCTGCCCCGGTTCATCGACGACCGCGTCGGCGCCGGCCGTGCCCCGGGCTGCCACGCGCACCAGATGCAGTGCCCCCACCCCCGACCGCCCGGCGCCAGTGAGCTGCTGCAGGGCCACCGGCACTTTGGGGTCGCTGGAGAAGTACAAGGCCACAAAACACCTGCCGAACAGCGCCGTCAGGTGCGTCGTGCCTTGCAGGGCTTGCACTGTGGCTTCGGGCGCCGGCAGGCCGGCGCGGGCACCGGCCGTGAAGGCACTGCCCGTCTCCGGCTGGTTCAGCGGCGAGCCAGCGTATTCGATCGGCGCCGACTGCCTGGGGTTGATGAGCGAGCTGATGGCCGGTGTCACCGTCGCCAGCCGCAGCGCCGCTTCGCGCATCAACGCAAAGCCGTGATGGGGCGGTGCCATGAATTCGGTGCTCTTGGCGCCATACGCGATGTTTTCGCGCGTCGCCAGTACGCGCTCGGTCGAGTAGCTGTCCAGCAGCGACTCGCGGGCATGACCCTGCTGCACCAGCGCCAGTTTCCAGGCCAGGTTGCCGGCATCGTCCAGCCCCGAATTGAGACCGCGCACGCCAAAAATCGGCACCAGATGCGCCGCGTCGCCGGCAAACAGCACCCGGCCATGCCGGTAGCTCGGCAGGGTCAGGCATTTGGCGTTGTAGATGGAGATCCACAAGGGCTTCCATGGCGCCGTCTCGCCGATCATGTCCAGGTGTGCCTGCACGCGCGGCAGCACGTTCTCGGGTTTGACGGCATGCGCCGGATCTTCGTCATCGGCAACCTGGTAGTCGATGCGCCAGACATTGTCAGGCTGGCGGTGCATCAGGATGGTGGAGCCCGGGTTGGACGGCGGATCGAACCATGCCAGACGCTCGACCGCGCGCCGCGTGTCCTGCTCGATATCCACGATCACATAGCGGCCCTCGTACTGCATGCCTTCAAGTGGCAGGCCCAGCTGCTCGCGCACCGTGCTGCGCCCGCCGTCGCAGGCGACCAGCCAGTCGGCGTGCACTGTATGCGTGACGCCGTCTGCCGTTTCAAAATCAACCTCCACGCCGCACCGTTGCGGCCGCACTTTTGTCACGCGGGCCGACCAGCGCACATCGACCCCACCGATGCGCGCCGCGGCCTCGTGCGCGTACTGCTCAACGTAATACTGCTGGATGTTGATCATCGGCGCGAAGCGCTCGGTGCGTTCGCTTGGCATTTCGAAATGCAGCACCTCGGTGCCCCGGAAATAGCTGCGTCCACCCACCCACGACAGGCCCTTGTCGACCAGTGCGCGGTCGGCGCCGAACCACCCCAGGATCTCCTGCGAGCGACGTGAGATGCAGATGGCCCGGCTGCCTTCGCACCAGGACGCGTCCGCCTCCAGCACCAGGCTGGCGACGCCATGCTGCGCCAGCAGCGCCGCCAGCGACAGACCCACAGGCCCGCCGCCAGCAATGAGCACCGGTATCTTGACTGGGATCGAGGGTGAAGTAGTCATGGCGATTTGGGAGCTGGTTGAATGGATTTGGCGCATGCGCCTTGCATTTATAGCGTTGCCGGAGCGCTGTGCGTTGCGGCCATAATTGTCGCCGTGACTGAAACTGACCTCCGGCGCGTCAACCCGCTCGACCTCCTGCGCCGGCGCACCGGCCTATGGCGCTGGCTGGCTGTCGTGGTCGCGCTGGCCTTTGCGCTACTCGTATCCACAGCGGCGACGCATCATCACCCGGCTGGCCAAGACCGCGACTGCGCCATTTGTGCGGCGGTGGTGCATGCGGTCTCCGACACGGTAGCGCCTGTTGCCGTCCCCATTGCTTCATACGTCCTGCTCTACGCCGTCGAGCGGACTCCCACTGCGCCCCTGCATTACGCAGCGTCGGTGCCGTTTCCCTGCATCTGCGGACCTCCCTCGCAAACCTGCTGACAGCGCCGGAAACGGCCATTTCCTGAGTGTTCCTGTCCGGCACCGGCGCTGCGCCGCGGTGCCCTGTTTGCTATTGGTTTGGAGGTTTGTTTATGCATCAGTTTGAATTGCGTCCGCTGGTCCTTTTCCTGGCGGGCCTGTTTGCCGGCGTGTGCGCGTGGGCCGCTCCGCCGGCGCCCGACGACGCCGGTACGCTGTCCACGGTAGACGTTACCGTGCAGCAGTCAAAGAAAACCAGCATCGACCTGACCCCGAAGGTGGGCACCACGGTGTACCGCATCGACCGCTCGCTTATCGATTCCCTGGGACAGGGCGACGCCACGCCGTTTGACGAGGTGCTGCTGCGCGCGCCCGGTGTTTCCAAGGACTCGACGGCCTCCGGCTCCATCCATGTGCGCGATGACCACGGCAACGTGCAGTACCGTGTCAACGGCGTGGAATTGCCGCAGAGTATTTCAGGCTTCGGCCAGTCGATCGACACCCGTTACGTGCAATCGGTGGATTTCCTCACCGGCGCACTGCCGGCGCAATACGGCCTGCGCACCGCGGGCATTGTCGATATCCAGACCTGGGAAGGGCTGGCCAAACCCGGCGGCTCGCTAGGCCTGACGCTCGGCAGCCACAACACGCAGAACGAAGATGCGACGATCTATGGCGCCAGGGGCAACCTCAGCTACTACCTCTCCGGCAGTTGGGTTTCGAATTCCAACGGCATCGAGAATCCACAGCCGACCTTGAACCCGCAAAACGACCAGACGCGGCAGGGCAAGACGTTTGGCAACTTCTCGTACTTCGTGGACGACAGCACGCGCATCGGGCTCATGTTCGGCACCTACAACGGCAAATTCCAGATTCCCACCAATCCTGACCAGGCGCCGGTTTTTTCACTGACCGGGTTCAGCGACACCGCTACCGGGTTCAACGCCTTGCCGTCCGGCGATGTGCGCGAGCAGCAGACCGAAGTCAACCGCTTTGCGGTGCTGTCGTTCCAGAAGACTCTGGACAAGCTGGACTACCAGGTCTCGGCGTTTCATCAGTACTCGAACCTGCACTACCTGCCCGATCCGGTCGGCGATCTGATCTACAACGGCGTGGCGTCCGACACCCTGCGCTCGAACACGTCCAACGGCCTGCAATTGGACGCGTCGTACCGGACCAGCACGACGCACACCCTGCGCTTGGGCTTGGCCTATACGCGCCAGGCCACGCGAAGCGACAACGCGGTGGCAGTCTTTCCGGCCGATGCCGATGGCAACCAGACCAGCAGCAACCCCTTCACGATCACCGACAACTCGGGCAAGGTCGGGCAACTGTTCAGCCTGTACGCGCAGGACGAATGGCGGATCGACCCCAACCTGACGCTCAATTACGGGCTTCGCTTCGATGCCGTGAATGCCTTCACGACCGAGCACCAGCTCAGCCCGCGCGTCAACATGGCTTACCAGTTGACGCCGGCCACCGCGCTGCACGTCGGCTATGCACGCTACTTCACGCCGCCGCCGCAGGAGCTGGCCTCACAGGCCAGCATCAACCTTTACTCGGGCACCACCAACCAGCCCGAGGTCAGCACATCCGATCCGGTGAAGGCGGAGCGCACCGACTACTTCGACGTGGGCGCCTCGCACAGGGTGAACGACAAGCTCACGCTGTCGGCCGATGCCTACTACAAGAACATCCGCAACCTGCTGGACGAGGGCCAGTTCGGGCAAGCATTGATTTTGTCCCCCTTCAACTACGCCAAAGGTTATGCGCGCGGACTCGAGCTATCGGCCCGCTACAACGATGCGCACTGGGCCGGCTATGTGAATTTCGCGGTCCAGAAGGCGCAGGGCACCAACATCATTTCCAGCCAGTCCCTGTTCGGGGCGGCCGAGCTGGCCTACATCGCGAACCACTACATCGATCTCGACCACGACCAGACCTATACGATCTCGGCGGGCACCAGCTACCGGTTCGGCGACAACCAGATCAGCGGCGACCTGCTGTTCGGCAGCGGGCTGCGCAATACTCCCGACGGTAGCGCACCGAACGGCGGCACGCTACCGGGCTACACGGTGGTCAATGCGGCGTTCGTGCACACCTGGAAGCAGGCCGCGGGGGATCTGGTGGGCCGTGTCTCGCTGCTGAACCTTTTCGATCGAACCTACCTGCTGCGCGACGGCACGGGCGTGGGCGTCGGTGCGCCGCAATACGGCTTGCGACGCAGCATCTACTTGAACCTGACCAGACATTTCTGAGGGCGCGGGCCGAGGGACCCTATCGGCTGCCATGGCCGCGGATGACCGCCTCCGAAATATTCGGAGGCGCCTCGGCGTAATGCCTGAACTCCATGGTGTAGGTGGCGCGGCCCTGCGTGAGCGAGCGCAGCGTTGTCGAGTAGCCGAACATCTCGGCCAGCGGCACTTCGGCGCGCACGAGCTTGCCACCGCCGCCCGCAATGTCTTCCATGCCCTGGATCATGCCGCGGCGTGTCGACAGGTCGCCGATCACGTTGCCCATGAAGTCTTCCGGTACCTCGACCTCGACCGCCATCATCGGCTCCAGCAGGATCGGACGCGCGCGCCGCATGGCGTCCTTGAATGCAATGGCGCCGGCCATGCGGAAGGCGTTCTCGTTCGAGTCGACGTCGTGGGACGAACCGAACACCAGCGTGGCCTTGACGTCGACCACCGGATAGCCCGCGAGCACGCCGGCTTTGAGGCTTTCCTGGATGCCCTTGTCCACCGCCGGGATGAATTCACGCGGGATCACGCCGCCCTTGATTGCGTCGACGAACTCGTAGCCTTTGCCGGGGGCTTGCGGCTCCAGGTTCAGCACGGCATGGCCGTACTGGCCGCGTCCACCCGACTGCTTGATGAACTTGCCTTCGACGTCTTTCACCGCCTGCTTGATGGTTTCGCGGTACGCGACCTGCGGCTTGCCGACCGTGGCCTCGACGCCGAACTCGCGCCGCATCCGGTCCACCAGGATTTCGAGGTGCAGCTCGCCCATGCCCGAGATGATGGTCTGGCCCGATTCCTCGTCCGTCTGCACCCGAAACGACGGGTCTTCCTGCGCGAGCCGGTGCAGCGCGACCCCCATCTTTTCCTGGTCGACCTGGGTCTTGGGTTCGACCGCCTGCGAGATCACCGGCTCCGGGAAAATCATGCGCTCAAGAATGATGACCTTGTCCGGGTCGCACAGTGTGTCACCCGTGGTCACATCCTTCAGGCCGACCGCGGCGGCGATGTCGCCCGCCTGCACCTCCTTGATCTCCTGTCGCACATTGGCGTGCATCTGCAGGATGCGTCCCAGCCGCTCCTTGCGGGTCTTGCCCGGGATGTACACCGTGTCGCCGGTTTTCACCACGCCGGAATAGACGCGAAAGAAGATCAGCTGTCCGACGAACGGGTCCGTCATGATCTTGAAGGCCAGCGCCGAGAACGGTTCCTTGTCGTTTGGGTGCCGCTCGATCTCCTTGTCATCCTCGCTGTGGCCCATGATCGCGGGCACGTCGACAGGCGACGGCAGGTAATCGAGGATGGCGTCCAGTAGCGCCTGTACGCCCTTGTTCTTGAAGGCGCTGCCGCACAGCATGGGAACGATCTGGTTCGCGACCGTGCGCTGGCGCAGGCCCTGCTTGATCTCGTCTTCGCTCAAGGGCGTGCCACCCAGGTATTTCTCCAGCAAGGCCTCGCTGCCTTCGGCGGCCGCCTCGATCATCTTGTCGCGCCACAGAGTTGCCGTGGCGAGGAGGTCGGGGGGGATATCGGCATACTCGAAATGCACGCCCTGACTGGTGTCGTCCCACAAAATGGCCTTCATCTTCACGAGGTCCACCACGCCCTGGAAGTGCTCCTCGGCGCCGATCGGAATCTGCACCGGCACCGCCACGCCCTTCAATCGCTCACCGATCTGGCGCTGCACGCGCAGAAAGTCGGCCCCCACGCGGTCCATCTTGTTCACAAACGCAATGCGCGGTACATGGTACTTGTTGGCCTGGCGCCAGACGGTTTCCGACTGCGGCTGCACGCCACCGACCGCGTCGTACACCATCACGGCGCCATCAAGCACGCGCATGGAGCGTTCGACCTCGATCGTGAAGTCCACGTGACCGGGCGTATCGATGATGTTGATGCGGTGCTCGGGGTAGTTGCCCGCCATGCCTTTCCAGAACGCAGTGGTCGCGGCCGAGGTGATCGTGATGCCGCGCTCTTGCTCCTGCTCCATCCAGTCCATCGTGGCGGTGCCTTCGTGCACCTCGCCGAGCTTGTAGTTCACACCGGTATAGAACAGGATGCGTTCGGTGGTCGTGGTCTTGCCGGCGTCGATGTG
>JBDTCK010000054.1:0-18594 GCA_039923645.1 Rhodoferax sp.
AGGGCTTTACCTGTCGCACGATGCGGGAGAAAGTTTCGATCGCCTGGTCGGCGGCACGCGTGTGCTGGCCGAGACCTTCGATCTCGACGGCAAACACCTGTGGTTCAGTACCTACGCCACCAAGCCGGCACTGAACCAAATCGCCTTGAAGGTGGGCGCCAAGCCGGTCGAGATCGCGCTGCCGCCCTTGACCGAGGATGCGGTGGCCTATATCGCACAGAACCCGGCGCGGCCCAGTGAGATCGCCATTGCCACATTCAAGCGCAGCGTCTATCTGCGCAAGGTCGAGGGGGGCGGATGGACGCAAATCGCCAAGGAGGGTGCGACCGATGAATGAACCGGAAAACGGCCGTCGGCCCGATGCGCAGCGCAGCCCGCTTGAGCCGGTGAAATCCGCAATGTCCACGGTGCTGAAAGTGGCGGTGGTCGTCCTGGCTGTCATTGGCGCCATCGCACTTGTTATCGCGGTGGGCATGGGCTGGATGCACTTCTCGATGATGGACGGCATGGGCATGGGCATGGGGCGCCGTTAGGCGCGACGCGACGCGACGCGACGCAGTAGCCCACCACATGGAAGTTTCGACATGAACAAGCACAGACGCCATATCCTGATCACCGGAGGGGTCGCGACAGCGGCGGCTGCGCTCGGTCTGCCGCCGGTACGCGCGGGCGAGCGCAGCGGCGATCGCGCCCAGATCGACGTCCACATCGAGTTGCGCGCCACGGAGGATCGCGTCGCGATCCGCCCCGGCGATCCGACGCGGGTGTGGCGCTACCAGGGCAAGCTGTTGCGCGGCGATACCAGTGCGCTCGAAGCCTCAGCCGGCGCCTACCTCGGGCCGATCATCCGCGTGCGCCGGGGCCAGCGCGTGCGCATCGATCTGATCAACGGCTTGCCGGAGTCGACCATTATTCATTGGCACGGCCTGCACGTGCCGGAAGCGATGGACGGCCATCCGCGCTTTGCGATCGGCCCGGGCGAGCGCTATGTTTACGAGTTCACCATCGTCAACCGCGCTGGCAGCTACTGGTTTCACCCACACCCGCATGGTCGCACCGGCAAGCAGGTCTACTTCGGCCTGGCCGGCCTGTTCCTGGTCAGCGATGACGAGGAGGACGCCCTGGGCCTGCCCACCGGTGCGCAAGACCTTCCGCTGGTGATCCAGGACCGCAGCTTCGACGACGACAACCAGCTGGTTTACCTGTCGGGCAGCCTTGCCGCTGCAGCAACCAAAGGCTCTGGCCGGCGCGGGATGATGGGCGGTGGGATGATGGGTCGAGGCATGGGCGGCATGGGCCGGATGATGGACGGCATGATTGGCATGTTCGGTGACCAGATCCTCGTCAACGGCCGGCCCGACGCGAGCCTCGAATTGGCGCCGCGCCCGTATCGGCTGCGACTGCTCAATGCCTCCAACTCACGCATCTACAAGCTGGCTTGGGCCGACCGGTCGCCGCTGACGGTGATCGGCACCGACGGTGGGCTGCTGGGCGCGCCGCTGCAGCGCGACCACGTCATGCTCGCCCCCGCCGAGCGCCTCGACCTGTGGGTGGACTTCGGGCGCTGGCCCGTGGGCACCGAACTCGTGCTGCACAGCCTGGCCTTCGACAGCGGCATGGGCGGGATGATGGGGGGAATGATGGGCGAAGCGGCGTTGCCAGATGGCGCGCCCTTTCCGGTGCTCACAGCGCGCGTGCGAGGCGGCGCGAAGGGGCCAGCAGAGCCTCTACCGCGGCGCCTGTCGGTTCTGCCGGCCGCCGACCCGAGCGCCGCGGTCAACGTCGGGCGCCCCAAGATCTTCGAAATCACGATGGGGATGATGAAGTGGGGCATCAACGGCAGAAGCTTCGACATGCTCGGCACGACGGTGCTGGAAACCGTCAAGCTGGGCACCCAGGAGATCTGGGAGTTCCGCAACGACGGTGGCTCCGGGATGATGGGCATGACGATGGCCCACGCGATGCACGTGCACGGCCTGCAGTTCCGGGTGCTCGGGCGCTCCTTCGGCGCAAGGGAGGGTTCGCACCCGGAAAGCGCGGGCATCGTCGACGAAGGCTGGAAGGACATCGTGCTCGTGATGCCGCAAGAGCGCGTGCGCATCCTGGTGCGCTTTGCCGACTATCCCGGCCTCTTCCTGTACCACTGCCACATGCTGGAGCACGAAGACTCCGGCCTGATGCGCAACTACCGGGTGGTGGCGTAAGGCCTCGCGCGTCGAGAGCTGCAGTATTGAGCGACTCATCCGATCCAGGAGCAATCAATGAACCCAAAACTCTCGAATATCCTGGCGCGAACAATGGTGCCCATCGTTGTCGCCCTGGCGTTGGCTGTCGCTACGGCCTACGTGTACTGGTCGCGGCAAGCCGCACCACACGTGGATTTCGTGACGCTCGCAGGGCAGCACACGAGCACTCAAGCGCTGCGCGGCAAGGTCGTGTATGTCGTGTTCTGGGCGACCAGCTGTGCCACCTGCATCAAGGAGATGCCCGATTTGGTCAAGACGCATGATCTTTTCGCAGGTCAAGGCTTCGAGCTGCTCACTGTGGCGATGCAGTACGACCCGCCGGAATACGTGCGGAACTACGCGCACTGGAAGAATCTGCCCTTCAAGGTCGTGCTCGACGCCCAGAGCGCAATGGCCACGGCCTTCGGCAATGTGCAGCTCACACCTACTGCATTTCTGATCGACAAGCGCGGCAACATCCTCAGCCGGACTGTCGGCGAACCCGACTTCCAGACCCTGCGCGCCACAATCGCAAGGGAGCTGATCAAGTGATCGGACTTCGAATTTGGTTCGCGAGCGGGAAGGCGCGGTCGGGCCGACGGCGGGCGGTCGGGACCCCCTTTGCAAAGCGTTGCGTGCAGGCTTGTATCGGCCTGTTGCTCGCTTTCGCCGCCATGGCCCATGCACAGGGGATTAGCCCCAATCCGGCTGCGGCGCCGTCGTGGAACGCGGTGGCGCCGGCATCCGGGCCGCTCGACTCGATCAGGAATTGGCTGCGGAGTGGCAGGTCGCCAGCGGAGTTGTTGCCGCCCGACCAGGCGTACCGGTTCACGGTTCGCGCTCGCGACGCCAGCACCCTTGTCGCCGAGTTGACGCCGGCACCCGACTACTACCTGTACCGCGACCGCATCAGCTTCAGCGTCGTTGCGCCGCCGACGATCGCTATCACCGGCGTATCGTTGCCCAAGGGCGAGCCCAAGGCCGATCCGACATTCGGTCAGGTCGAGGTCTACCGCGCCCGGGTCGAGTTGATCATCGGCCTGCGGCAATCGGGCACTCCGGCGCGCCAGGTCGAGCTGCACGTCACCTACCAGGGCTGCAACGAGCCTCTGGGTGTTTGCTACCCCCCGATCGAGAAGACCGTCGTCGTTGCGTTGCCGCAAGCGTCGCTGCCCGGCGCACCGGCGCAGGCGACAGCAGCCGGAAGCCCGCAAGGCGATGCCCAGTCGGTCGCCGCCGCAGCGAGTCCACGCGACCACGGCGCGTCGGATCCGGAGGGCGCGAGGCGGCTGCTTCTGGGCGGAAGCGCATGGGCAATCATCGCCGCATTCTTCGGTGTCGGGCTGTTGCTGGCCTTCACACCCTGCATGCTGCCGATGCTGCCGATCCTGTCCGGCATCATCGTGGGCCACGGACAGCACATGACGCGACGCTATGCCCTCGGCCTGTCGTCGGTCTACGTGCTGGGAATGGCGCTCACCTATGCGGCAGCCGGCGTGGCAGCGGGGCTTGCCGGTTCGCTGCTGTCGGCCTACCTGCAAAACCCGTGGGTACTCGGCAGCTTTGCCGCGGTGTTCGTGCTGCTCGCCCTGTCGATGTTCGGCCTGTACGAACTGCAGCTGCCCAGTTCGCTGCAGAGTCGGCTGGCCGGCGCTGGCAGCCGCATCCGGGGCGGCCGGGCGGCGGGCGTGTTCCTAATGGGCGTGCTGTCGGCGGTGATCGTCGGCCCCTGCGTCGCCGCGCCGCTGGCGGGGGCGTTGCTTTACATCGGCCAGACGCGCGATGTCGCGCTGGGCGGGGTCGCGCTGTTCTCGATGGCCATCGGCATGGGTGTGCCGCTGCTGGCGGTGGGCGCCACGGCCGGTGCCCTGCTACCCAAGGCGGGGCCATGGACCGAGTCCGTCAAGCGCGTGTTTGGCGTGATGATGCTGGCGCTGGCCATCTATCTCGTGTCACCGGTGATTGCGGCGGTCGCGCAACAGCTGCTGTGGGCGACCTTGCTGATCATGCCCGCCATCTACCTGCACGCGCTCGACCCTTTGCCGGTCGACGCCCCGGGCCACCGACGCCTGTTCAAGGGCGTGGGTGTCATGGCGCTGGTCACGGGCATCGCATTGCTCGTCGGCACCCTGGCCGGCGGTCGGGGTATATTGCGACCGCTTGCCGGCTTTGGCAGTCCCGCCGCACAGCCCAGCACCGCAGCGACATTTCAGCGGGTGAAGAGCGTGGGTGATCTGGAGGCCCGGCTGCAAGTGGCCAGGGGCCGGCCCGTCATGCTCGATTTCTGGGCCGAATGGTGTGTGTCGTGCAAGGAGATGGATCGCTTCACGTTCAGCGATTCGCAAGTCACGGCGCGTTTGAACGATGTGCTGCTGCTGCGCGCCGACGTCACGGCCAACGACTCGGACGATCAGGCCTTGCTCAAGCGCTTTGGCCTGTTCGGCCCGCCGGGCATTATTTTTTTCGACCGGAACGGGCGGGAGGTCCCATTTCAGGTGATCGGCTATCAGCCACCGCAGCAGTTTCTCGCGTCATTGGACCGCGCGCTCGGACCGCGTTGAAACGAAAGGAGCGTAACTGACGATGACGCAGACCCATGGACGGCGAACACGTTCGCCATTTTTTTCACACAAGCAAAGGAGAATTGGATGAAACGCATATCGATCAAGGCTTACCTGGTGGCCGCCGCGCTCGCGGCCACGAGCGCGGCCTCGCTGGCGGCCGAGACAGGACAGATGGCGCAGCCGGCCCAAAGTTCGTCCGGCACGGCGAACAAGACAGACATGCCGATGCAGCACGGGATGATGGACTCCGAGGGCGCGGAGGGCGGCAAAGGAATGATGCATGGCGATGGAATGATGGGCATGATGCGTTCGTGCCACCAGATGATGGCTGGCCAGGGAGAGGCGACACTGCCCCATCTTCCGCCCGGCAACGACAAACTCGACTTCAAGATGCGCGCTGAGATGATGCGCAAGATGGGTGAGATCGCCGCCAAGTACGCCGACCAGATCAAGGAGAACCCGTGAGCGCGGCGCAAGCTCGCGCCGGCGCCTCTTCGCCGCAGGCGCACATACCGTAGCCGGCGTCGCCTTGCTCGCCGGCCTGCCGGTCGTGAAAATCGCGGTGGCCGGCCCCGCTGTGGCGGAGTCGGTGCGCAGCGACACGGTGGCGCTGGCTTTCGACCCATCGGGTCGGGCCCTCCTCAAGGCCACCGTCGATGCCGTCCATCGCAGCCGCGACGGCGGACGACATTGGGCGGCCGTCGAGCTTCCCCCTGTCCCTGGCGCTACGGCCATCACGTCAATCGCGGTGTACACCGGGCGCAAAAGCGCGCTGTATGTTGCTGGAGTGGGCTTCGGCGTGCTGCGCAGCAACGACGGCGGGCGCAATTGGACGGAGCGCAACGACGGCTTGCCGGGTACCGACGTCGCTGCCTTGGCCGCGCACGCAGACCGGCCCGCGACGCTCTATGCCTACGTGAGAGGCCGTGGCATCTTTCGCAGCGAAGACGGCGGGCAACATTGGCGGCTGATGGATGCGGGGCCGCGCGGCGGCATCACGCGCCTCGTGCATTCCAACATGCCGGGCAGCATGCAAAGCGGCTGGTTGTTCGCTGCTACACCGCATGGCGTGCGCCGCGCGATGGACTGTTTTTGCGGTTGGCGCGACGCCGGCGGGCTCGGTCGACCAGTGTCTGCCGTGGCCTTCGACATCAGGCAGCCCGCCCATGTCTATGCGGCCGGAGACGCCGAGTTGTTCTTCAGCAGTGACGGCGGTGAGAAGTGGTCACACGTAAACGGGCCGGAAGCAGTCATCCAGTCGCTCGCCGTCACGCCGGACGGCGTGATCTACGCGGCCGGCGCAGGAGGGCGGCTGTTTCGCCGCGGCACCACGGCAACCAGCTGGCAGCGCACGGATGCGTAGGCTTTTAGTTTGTTGCGGCATCGCTTTCGCTGCGGCCACGGCGGCCGCCGGCGGCAACGGCAGCGCGAGCGCCGCGCCGCGAATCGAAGCCGGCCCGCCGGTAAGATTCGTTACAGGGACTACCCACTTTTCGGTAACGGCATCAAGTGCCAAGATTGGTTTGTAGGTAAGTCAATCTGAAACCTTTGAAAGGGGAAGTCCCATGAGTGAGATTACACGAGTCGGAGTGGATTTGGCAAAGTCTGTGATTCAGGTTCATGCCGTTGATGCGGGGGGCAAACTTGTCACCAATCGGCAACTGAGCCGAGACAAGTTTCTGTTGTGGTGCGCGCAGCTTCCGGCAGGCTGCTTGGTGGCAATGGAGGCGTGCGGTGGCTCCCACCATTGGGCTCGCAAACTCACTGCATTTGGGTTGAACGTAAGAATTATCGCGGCCCACCTGGTGACACCCTATCGGCTGCAGGGCGAACGTGGCAAGAATGACGCCAATGATGCCGCAGCTGTTTGCGAAGCAGCGTCCAGGCCGAACATGCACTTTGTCCCAGTCAAAACCACTGTTCAGCAAGGCCTATTGTGTGTGCACAGATTGCGTGAAGGGTTGAAGGAAGAACGCACGGCGAGCATCAATCGCATTCGGGGCATGCTGACTGAGTTCGGCTTGGTAGTCTCCAGGAAGCCAGAAAAATTGCGCGAGAGTTTGGGCGACATGTTGGAAGATGCCAGCAATGATCTTTGCGGATTGGCACGATTGGTTGTTCAAGAGGCCTACGAGCAATGGAAGGATCTCGAAAAGCGCATCGAATGGTGCGATGCGCGGATCAGTGCGCATGTGAAGGAGGATGCGCAAACAAAGGCCGCCAAAGACCTTATGGGAATAGGTCCAATTACGGCCTCTGCTGTGGTGGCCACAGTCGGCAACTTTCATCAGTTCAAAAATGGTGCTCAGTTTGGTGCCTGGTTGGGGTTAACGCCGAGGCAAAACTCCAGCGGCGGAAAGAGCAGTCTGGGTGGGATCACAAAGCGCGGTGACATGTACTTGCGTATGCTGCTGATCCAGGGCGCTAAGTCAGCCGTGATGACGGCGCGCAAGCGAGACGACCCCATCTCAAAGTGGTTGCATCAATTGCGTGAGAAGTCGGGTTGGCAAAAGGCCGCTGTCGCCACGGCCAACAAAAATGCTCGAATCCTGTGGGCAATGATGACCAAAGGGTGTCGCTTTGATCCCCGGCATGTGAGCGTCAAGTCAGCAGGTCCGACAGCAACCATGGCGTAATTGATTCGAATGAATTATTTCTGCAAGACGTGAAATTGAAGATGCAGTAGACAGGTCAGACCGGCGGCGGGCAAGCTCGATAAGATTCAGGGGATTGCATCAGCATGGACCCGTTTTGCAAATGGAGCCCCGCCGAGCGGTTCGTATCTGGGTCCGCACAATATGTGCAACAAGGCCGTCTGTAAATGTGCAGTCTGTTCCCGTTGAATCGCACCATCACTTCACGCTAATGCAAGAAAACCGTCGTCAAGGGAAATTTATCTCCAGCAGCACTTGACTACGTGGGTAGTCCCTGTAACGAATCTTACCGGCGGGCCAAATAGGTCGGGGTGAAGTGCATATGGACCTGCGGATACTCTGCCAGGAACGCGCCGACCTGCCTGGTCTTGTGCGCCGAGAGGTTGTCGGCGATGACGTGGATCTCCTTGCCGCGCGGCGGCGTGAGCGGCTGCACGCGATCACGCGTTTTGAGATCACGGTGGCCAACAGCGCTCTCGTCGGCACTGACGCCACGCGGATCGAACTCGACGGTTCGCAACGCTCTGCCTCCGAAGATGTAGCATTGGCCGATGAAGCACGAGTCCACACGTTGCACATCACCGTTGGTCAGACAAAGGTGCCACGGTGATGAATGCCTACATTGACCGAGCCGGTGAAGACGATAAGGGCGTATGCAAACAGTCGATGCGCGGCTCTCTTGAATTTCTCGTGGATGCCCAAATGGAGGGTGCGGATCAGCTTGGATGCGCTGATCCACTCCTGAAGTGCGGCGCGAGTTGCGCGCGGCATCACTCCGGATCGGTTCCTGGCGCTGCAGTGACCCACCACCGCCTGAATAGAGCCTTGCGCGAATGGCTCGACCTGCCGGATGGTGTCCCGAACGGCACGGCGGTCTACGGTCTCATTAAGCAAACCATGTGTGGCTTGGAGTCGGCGTCGGCGACGAAGAAGTTTGCGCGAGCAAGGAGCTTGCGACTGTGAATCCCACGAAGGCTGGCTTTTCGAAGCACCTGCGGAACGCCCTTCGCTGGCCCGAACTCGCGCTGGCCGGCTTCGCGTTTCTTCTGAATTTTCCGTGGGAGATCATCCAGTCTTCGCTATTCGAAGGAATGGCCAGCATGCCGCACCGCGACGCGGTGCAATACTGCACGCGCGCAGCCTTTGGAGATGCAGGGATCATGCTCATCGCCTACTGGATGGTCGCGGCGGTATCCGGCCGTGGCCGCGGCTGGCTTCAGCAGTCGGGACGCATGCCAATCGCAATTTTCGTGATCATTGGTGTACTGATCACAATCGCCATCGAGTTGCTCGCCACGAGCGGGCGATGGCTCGAGGGATGGACCTACTCTGCCGACATGCCGATCTTGTGGGGCTTGAACGTTGGCCTGGTTCCGGTTCTCCAGTGGATCATTCTGCCTCCAGTGGCCGTGTTGCTCACGCGACGTCAATTGAGATCGCGATGAAGTTCGACCCGAAGTATCGAGCACCGAAACCGGTGAGCCGCAGCCCCCGACCGGAGGCTCGGCCGAGTCATATCGACCAGCTGTTCACAGAGGGCGACCTCCTGTACGAAGCGATGCTCGCGTCGATTGAAAACGCTACCGCCGTCGTGCGCATCGAAAGCTACATCTTCGCCAGCGACGAAATCGGCTGGAGGTTCGCCGAGGCGCTGGCGAGAAGCGCCGCCGCTGGCGTCGACGTCCGGGTGCATCTGGACGCGGCAGGCGCCTGGGGTAGCACGTCGTCCTCGCTGCAGCGGTATCTACGCGACCAAGGAGTGCATCTGCGATGGTTCCATCGTTGGAGTTGGCGCGATCCACTGCGCTACAACCGGCGCAGCCACCGCAAGTTGCTCGTTGTCGACGACCGTGTTGCTTACGTTGGCGGGTTCAATATTCACCGGGAGAGCTCGCGCCAGTGCTACGGCGAGTCGCGGTGGCGAGACACGCACGCGGAAGTTTCGGGTCCATTGGTGGGCGATGCGGCGCGACTGTTCGACGCCTTCTGGCGTGGGCACCGCCGCTGGGCGCCCGTTCAGCGCGGCGTCCACGAGCTCCAGCTCGTGTCGAACCACACACGAGTCTGCCGCCATCGCATACGCTGCCTTTACGCCGAGGCGTTTGAATCGGCAAGCGAGCGCGTCTATCTCACGACGCCTTACTTCATTCCCGACCTCTTCACCCTGCGCCAACTGATGGCCTGCGCGCGTCGGGGCGTCGACGTGCGATTGCTGGTCCCGGCGAAGAGCGATGTGCCGATCACGCGATGGGCGGCGCACTCGCTCTACGCGTCGCTCATGTCCGCCGACGTGCGAATCTACGAGTACCTGCCGCGCATGTTGCACGCAAAAACCGTGGTGGTCGACCGACATTGGGCCACGCTCGGGAGCGCCAACCTCGACTACCGCAGCTTCTTTCTCAACTTCGAGCTGCTGCTGGCCATGACCGCGCCCGATGATTGCGAGCTCCTGAGCCGGCAGTTCTTCGAGGATGTATCCACATCGCGCCTGATCCTTGGGGACAGCTGGTCTGGCCGGTTCTGGACGAATCTGCCGCTCGAAGCCATCGGACGAGCTTTGCGCCGCTGGCTCTAGAACACCAACCCACAGAACGAAGGCACCCTTGATGTTGCCTGCGGCACAGAAAGCTGCAGCGACTGCGATTCATAGCGGCCGGCGTGACGACTTCTGTCGAGGGCGTTTGATTGCATTGAAACTCATGCTCCAGGTTAAGTGCTCGTACACGCCCGACCAGTACAGACCGAACGCAAAGCCGAACAACAACTCTTCGGTGGGTATACCGTACACCAGCCCGCCTCTCAGTGCGGGCAGGTTCCAGACAGCGGCGATGTAGCCGGGTGCGAACCATTTCAATCCCAACATGAACACGGCGTACAGAGTGAGAAATAGAAGCCCACCCACGAAGGACTCGCGCCGCAGCTCCGGGCGGCAGAGGTTCGATGCGATCGCGCCCAGCACCGGGCAGGCGAGCACCACGTAGATCGGATTCCAAGGCAGAACGTAGAGCGGTAGAAACGCCGCGAATGGCAACAGCAGTGCCCAGCGGTGCAGGTGGTGCCGCGGCGCCTCGCGCAGCGCGGCACTGGCTGGCACGAGCTCTCGACCGGCGAAGGCGTCGTACAGCACCGTGCCGATGCCGCCGAGAGCGAACGAAAAGATCAGGCTCTCGATGTCGAACCCGGTGCGCTGCGCCAACTCGAAAAGGTTTGGCGGATTCCAGTATGCAGGCACGAAGATCGGCTCGGTGAGCCCGAAGAGCGTGGTCGCGAGACTGGCGCGCCACATCGCCGCGCGCAGTGCCCGCATGGCCAAGTAGAGCGCCGACCAAGGAATCAGAAAAACACTCGACCAGATGAGCTAAACGTAATGCTGTTTCACCGCGCGTGTCCCGGCGAACCGAACGCCCGCCTGGCGGGCACGCTCATAGCCAACCGTTCTTGAATCCCGCCCGCCTCAGCCCGCTGACGATGGCGGGGCAGGCTCGCATCAACTGCCAAAGCAACCCTGACCGGTAGTTCTCGCACATCAGCACGACCGGGCCGAGATTGATGCCGAAGTGGTAGGGCGAGGTCCAGCCCGCGCCGGGGTGCGCCGCATTCGGAAAACTCAGATTGAAGCTGCACCTGAAGCAATACTCGCCGGACGCTTGCGGATACGCCTCCTGAAAATGCCGCACTGTCGGCAAGACGATCTCGGGAGCGAACGGCAGCGATGCGACCACGGCCCAGGGGGCGACGGTCCCGTCGTCGGGTCCGTACGGCGCGCCCCGGGCAACATAGTCGAAAAACGAGCGCTGGGTGCCGTGACTTCGACGTGTCGTCTGCCCTGGCCCATCGCTCGCCGTCAGACCCCAGAAGTTGGCGCCATAGCCGGCGAGCCCGAGGGGGTTGCGGATCGCGTACTCCTGCTGCACATAGGTCGCTCGGCGGCTGTTCTCGCAATAGTCGATGCCTTTGTCCCGTGCGAACGCATCCTGGATGCCGCGAAAATCGACCCAGATGTGGGAGTACTGGTGGATGAAGAGTGGGCCGGCGTAGATGAACTCGTATCCGTAGATGCGCTTCCATTCATAGGTGGAGGTCCATGCCGCATAACTCTCTGCTGGCAAAGGGTGTGTGGGTGATCCCAGAGCGAGGATGTACAGCAGGACCGCCTCGTCGTAACCTTCCCAGCGATAGGGCAGAAACCCGCCTTCGGGCTTCCATCCGTGCGTGACCGTTGCACCGCCATTGCACGCCCAGGGCCAATCGGCACGTTGGTAGAGCGCGTCGGCCAGCGTCCGGATGGCCTGTTCGTCGTCATTCTCGCGCACGAAATACGCGGCCGCGGCGAGCATGCCCGCGAGCAGGAAACTGCTGTCGACGGTGGACAACTCGCACAGGCCCGCACGGCGGCCAGTGTCCATCTCCAGGAAATGATAGTAGAAGCCTTTGTGCCCGGTCGCGTCGGGCGCCATACCGTGCGGGCTGGCCCAGAAGAAGCGGAGCACCGCCAACGTGCGCTGGAGCGCATCGGCGCGCGTCATCCAGCCGCGCTCTACGCCCACCGGATACGCCGCCAGTGCGAAGCCCACTGCGGCGATGCTGGCGACTGAGTTGGGATGAGAGGTGTCCGCCACCAGCCCGTTGACCAGGTTGGTGTGGTGCAGGAAATAGTCGAAGGCATGGCGCTGCAGCTCGTCGAGCCGCGCCTCTCCGAAGTCGGGCGGAATCGGTCGTAGCTGCAGCATCATGGCATGTCTCGTGTTCTGGTATCAACGACCGCCTGCGCATTGATGCAAGGTGTCGAGCGGCGAATCATGAACTGCTCCGGTGTAGATTGAAGGGCATCGTCGGGTCGCGAGCCGTGCGGTTCGCACACGACCACGTGTACGCCTTGCCGAGAGACGAGCGCAAAGCCCAGCTGTATTGACCAACGACGAACAGCCGGGGTGAACCGACGGACTTCCTCGCCTTGTTATGAGGAACCTCGCATTGCGTCACGATCTCTTCGACCTTCATTGAAAGGCCGCGGATCTGTCCGCTGGAGGTGATCCTCGAACCGACCGCGCGACCGTGTTGTTCGTCCAACTGGATGGTCACGTGAGAACTCGCCATCCTCCAAGAGAGCCTCCGTCGTGTGGGCTACCATTGCGGTGGCCATCGAGCAGGACGAACACGCTGGATGGCGTCGCGCTGACCTCGACTTGCGTCGAAGTGATCTTGCCGTGACGCCAAAGCTTTTACCTCAGAGCGCAGATCGACGCTACCGGGGGGGGGCGTCGCCGCGACAGTGTTCGTCGCGAGGACGTCTAGTTTTCGACTGTGCGGCCTACGCAGGAAGTGGTAGAAGAAGCCGCGGTAGCCGGTCGCGTCGACTGACTCGCTCTGCAGACTATTGTCCATTCGACGCAGCAGGCGCAGGGTGCGCGCAGCAACCTCGCTGCGCGTGATTAGTCCGTGCTCGACCGCGAGAGGGTAACTCGCCAGTGCCATGCCCACTGCGGCAATGCTGCACACAGTACCGCACATGGCGCTGTCCGCGACCAGGCCGATGCGCGGGTCGGTTTCGTCCAACAGGTAGCGAAGCGCATGCATCTGCAACGAGTCAAGGAGCGTCTCCTCAGGATTGACGGATGCATGCCTCATAACCTGGACAATCCAGTCGGCAACAAAGTGTTATGCAACTTGTTCAATTCACACCATTCCAGCGCCACTCGCGGACTTCCGGCATGTCCTGACCGTTCAGGTCAATGTATCGCTTGTGCTCGATCAATTTGTCCTTTAGCTGTTGCTTTAGATACACCCCTTTTTCGCCCACTTTCGACACGCGATCGATGACATCCATCACGAGGTCGAATCGGTCCAGATCATTGAGCACCGTCATGTCAAACGGCGTGGTGATCGAGCCCTCTTCCTTGTAGCCGCGGACATGGATGTTCTCGTGGTTGGTACGGCGGTAGGTCAGCCGGTGGATCGACCATGGATAAGCGTGGAAAGCAAAGACGACCGGCTTGTCGGTCGTGAACAGATCATCGAAGTCCGTATCGCTCAATCCATGAGGGTGTTCACTTTGCGGTTGCAGGCGCATCAGGTCAACGACATTGACTACGCGAATCTTGAGGTCGGGCAGATGCTCGCGCATGATAGAGACGGCCGCAAGCGTTTCCAGCGTTGGTACGTCTCCGCAGCAGGCCATCACCACGTCGGGCTCGGCTTCCTGATCGTTGCTTGCCCATTGCCAGATACCGATGCCCTTGGTGCAATGCTTGACTGCTTCATCCATCGTCAACCATTGCGGCGCGGGATGTTTTCCCGCCACAACGACATTGACATAGTGGTGGCTGCGCAGGCAGTGATCGACCACAGAAAGCAGGCAATTGGCATCCGGCGGGAAGTAGATGCGCACAACCGCCGACTTCTTGTTCATGACGACATCGACGAAACCCGGGTCCTGGTGAGTAAAGCCGTTGTGGTCCTGGCGCCAGACGTGCGAGGCCAGCAGGTAATTCAGTGACGCGATCTTGCGCCGCCATGGCAGGGCCGCCGTGACCTTGAGCCACTTGGCGTGCTGGTTAAACATCGAGTCGATGATGTGGATGAAGGCCTCGTAACAATTGAACAGGCCATGTCGACCGGTCAGCAGGTAACCTTCGAGCCAGCCTTCGCATTGATGCTCGCTGAGCATCGAGTCCAGCACACCGCCGGAGCGGGCAAGAAACTCGTCTCCAGGCACTGTTTCGGCATCCCACTGGCGATGGGTGCCTTCGAACAGTGCCCCCAGGCCGTTGGATAGTGTCTCGTCCGGACCGAAGACCCGGAAGTTGCGTCTCTCCTGATTCAACTTGGCGACATCACGGAGAAAAGGTCCGAGCACGCGCGTATCACCGACGCCGATGACACCCGGCTTCACCACCGCAGCCGCGTAGTCCCGGAAATCCGGCATGCGCAGGTCACGCATCAACATGCCACCGTTGGCGTGCGGGTTCGCACCCATGCGCCGTGGCCCGTCGGGCGCAAGTCCTGCGAGTTCCGGCCTCAATCGTCCCTGTTCGTCGAACAACTCCTCGGGCCGGTAGCTTCGCAACCAGTCTTCCAGCAGCGGGAGGTGTTCGGGAACAGTATTTGGGTGGAGCGGGACCTGGTGCGCGCGGAACGTGCCCTCGACCGGCAGGCCATCCACTACTTTCGGCCCTGTCCAGCCCTTGGGCGACTTGAGAACGATCATCGGCCACCGCGGGCGCACAGTGTCGCCGTGGTTGCGTGCATCCTCCTGTATCTGTCTGATCTGGTCGATGGCCGCATCCAGTGCAGTGGCCATGGCTTCATGCATCGGCGCCGGCTCGTCGCCTTCGACGAAAATCGGCGTCCATCCGTAGCCGCGCAATAGCTGTTCCAGCTCCTCGTGGCTGATGCGTGCAAGGATGGTGGGGTTGGAGATCTTGTAACCGTTGAGATGCAGGATCGGCAGCACCGCACCGTCGGTGACCGGATTGAGAAACTTGTTGGAATGCCACGCCGTGGCCAGCGGTCCGGTTTCCGCCTCGCCGTCGCCTACCACGCAGGCTACGATCAGCCCGGGGTTGTCGAACACAGCTCCGAACGAATGGCTGAGCGAATACCCCAGTTCGCCACCCTCGTGGATCGATCCCGGCGTTTCCGGCGATGCATGGCTGGGGATGCCGCCGGGAAAGGAAAACTGCAGGAACAGTTTCTGCAACCCGGCTTCGTCCTGGCTGATATTCGGATATATCTCGCTGTACGTGCCCTCGAGATAGGTGTTCGCCACGACGGCCGGGCCACCGTGCCCCGGGCCGGAGACGTAGATCATGTCCAGATCGTATTTCTTGATGATTCGGTTCAGATGCGCGTAGATGAAATTCTGTCCGGGTGTCGTGCCCCAGTGTCCCAGCAGCATGTGCTTGATGTCGGTAGGAGCCAGAGGTCGTTTCAGCAGCGGATTGGCGAATAGATAGATCTGGCCGACCGCGAGGTAATTAGCCGCGCGCCAATAACCATCGATGCGCTGGCTCAGTTCCGGGGTGAGGGTGGGCATAGAGTTTTTCTCAGGATTCAGGGGTTGAACAGATCGGTACTGGCGTGGGCAAGCAGCGCGGCAATGAATATCGCATTGGAAGGACGGGCGATCGAATACGTGCTCACCGCGCGCGCAGCGCCGGCTGTGAGCAGTTGCCGGTAAGCGTCGGCTGCAACCTCCTGGATGGCCACGCAGATCGGTGGCGGCAGTCCGAGTCGCTTGAAATGCCCCGATTTCTCAACTCGCTTTCACTTCCTGGACCGATCACGATGGCGTCGGGGACGTTGTCGCGGATCCAGTCGGCCACCAACGGCGCCGTGGCCGCAGCGCGAGTCGGCACGCGATACAACATCGACAGTTCTGGATTTCGGTGCAGGTACGGATCGGCGGTCACCAGCCAATCGGAGCACTCCTCGAGGATGCCCGCGAACAACGGCGCGCTGACCGCCTCGTGCGGGTGGAAGCGCTTGTCCTGCCGCATGTAGGGCAAGTACGGCGCGATCGACCTGACGCGTTGCGCACCGAACTCGCGCGCGGCGGCATGGAGATCGCCGCCGTCACGCATGCCTTCTTCGGCGTGGTGCGATCCAGTTCCATATTTCCATCGCGGCGGACTCTTGTCTGGATGATTGTGAGGCAGAGCGGGGCCTTGGTTAGGTGTGAGCGCCTTGCTCCGAGCTGGCAGGGCCGGGCTTTGCGTCTCAACATGCTCCTCACCCTTCAAGTCGCCATCGCGCTCACCGGCGCAGAGAAATCCCATTGGACGGATCGCCGTGTCGCGGTAGAACCCTTTGCCCCAGAACCCGTCGTCGCCCCAATACAGCCGATAGCCGAAGTACCCGACGTACTCCATCTTGTGTTCGCGCGAAATCGGCGTGTCGGTATCGATGTCGGAGGTGCTCGTCACCTTCTCACGGGTCGACGAGATGGTTAACACTCTTTCCGAGTCGCTCGACTTGCTGACGGCAAAAAACGAGATGAGCACCTTGCGGTTCGACAGCCAGCCGGTGGGGTCAACGACGAAGTAGCGGACGATCCAGGCTTCGTCGTCGAAATGGAGATCCTTTAAGTGACCGACGGCGCCGTCGGTGGCGCCAATGGCATAGCCCTTGAGATTTTCCATGCTGCGCAACATCGCTGCACTCCATCAGGTTCGCTGAATAGCGTGTCACGACTGTGCACGTGGCAGCGTTCGCCGTCTGTGTGTTACCGAACACAGCGAGCGAGCGCCGCTTGCCGATCGGGCTGCGTTCGCCAATGTGCAGGCAAGGCGTCGCTGGCCGCCAATCATGAGCCGAGGTCCTCCAACACTGCCTGGAATGCCCCGATGGTTGGTCAGCAAGCCCGACTTGGCGCGCATCGACGCGGCGGGTTGGTGGGCTGTCGCTCGTTTGCCAAGCAACGGTTGCACCGCGACAGAATGTTGAATCGTGATGGACTGCTTGCGGTGAAGGCCCTCCTTGCGTCGCATCGACGCGTGACTTCATCATGACCACATCAACCAAATGCTCGGTGCGGCAACGCACAGACAGGCTGAAGCATGGCGCGCATCGTCGAAAACATCTCCCTAGGCACCCGCCCGACTCCAGGTCATGCGTGCATTGCGTCGAGGCATCACCGGGAATAGAGCATGCCGGATCAAAGCATCAATCGGTTCGACGGTAAGAACCTCAAAACCTGCAAGGAACATACGGACGAGGCGCTGGAAAAGGCAGTTGGGACCTCCGCGACCTGCGATGAGACGTGGCGGCACAGGAGTTTCGCGGAGCGGGGGGTCATCGTCGCTCGCGTCGCCGCGCTCATGCATCAAAAGGTCGAGGTATTGGCCTACACTCGAATGGTGAAATCATGAATTCCAAAGCCGATCTCGTCGTCATCACCGGCTCCAACGGACGCATCGGTGCCGCAGTGATGAAGCGGCTGCGCGAGGGCTTCGACAAGGTTGTCGGCTTCATCGACCACGAGTGGGAGGCGTTTTTCGCTGGTGTGGGCTCGCTCAGCGGGAGCGAAACCATCATCACCTCGGTTGTCTCGAAGGCGTGGCCGGTGCCGATGCTCAAGCGGACCCGGCTTGCAGGGATCCATAAGCACGGCAAGAACGCGGCGTCCTGCGCATCTGCGGCACCGACAACTCGAGAGCCAGGCAAACCGCCGCCGTTGGCAGCAATCCAGCCCCGACCATTCAAGGCCAAGCAATGGCAACACCCAAAAGCACCGCGACACAGAACCTGATGCGCTTGACTGCCGTCGGATGGGCGTTGCAGCACGAGTATCGCGCTCTACGCAGTGTTGATCGAGGCACGACCAACGACGCAGCCCCGGTGAGGTTCGCGGCGCGCCTGGTGGCGCTGGCCCGGTCTTCGTCAAACTGGGGCAACTCCTGAGCACGCGTCCGGACGTGCTGCCGCAAGCATATGTCGAAGCCCTCTCAATTCTTCAGGAGCACGGGCCAGAGGTTCCGTGGGAGCAGATCCAGCCGATCATTCAGCGCGAACTCGGCAAGCCGGTCGAAGAACTTTTTGCAACATTCAATCGGGTACCGGTCGCCGCGGCGTCGCTCGCGCAGGTCCATCGGGCAACTTTGGCAGATGGAACCGTCGTCGCCGTCAAGATTCAACGCCCCGACGTCGAACGGCTGGTGAGTCGCGATCTCGATGTCATGGATTTCGGCCTCCGTTGGCTCTACCGCCTGTTCCCCCAGCGCATGCAACGCACGAATCTGCGCAGATTCCTCGCGGAGTTTCGTCGTTACACGATGCAAGAGCTGGACTTCTCGCAGGAAGGACGTGTCATTGACCGCTTCCGCGCCAACTTCGCTGGTCGCGCCGACGTCAGGTTCCCCCGCGTTCACTGGAGCCATACAAGCCACCGTCTGCTCACCATGGACTGGGTCGACGGCTTGCGCCTGAGTGAGGCCGCCGCGACGCTCGGCGCCGACGAAAAGCAGCGGCTTGTCACGTTACTGGTCGACGTCATGCTCCAGATGTTCGTCTCCGACGGGTTGTTCCATGCCGATCTGCACCCCGGGAACATTCGTTTCCACCCCGACGGCACGTTTACGCTGCTGGATTTCGGCATGTACGGAGAACTCACGGCGAAGCAACGCGACCGGTTCATTCTCTACTGGTTCGCGG
>JBDTCK010000055.1:0-9374 GCA_039923645.1 Rhodoferax sp.
GCCTTGTCCAAAGACGCCTTCGCCGTCATCTGGACCACCACGGCGTGGACCATTCCCGCCAATCAGGCGATCAACCTGAATCCCGAGCTCGACTATGCGCTGGTCGATACCGAGCCCGGCCTGCTGATCCTCGCCGAATCGCTGGTGGACGCATGCATGACACGCTATGCGCTGAATGGCAAAGTACTGGCCACGGTGCAGGGCAAACGTCTCGGTGGCCTCGAATTCGAGCATCCGCTGTACGACGTCAAGGGTGAAAACGGTGAGTACGGCTACCGCCGCCTGTCGCCCGTGTACCTGGCCGACTACGCCACCGCCGATGACGGCACCGGCCTGGTCCATTCCTCGCCCGCCTATGGCGTGGACGACTTCAACTCCTGCGTCGCACACGGGCTGGCCTACGACGACATCCTGAACCCGGTACAGGGCAATGGCAGCTATGCGCCCGAGTTTCCGCTGTTCGGCGGCCAGAACATCTGGAAGGCGGTGTCGGTCATCATCCAGGCACTGCGTGATGCCGGCCGCCTGCTCGCGACCGAGACCATCAGCCACAGCTACCCGCACTGCTGGCGCCACAAGACGCCGGTGATCTACCGCGCCGCGGCCCAGTGGTTCATTCGCATGGACGAAGGCGTGGGCGTGTTCAGCAAGGACAAGGCGCCCAAGACCCTGCGCCAGATGGCGCTCGACGCGATCGAGCAGACGCAGTTCTATCCGGAAAACGGCAAGGTGCGCCTGCGCGACATGATCTCGGGGCGGCCCGACTGGTGCATCTCGCGCCAGCGCAGCTGGGGCGTGCCGATTCCGTTCTTCCTGCACAAGGACTCGGGCGAACTGCATCCGCGCACCATGGCGATCCTCGACCAGGCCGCCGACATCGTCGAAAAAGGCGGCATCGAAGCCTGGAGCCGCGTCACGACCGAGGAAATCCTCGGCGCCGCCGATGCGCCCCACTACAGCAAGAGTGCGGACATCCTGGAGGTCTGGTTCGATTCGGGCTCGACTTTCTATCACGTGCTGCGCGGCACGCACCCGGACAACCACCACGAGAGCGGCCCCGAGGCCGACCTTTACCTGGAAGGTCACGACCAGCACCGCGGCTGGTTCCATTCGTCGCTGCTGATTGCCTGCGCGCTGGAAGGCCGCGCGCCATATCGCGGCCTGCTGACACACGGCTTCACGGTGGACAGCCAGGGCCGAAAGATGAGCAAATCGCTCGGCAACGGCATCGACCCACAGAACGTGTCAAAGAAGCTGGGCGCCGAAATCATCCGCCTGTGGGTGGCCGCCAGCGATTATTCGGGCGATATCGCCGGCGACGACAAGATCCTCGCGCGCGTAGTTGACACTTACCGGCGCGTGCGCAACACGCTGAAGTTCCTGCTCGCCAACACCAGCGACTTCGACATCGCCACCGACGCCGTGCCGCCTGCGCAGATGCTGGAGATCGACCGCTACGCGCTGGCCCGCGCCGCCCAACTGCAGGCCGACATCCTGGCGCACTACAAGGTGTATGAATTCCACCCGGTCGTCTCCAAACTGCAGATCTATTGCAGCGAAGACCTGGGCTCCTTCTACCTCGACATCCTGAAGGACCGGCTCTACACCACGGCGCCGAAGTCGCTGGCGCGCCGCAGCGCTCAGACCGCGCTGTGGCACATCACGCAGGCGATGTTGCGCTGGATGGCGCCGTTCCTGAGTTTCACCGCCGAGGAGGCGTGGAAGCTGGTGGGAAAGAGCGAATCCATCTTCATGGAAACCTACAGCGAACTGTCTCCACCCGATGCCGCCCTTCTGGCCAAATGGTCGCGCATCCGGGAATTGCGTGACGCCGTGAACAAAGAGATCGAGGCGCTGCGCGCCGACGGCAAGGTGGGTTCATCGTTGCAGGCCAATGTGTCGCTGGGCGTGAACGCGCAAGATCACGCTCTGCTTGCCAGCCTGGATGGCGATCTGAAGTTCGTGTTCATCACGTCCGCTATTGATCTGGTAGCGTCCAGTGAACTCCAGATAAAGGCTACAGCCACTTTTGACACCAAATGTGAACGCTGCTGGCACTACCGCTTTGACGTCGGCCACGACCCGGCGCACCCCACGCTGTGCGCTCGCTGCACCAGCAATCTGTTCGGCGCAGGTGAAGTCAGGGAGTTTGCCTGATGGCCAGGAATAGCTTCGTCAAATCGTCAGGTAACTTGCTGCCCTGGCTGGGTCTGGCCCTGATCGTGCTGATACTGGACCAGTTCAGCAAGGTGCTCATCATGGGCTATTACCAGCTCGGCGATGGCGTCACCGTCGCCAGCTTCCTCAACATCGTGCGGGTACACAACACCGGCGCGGCATTCTCGTTCCTGGCGGCGGCGTCTGGCTGGCAGCGCTGGTTCTTCACGGCGATCGGCGTGGTGGCGGCGCTGCTGATTGTGTGGCTGCTGCGCTCGCACGCGGGCCAGAAGCTGTTCTCGTTCGCGCTGGCCTGCATCCTGGGCGGCGCCGTGGGCAACGTGATGGACCGGCTGATGCACGGCTATGTGGTGGACTTCCTGGACTTTCACTTGCACAGCGCACATTTCCCGGCCTTCAACCTCGCCGATAGCGCCATCACGCTGGGTGCCGCCTGCCTCATCCTGGACGAGTTGCGGCGGGTGCGGCGCGGCAAATAATCAAGCATGAAGGACCTGCTCAACCTGTTCGCCGCGGTCGCCCTGCTGGTGTGGGGCACCCAGCTCGTGCGCACCGGGGTGTTGCGCGCGTTCGGCAGCAATTTGCGGCAGGTGCTGGCGCGCAGCATGGGGAATCGGTTCACATCGGCGCTCTCGGGTATTGGCGTGACCGCGCTGCTGCAGTCCAGCACGGCAACGTCGCTGATGACGTCGTCCTTTGTCGGTGAGGGCCTGATCACACTGCCCGTCGCGCTGGCCGTGATGCGCGGGGCCGACATCGGCACCGCCATGATGGTGGTGCTGTTCTCGTTCGATTTGTCATGGCTCTCGCCGCTGTTCATTTTCAGCGGTGTGGTGCTGTTTCTCACGCGGCAGGACACACTGGCCGGACGCATTGGGCGGGTGCTCATCGGGCTCGGGCTGATCCTGCTGGCCTTGCAACTCGTGATGGCCTCGGCGGCGCCACTACTGGCCACCCCTGCAGTGCGCGTCCTTCTGAGTTCCGTCGGTAGCGACCTTCTGACCGAAATCATCCTGGGCATGGTGCTCGCGGTGATGGCCTATTCGAGCCTGGCCGTCGTGCTGCTGATCGCGGCACTGGCCGCCTCCACCATGATCTCGCTGGACGTGGCGCTGGGCCTCGTGCTGGGCGCCAATCTGGGCAGCGGCATGGCCGCTGTTCTCACCACCGCCAAGTCAGCCGTCGAGGTGCGGCAGGTTTCGATCGGCAACCTGCTGTTCAAGATGCTGGGCGTGGCGCTGATGGCGCCCTGCGTCGGCCTGTGGCTGCGCTACGTGCAACCACTGCTGCCCAGCCCGACCCACGGCGTGGTGCTGTTCCACCTGGGCTTTAACATCATCATGAGCGTGGCCTTCATCGGTCTGACGCAACCAGTGGCGCGTGTCGTCGCGCTCTTGCTGCCGAAGAAGCCGGAAACATCGGCCTCGCAAATGCGCCCACGCCACCTCGACCCGTCCGCACTGTCCATGCCCTCGCTGGCCATTTCCTGCGCCGCACGCGAGGCCTTGCACCAGGCCGACGTGGTGGAGACCATGATGAACGGCATGCTCACCGTCATCAAGACCAATGACTTGCGGCTGGCCGGGGAGCTGCGCAAGATGGACGACACCGTGGACGAGCTGTATTCGGCCATCAAGTACTACATGACTAAGATCCCGCGCGAGGCGCTCGACGAAGCCGAAAGCCGGCGCTGGACCGACATCATCAGCTTCACCATCAACATGGAGCAGATCGGCGACATCATCGAGCGCGTGATCATCGATGTGGAGGACAAGAAGATCAAGCCCCGACGCAGTTTCTCCGAGGCCGGCATGGCGGAAATCACCGAGCTGCATGCGCGCCTGGTCGACAACCTGCGCCTGGGCATGAGCGTCTTCCTCAATGGCAACCTGCACGACGCGCAGAAACTGATTCAGGAAAAAATGCGCTTTCGCGACCTGGAGCTGCGCTTCGCAACGGCGCACCTGAACCGCCTGAGCGAGAACAGCCTCCTCAGTATCGAAACCAGCGCGCTGCACATCGACCTGATCAGCGACCTCAAACGCATCAACTCGCACATCTGTTCGATCGCCTACCCAATCCTCGACTCGGCTGGCGCGCTGGCGCCGAACCGCTTGCGCGAGGCGCCACTCGAGACTCCGAAGTAGACGTTCAGCCCGCGTATCGGGTGACATGGAAAGCGAAGCTAGCCGGTCATTCAGGCGATGAAGAGAGGTCGAGTGTCGATTTCCACTGAACCTTGATCCCAGCGGTCGGTCCAAATCGATCACCGCGCTGTTCGGCCCCGGAGCACGTCGGCGCCTTTTTTCACCGATCATGATGGAGGCGGCGTTGGTGCTTGAGGACGGCATAGCCGGACCAGATCCGCGTCGTCGCGCGTGAGGTCGTTGGGCTCCATCGTGGGGTACACGCTTGGATCGAGGCATTCGCGTGCACCGTGCCTGACGGCGTAGCCATGAAGCCATCGTGCGTCAGAAGCTGATTTGCGTTACTCGAAGCACGATGCTGCCTATAATTCAAAGCCGCCTCTGCCTTCAATGTCGAAGCCACCCGCAGGCTCAAACAAGAAGGGATAGCGTATGTCATCTCCCCGTGACGGTGACCAGCTTTCAGGTGCCTGGCCGGATGTAGCTGGTGCCGCGCTCAGGTTTGCCTTCGGCATCATCTGGATGATAGGCGCCGCGTTCACGTGGACGTCGCAATTCGCGGCCAACTATGTCGGCTACCTGCACAACGCGGCCCAGGGGCAAGCCGCGTGGTCGGCGTGGTGGTTCGACGCGTGGATCGCGGTCGTCACGCCAAACGCCATGCTGTTCGTGTGGCTCACCCGGATCGCCGAAACCCTGCTCGCCGTCGCGCTGCTGCTGGGATTCGCACGCAAGACCACTTACGTGTTTGGCGCACTGTTCAGCCTTCTGATCTGGGCCACGGCCGAAGGCTTCGGCGGACCCTATACCGTGGGCGCCACGAACATGGGGACCGCGCTCACCTACGTATTGATCTTCTTGCTGCTGATTGGAACCAACTATCGTGGCGGCACCAGTCCGTACAGCGTCGATTTCCTGATTGAGCGGCGCTGGCCGGCGTGGAGCCGGGTCGCCGAGTGGAGTCATGGTGTTCCGCTGCGCGTGCCGCGCGCGTCGTCGGTCGGGGCTCAGGTCACGGCGATCGTCGGTATCGCGTTGCTGGTTTTCTTCCTGATCGGCGGCTTATACAGCACGATGCATGTCGCGGCGCCCACGCCCACGGCAGCGGCCGCCGCGGTGTCGCCTCTGTCGCTCGCTTCGAAGGGACCCATCAACAAGGCCCGCGATGCGCGGTTGCCGCCGCTCACCCCGGGGCCGAGTGTCGACGTGACGGTCGAATCCACCGACAAGACGGTATCGATCGCCAACGGCGTTGACTACCAGGCGTGGACGTTCGGCGACGAGGTTCCGGGGCCAGTGATCCACGTGCGCCAGGGCCAGACGGTGAACGTTACGTTCATCAACCACGGGACTATGGAACATTCGGTCGATTTTCACGCCGCCATCACACCGCCCAGCCTGCACTATGTCGAATTGAAACCCGGCGAGAAGCTCACTTATTCGTTCACCGCCAACACACCGGGCGCATTCCTCTATCACTGCGGCACCCCACCAGTGCTGCTGCACCTGGGCAACGGCATGTACGGCGCGATCATCGTCGACCCTGCGACGCCGCTACCGCCGGCGGCCGAGAGCTACGTGATCGTGCAGGGCGAGTGGTACACACAGCAGATATCCGGAAACCTCATGGGGCCCAGCTATGAGAAGATGTTGGCCGAGCGCCCCGATGAGGTCGTGTTCAACGGCGTTGCATTCCAGTATCGTGATCGCCCCCTCCCGGTCACGGCCGGCAAGCGGGTGCGGATCTACTTTGTGAATGCCGGCCCGAGCCTGTGGTCGTCGTTCCACGTCATCGGTGCGATCTTCAACGTCGTTTACCCCGACGGCGATCCGGCCCATGCGCTGACCGGCGTTTCCACCGAGACCGTCGGACCCGGTGCGGGCGCCATCTTCGACCTCGTGATTCCCCAGGCGGGCAAATACGCGTTCGTGGACCACAGTTTTGCGCATGTCATGATCGGCGCACAGGGCTTTCTTGACGTGCAGGCGCCGGGCGCCGCGCAGGCGCCCTCCGCCCCGCTGATCGAACCGGCAGCGCCCGCGGCGGCACCGGCGGCTTCGATCGCAGCGGCCTCGGCCAATGCACCGCCCGCAGCGGCGGGCCCGTACAAATTCGATGCTGCACGCGGGGCGGCGCTGTATACCACCAACTGCGTTGCCTGCCACCAGGCCACCGGGACGGGGCTGACCGGTGCATTCCCGCCGCTCAAGGGCAACCCGGCCGTACTTGACGCCGACCCCGCCACGCAGATCGGCACGATCCTGCACGGTGCGCAAGGTGTGCCGATAGGGGGAGTGACGTACCCGAGCCCGATGCCACCGTTCGGCGCGTCGCTGAGCGATGCGGACATTGCCGACATCGCTAACCACGAGCGCACGTCGTGGGGCAACCAGGGCAAGCTGGTCACTGCCGACCAGGTCAAGACCGAGCGTGCGAAGCACCCGTAGCGTTAAAGGGGAGCGCGCGTCGATGGTGGAAACCATCCATGTGCACGCCAGTGAAATACCGCTCTTGGGGTGACTACGGACCGTCAACTGGATGAACGGTCCAGGTCCGGTTGTGGCCATGACTAGGGTCCGACCGTCGATCCCGAGAGACCGGACACAGCCTTGAGTGGAAGCTGATTCGAGCAATCCGAAGGTCAGTTCACGGCCGAGCGTGATAGTACGCCACGTGGCTGATAAGCCGCCGCCGGCGATCAGCACGGAAATTCTGATCAACTGCTCTCGGCGCACGCCACAAAGGTTCAGACTCGGCCCTATTCAGGTTGCTCCACAAGGTCGCGGAACTTCCGTTTCAAACCGATTGCGGTCATCCGGAGTTTGTGCCGTGTTCGGAGTCGTGCGTTTTAGGAATCCAATACGCCAGCGCCCCCGCCGCAGCGAAGGCGATGAGTCCGGTGGCAGCGATTCCTGCCGCCAATGACAAGCTGGCCGCCAGGAGTGAGAGAAGTGCCGGTCCGCATGAGGATCCGATGTCGGAGAGCAGGCGCCACACACCGAGGAAGTGCGCACGTCCGTGTCGCGGGGAATGGTCTGCGCCGAGAGTCATGATCATTCCCGAGCCAATGCCGTTGCCGAAACCGATGGCCAGCGAGGCGAGCAACAGCGTTGTGAAGCCCGACGTGAAAGGCATCCACAGCATCGCCATGCCCATGATGACCATGGATGGGACCGCAACCCAACGCCTGCCCTTGTGATCCATCAGCTTGCCGGCCGGGTAGAAAACCAGCATGTCGATGCCACCTGCCAGGCCATAGACGAGCGATGCCACGGCAGGTGCCAGCGCGAGGTGATCCGCCCACAAAGGGATGACCACCTGGCGCGATGCCCGCACAGCACTGACCAGCACAACGCCCACGCCCAGTGTGAGGAACACCTGGCGATGATCCCTGAGCGTCGAAACAATGGTCGTGGAGGCCGGTGGCGTCTGGCCGGGCGCAATCGGGGGAGGTTCCAGATCCGGCACGCGCGCACCGACGGCTGCTGCGCCCAGCACGGCCACAATGCCGACTCCAAAGGCAGCAGCCAGGCCGAACACATGAATCGCAGCGGCCCCCAGGAAAGGTCCGATGAACATGCCGATGCGCATCACCCCACCCAGCGTTGACAGCGCTCGCGCCCGGTACGCGACCGGAACGGCCTCTGTCATGTAGATCTGGCGCGCCAGGTTGTAGACGGCCTGTGACATGCCCACCATGAGGCAGCCTGTCGCGAACAGGGCCAGATGCGACGAGAAAACGCAAAGTGCCATTCCCAGGCCACTCCACAGCCCCGCGGCTACGATGGCCCCGCGCTCGCCCCAGCGCATCGTGATCAGCGACGCCGGAATGTTGTTGAGCAGCGAGCCAATGCTGATCAGGGCGACAACCAGCGCGGCCATCGGCACTGAGGCCCCCAGATCACGCGCCATCAAAGGAACGATCGGCAGAATGGCGCCTTCGCCCAGCCCGAAAAGCAACGAGGGCCCAAAGGCCGGCACGGCGATTCGCTTGAGAGAGAACTCAGTCGAAGTGGCAGAGGCAGGCTTGGCAGGAGGGGACGACATGCAGAGAGTCAGGGCTTGGGCACCAGTCTGGAAGCGGCCAGCGGCAAGCAATTATGGCGTTGTTCTGAGTGGTCATCGGCTGGACTTGCTCAACGAACCGCAACGGATGGGCGGCCCCAATTCATATCCGGCGAGACCGGCCGTTGACCGGCCGTCGTCCAAGGCCACCTGCCAATCATCCATGCCCACGCCAGTGAAAGACCGGTCAAAGCCTGTTTGAGTCATTCAAGTTTCACTGCCGAACGCCCGCATTGGCCGATTGCGCCGGATCTGGTCGTCGATAGCTCATAACGCGCATGCGAGGCAGCGCCTATCCGTACGACACTGTGCAACGCGAACCCGAAGTCTTCCTCGAGATTTCGCAGGCCGGGTCGGTCCGCAAAGCAGTCCACGCGAAGGCAGGTACGTCCGAGCTGTTGGGCGTGAACCCGGGCATAGGCCAGCAGCTCAATTGAGACGCCCTTATCCGCCCACTTTCGACGTATGGCGAGCTTATGTATGTAGGCAGAGGTGCCCGGCAACACCTCGGGCCAAAAATAAGCGCCCTCCAACTCTAATTTCATGACGCCGGCCAGATGTTCGCCGTCACGGGCGACATGGAAGAGCCCGTCGCTTACATCCCTTAAAACGCGGTCGTGGCCAACCTCGGCGTCCGACCAAAGTGCCCTTCCGTCGCGGGCGAGCCACTGGGCTGCTTCGTGCAGAACGGATGCAATATTTGGTACGTCAGAGGGGCTCGCTTGCTGGATGTTCATGGAGATTCACGCAGCTCACTGAGCGACTGTAGCGCAGGTCTGCTGCTGGCCGACAACGGCTATTGTCGGTCTGAGCCCAAAGAAGCAACCCGACTTGGGGCGAAGCGGCCGCTCAACATAGAAGTAACCGGCGCTGTCCGGCTTTGTCGCCCGGCGTCCATGTTGACTGCCGGGTTGGGTGGCACTCTCCAAGCGACGTTCATGGGGTCGCCACTACAAGGTGTGCAAACATCGGAAAGCTGACCG
>JBDTCK010000056.1:0-9131 GCA_039923645.1 Rhodoferax sp.
CAGAACGAATTGAAGAAGATGGCGCTGTGCGATTCGTGCGCCGGCATCCAGCGAAACCGGCGCCGCGCCCCCGGGCATGCCGAGCTGGTGCAGGGCAACAACCGCCAGGAAAGGCGCGGTGGTGCGGTGGTCACCATTACCAGCTACCGCTGCGACCGCTGCGGCACCGCGTGGGAGTACGAGAACGACAAGGCCAACCTGCACGCGGGCTGGTCGGTGGTGGGGCCATCAAGAGAGTAGATACTCTGGTTTTAATAGCTATTAACCAATGTGGTGTATGGGCTGCAGTCCTATTTGTTCAATAACCTGCCAGCGTCACACCGCCCGCCGCAGCGCTGCCCGCGCCAGCAGGCGTGTCGAATCCAGCGTCGACAGCGGCGAGTTCGCGTCGTTCATGATCAAGGGGATTTCGGTGCAGCCTAAGATGACGGCGTCGCAGCCCGTGCCCTTCATGCGCGCCATGACGCGTTGAAAGCAGGCAACCGCCTCGGGCTTGAAGACTCCGTACACCAGCTCGTCCATGATGACGCGGTTGATCTCCGCGCGCTCATCCGCGCCGGGGCGCACATAGGCCAGGGAGCGCGCACTGAGCTTGTCGGGATACACCTCGCTCTCCACCAGCCAGCGCGTGCCGATGATGCCAATGCGCTGGAACCCGCGCTGCGCCGCCTCAGCAGCAACGACCTCGGCGATGTGCAGCCAGGGCAGCGGGGAGCGCGGCTCCACGAGGGGCATGGCCTGGTGGATGGTGTTGTCGGGGCAGATCAGGAAGTCGGCGCCAGCTTTCGCCAGTTTTTTGGCGGAAGACAGCATGAGCTCGGCCACACCGGGCCAGTCGCCGTGCTCCAGGCACGCCACGTAACTGGCAAGCGAGTGTGTGTGCATCGACACTTCGGGGTGCGCGTGCGGGCCGAGCAGCTGCGCGCCCTCGCTACAGACGGTCCGGTAGCAAAGCGCTGCGCCCTCGAAGGAGCAGCCGACGATTCCGATGTGTTGGGGCATGCCCGATTATTGCCACGGCCGCCACGCAGTTCAAGGCTTTGTCGGCGTCGTTGGTTTGGGCGCCGCGGCATCCGCCTCGCGCAGCAGTCGCATGCCGACCAGCGTGTAGCGCGTTTGCGATGAATTCCAGTTGCGGTAGCTGCAGCGCGCGTACAGCGCCCAGGTGTGCCAGGAGCCGCCACGGCGCACGTGCACCGAGCCGTCGGCCGGGCCCGGCGGGTCGTTGGCGGGCGACTGGGCGTAGTAGTGCTCGCCATACCAGTCGCCGACCCACTCCCAAGCGTTGCCCAGCATGTCGTACAGCCCGAACGCGTTGGGCTGGAAGCTGCCGACCGGCGCGGTGAAGGCGTAGCCATCGTGGCCCTGCAGCGCAAACGGCTGCCACGCCGGCCAGTTCGTCCAGTTTTTGGCGGCATCCTGGTCGAAGGTGTTGGCGATGCGCAGCAGCGACTGCGGGTCGTTGCCGTTGTAGTAGCGCGTCTGTGTGCCTGCGCGGCAGGCGTACTCCCATTCGGCCTCCGTAGGCAGGCGGTAGGTTTTGCCCTCCATCTTGCTGAGCCATTGGGTCATGGCGACGGCGTCGTTCCAGGTGACGTTGAGCACGGGGTGCGTGTCGTCCTGCGCAAAGCCGGGGTTTCGCCAGGAGTACTTCGGGTCGCGCCCTTCGAAGGCGTCGTAGCGCTCGGTCCTGGCCGGGTCGTAGGCCGCGTTGTAGCCGTAGCCACCGGTGCCGTCGGCAATCGACTCGGGCACATAGCCCGACGCCGCCACAAATTTGCGGAACTGGCCGACCGTGACTTCAGTCTGGCCCAGATAGAAGGACCGCGTGATGCGCACCTTGTGCACCGGCGCCTCATCGAACAGGTCCACGAAACGCTGGCGCTCGTACTGCGGGTAGCTCCGCGCCAGCGCCTCGGGCGTTTCGTCGCTGCCCATCATGAAGGTGCCGCCGGGGACCAGCACGAATTTCATGCCGAGTGAGTTTTGAACCACCTGGGGCGTCGTTGGGCGGGGCGTCGATGCGCAGCCCGACAGGAAGAGAAGCGGGGCCAGCAGCAGCGCCAGAGCGCGACGGGTCATGACTCTCACGACAGCGCCCTACGGTATTGCATCGCCTCGGCCACATGCGTGACCTGCGTGCTGCTGGCGCCGGCCAGGTCGGCGATGGTGCGCGCCACCTTGAGCGCGCGGTGCGTGCTGCGGGCTGACCAGCCGAGCCGGGTGGCGGCGGTGTTGAGGAACTTGGCGGCCGCCGCGTCCAGTGCCACATGCTCGTCAATCTCCTGACCGTGCAGCGCCTGGTTGGACTTGCCCTGGCGCGCCACGGCTCGTTGCCGGGCGGTGGCGCAGCGCTCGCGGATGTCGCGCGTGGCCTCGCCGGGCGGCGCCTGCAACAGGTCTTGCGGCGGCAGTGCCGGCACTTCGACGTGCAGGTCGATGCGGTCCAGCAGCGGGCCGCTGAGCTTGCCCTGGTAGCGCGCGACCTGGTCGGGGGTGCAGCGGCAGGCCTTGAGCGGCGAGCCCAGGTAGCCGCAGGGGCAGGGGTTCATGGCGCCGATCATCTGGAAGCGCGCCGGGAATTCGGCGCGCCGCGCCGCCCGTGAAATAGTGATGCTGCCGGTCTCCAGTGGTTCGCGCAGGGCCTCTAACGCGGCGCGGGGGAACTCGGGAAATTCATCTAAAAACAGGACACCGTGGTGCGCCAGCGAAATCTCGCCCGGCCTCGGCGGCGAGCCGCCGCCGACCAGTGCCACCGCGCTGGCCGTGTGGTGCGGACTGCAGGTGGGCCGCAGCGCCCAGCGCGCTAGCGAGAACCGTCCGCCCAGGCTCGCGATGGCCGCGCTTTGCAGCGCTTCCTCGGTTGTCATGGGTGGCAGCAGACCGGCAAAGCGTTGCGCCAGCATGGACTTGCCCGACCCCGGCGGCCCGACCATCAAAAGACTATGGCCGCCTGCCGCCGCGATCTCCAGCGCGCGCTTGGCCGCGGCCTGACCCTTGACGTCGGCCAGGTCGGCATAGGCCGCGGTGGCCGGCACGGGCGTGGGCGTGATGCGCGACCAGCCCTCGGGCGGTTCCGCGGCGTCGGCGCCCTGCGGCAAAAACTGGCGTACCACATCGAGCAGATGCGCGGCGCGGTAGACCTGCGCATCGGGCACCAGCGCGGCCTCCTCGGCGCAGCCGGGCGGCAGCACCAATTTGGTAACCACATGGCCGGCGTGCAGCGCCAGGCTCATGGCCAGCGCGCCGCGCACCGGCCGCAGTTCGCCCGACAAGGACAACTCGCCGGCGAACTCGTGGCCGGCCAGCCGGGCTGCGTCGATCTGGCCGCTGGCGGCCAGGATGCCCAGTGCAATCGGCAAGTCGAAGCGGCCCGAATCCTTGGGCAGATCGGCTGGCGCCAGGTTCACGGTGATGCGCTTGTTGCCCGGAAACTCGAGCCCCGAGTTCTGGATCGCGGAGCGCACCCGTTCCCGCGCTTCCTTGACCTCGACATCGGCGAGCCCGACCAGGGTGAAACTGGGCAACCCATTGGCCAGATGCACCTCGACCGTGACCGCCTCGGCCTCCAGCCCGAGCAGGGCACGACTTTGCACTAGGGCCAGGCTCATGTTCTCCACTCCCCAATTTGGGGCGATGGCCGCCCGTGGCTGGCGCTAATTGGGCACCGCGATAGTGCGAACTGTTTATTCATCCAGTCATCTTAGCGCAGGCTCGCTTGTCTTGGTACGCAGACAAGCGGGCGGCCGCAATTGCAGCGCTGGCACGGTCCGTGCATTGACTGATAGCTCGACAACCTTCATCGGAGAATTGCATGACACTGAAGACCGCATCCGCACTGACCCTTGCAGTCTTGGCCACCCTGACCGGATGGGGCACTGCCTTCGCCCAGACTGAAGCGGCACCGTCCGCCCCCGCCCCGGCCGCTGCGGCTCCCACGCCCGACTACACGCTGGCCTACAACATCGGCGTCGTCACCGACTACCGCTACCGGGGCATCACGCAGTCGCGCTTTGACCCGGCGCTGCAGGGCGGCGTGGATTTCACGCACAAGAGCGGCTTTTATCTCGGCGCGTGGGCCTCGGGCATCAAGTGGATCAAGGACGCCGGAGCCAGCGATGGGTCGCTGGAGCTGGACTTGTACGGGGGCTACAAAGGCTCGATCGCCAAGGACCTGTCCTATGACGTGGGCTATCTGCGTTACCAGTACGTGGGCAACAAGCTCGGTGATGTGGCTGGCTTTGACAATGCCAACACCGACGAGATCTATGGCGCCATGACCTGGGGCATCTTCACCGCGAAGTATTCGGACAGCATCTCCAACCTGTTTGGCACGCCGGACAGCAAGAACAGCGGTTACCTGGACCTGAGCGCCAATTTTGATCTGGGCAGTGGCTGGTCGGTGGTGCCGCACGTGGGCCATCAGTGGGTCCACCACAACAGTGGGCTGTCCTATACGGATTACGCGCTCACGCTGGGCAAGGACTTCGGCAATGGTCTGTCGGCCTCGCTCGCCGTGGTGGGAACCGATGCCAGCAAAACGCTGTACGTCGCCCCCGACGGCAGGTTCACCGGGCGCACCGGCGTGGTGCTGGGCGCCAAGTACACCTTCTAGTGGCCTGACATCGAAGTATTGAACTCAAGCAGCATATCGAACTGGCGCATGTTATCGGCGCTGCGGTGCTCGTACCCTGAGATACGGGCGACCGGCGACCGGCGGCCGGCGGCCGGCAACCTACTGCACCTGTCCCCTGTGGCGGTCGCCGGCGCCAGTCGACAAGATTTCAGCAATTAAGGTGGTGACTTCATAGGGAATGCGGCTCACCGAAAAATTGGCCGAATGATCTGTCCAGTCGCCACCCCTCTTGAGGGATTGAGCCATGGTCGGCACGTTTCACTTGTAGCAACCCTTTCATACCGCTCAACATAGTTGTCGAGCGGGTCCGTGTGCAACAGGGAAAGGAATGCCTGTGAAAACTCGCGGCGGGCGGCTGGTGGCGTACTGGCTGGCGCTCGCTATGGATGCTCAGTCGCGCAATTTGCGGTAAAGCGTGTTGCGGCTGATGCCCAGGCTGCGAGCAGCTTCTGACAGGTTGCCGTCACAAGCGCTCACGGCGCGGGCAACGGTTTGACGCGAGGCGGTACGCAGGTCGGGCAGGAAATCGCGCGCGAGGTCACGCGCGGCTTCGGCGCCCGGCACATCGGCAGCATGCAACGCCTGGACCAGGTCGTCGGGCAGGTGCTCCCAGCCAATCACGGTTTCATGGGGCTCCAGCAGCGCGCAGGCAGTGCGCAGCGCATTGGCCAGTTGCCGCAGGTTGCCGGGCCAGCGATAGCGGCGCAGCTGCGGCAGCAAATCGGGCGCAATGCTCAGCGCGCGTCCCGGCACGAGCTCCTGCAACGCGCTGGCCAGCAGATGCTCCAGATCCGAGCGCTCGCGCAGTGCTGGCAGTTGCAGCGTCAGGCCATTGAGCCGGTAGTACAAGTCTTCGCGAAAGCGCCCGGCCTGCATTTCCACCGGCAACTGGCGATGGGTCGCGCAGATCAGGGAAAAATCGACCGCCACCGGCTTGCCGCCGCCCAGCGGCACCACCTGGCGGTCCTGCAGCACGCGCAACAAGCGTGCCTGCAGGGACAACGGCATGTCGCCGATCTCATCAAGAAACAGCGTGCCGCCCTGCGCTTCGCGGATGCGTCCCAGCGCCCCCTCGCGCCGGGCCCCCGTGAAGGCGCCCCCCTGGTAGCCGAACAGCTCGGCCTCGATCAGGTTTTCAGGCAGTGCGGCACAGTTGACCGCCACAAAAGCCTGGCTGCGGCGCGGCCCGCTGTTGTGCACGGCGCGCGCCAGCATCTCCTTGCCGACGCCGGACTCGCCCAGCAGCAGCAAGGCAATCGGTTTCGCCATGACCTTGCGGGCGCGCGCGATGGCCGCGCGCAATGTGGCATCGCCAGTATCCAGCGCGGCCAGCGCATCCACCGGTGGCGATGCGGGCATGGCCGGCGTAGGCGCCAGGCTGCCGCGCGGGGCATGCGTCGTCGGCCCCGCCTCGACCCGCACCCAGACGGCGCGGCCTGCGGCCGTGTGCACCACGCGCGCAATGCCCGAGGAGCGATGGCACCAGTCCAGCAACTGGGCCAGGGGCTCGGCCAGCACGGCGTCGAGCCGGGCATGCGCCAGATCCTGCCAGCACAGCCCCAGCAGATCGAGCGCCGTGGCATTGGCGCCCTCCAGTCGGCCGTCTTCGCGCACGGCCAGCAGGCCCTCGGTCACCGTGCCTATGCCCTCGGGCTGCGCATGAAAGCGCAGGCGCACACCGCCCCACTGACGCAGGTCGTGCCGGGTCTCGAACAGCCGGTGCTCGATCATGCGGGCCGCGGTGCGTACCAGACCCAGGGTGTGTCGGTGGTAATCACGATGGTCGCCCGATACGTCCAGCGCGCCCAGCAAGTTGCCGCCTGGGTCACGAATCGGAGCCGCGGCGCAGGTCAGAAAACCGTTGCGCTCCAGGTAGTGCTCGTCAGCTTGCACCACCACGGCACGCCCGTCAGTCAGCGCGGTGCCGATCGCATTGGTGCCCCGATACTGCTCGTGCCACGTGGCCCCGGGGCGCAGTGCCACGCGCTCCGCGCGCCCGGCAAATTGCGGGTCGCCCAGGGCCTGCAGCAGCAGGCCATCGGTCTCGGCCAGAATGACCATGCTGTCGGTGCCCCGGATCTGCTCGAACACAAACTCCATCACGGGCCAGGCGTGCGCCACCAGCTCGCGCCGCAACTCCAGCGCCCGCGCCAGTTGGGCGCCCGAGGCGTGCGGCGCGCCCGCCATGCGGCCACAGGGCTGCAGGCCGGCATCCCAACTGCGCAGCCATGAGCGCGCCAGCTCGGGCTGTAGCAGGTCGGGCGGCAAGTGGCCCCGGCTCATCAACTGGCGGCGTGCTTCGCGCAATTGACTTGGCACAGGTCGCTTCTGAAGCGCTGTAAGAGGCATGTCGATGTGTCTCCTGATGATTCAGCACAAGGGATGGGGACGCCATCGCCAGCGTTTCATTGTGCGCCTGCGGCGCTGGCCGTTCAACCAGAAATCCCCCCCCGTCTGTTCCGTTTTGATACAGCCTGTACCAGGACTTGGCGCAGTTGCAGCCTTCATCGGGCCGCCACAGACGCAGTGCTCCCCCGTGCGCACCGGTTTTACGGGATTTCCGGTTGAAACCGCTGCCAGGCACGGTCCCTGCAAACAGCCGGAGTGAAACCGCCCGGCCGAACCGGTGAACGGGTTCATTTTTGATGATTCAACCTACTGGAGACAAGCCATGATCTATGCCAACCCCGGGTCCGCCGGCGCCAAAGTCGCTTACAAGCCACGTTACGACAACTTCATAGGCGGCAAGTTCGTCGCCCCCGTCAAGGGCGGCTACTTCGACGTCATCACGCCCATCACCGGAAAGCCCTACACCCAGACAGCCCGTTCCACCGCGGAAGACATTGAGCTGGCGCTGGACGCCGCCCACGCTGCTGCGCCCAAATGGGGGAAAACACCGGCAGCAGATCGCGCCAACGTGCTGCTCAAGATTGCCGACCGAATCGAACAAAACCTCGAAGTCCTGGCTTACGCCGAAACCGTGGACAACGGCAAAGCCATCCGCGAAACCCTGAACGCCGACATTCCGCTGACGGCTGACCACTTCCGCTACTTTGCCGGTTGCCTGCGCGCCCAGGAAGGCAGCCTCAGCGAAATCGACGGCGACACCATCGCCTACCATTTTCATGAACCCCTCGGCGTGGTCGGGCAGATCATTCCCTGGAATTTCCCCATCCTCATGGCCGCCTGGAAACTGGCGCCCGCCATTGCCGCCGGCAACTGCGTGGTACTGAAGCCCGCCGAATCCACTCCCATCTCCATCCTGATCCTGGCCGAGCTGATTGCCGATATCCTGCCGCCAGGCGTGCTCAACATCGTCAATGGCTATGGCCGCGAAGCCGGCATGCCGCTGGCCACCAGCAAGCGCATCGCCAAGATTGCCTTTACCGGCTCCACCGCCACCGGCCGCGTGATTGCCCAGGCAGCGGCCACCAACCTGATACCGGCGACGCTGGAGCTGGGCGGCAAGTCGCCCAACATCTTCTTTGCCGACATTGCCGATCATGACGATGACTTCTTCGACAAGGCCATCGAAGGCATGGTTCTGTTTGCCTTCAACCAGGGCGAAGTCTGCACCTGCCCGTCACGTGCGCTGATCCAGGAATCGATCTACGACAAGTTCATGGAACGCGTCCTGGCCCGCGTCAAGGCCATCAAGCAAGGCAGCCCGCTCGATACCGAATGCATGATGGGAGCTCAGGCCTCGCAGATGCAGATGGACAAGATCCAGACCTACCTGGCGATCGGCAAGGAAGAAGGCGCGGAACTGCTGATCGGCGGCGAGCGTGCACATCTGCCGGGCGATCTGGCTGGCGGCTACTACATCCAGCCGACCCTGTTCAAGGGCCACAACAAGATGCGCATCTTCCAGGAAGAGATCTTCGGCCCGGTGCTGGCGGTGACGACCTTCAAGGACGAAGCCGAGGCGCTGGAAATTGCCAACGACACGCCTTACGGCTTGGGTGCGGGCGTCTGGAGCCGTGACGGCGCCATCGCCTACCGCATGGGCCGCGCCATTCAGGCCGGCCGGGTCTGGACCAACTGCTACCACGCCTACCCGGCACACGCCACCTTTGGCGGCTACAAGGAATCGGGCATTGGCCGTGAAACACACAAGGTCATGCTTGACCACTACCAGCAAACCAAGAACCTGCTGGTCAGTTACAGCCCCAAGGCGCTCGGTTTCTTCTGAATGTGCTCGGGATGGCGTTGAACTGCTCGCAGAGTCAACGCCTGTAAGTGTGGCTGCAAGCTGAGTCTGGTCATCGCCATCAGAAACGGATTGATGGTGGTGAGACCAGAGGCATTGCGGCCATGCCCCGTTGACGGTCATACGCTGGCCGCCCGGATTGATCAAATCACCCATCCACCCAAGGAGACCAGTCCATGAGCGTCCCGTCAACTGCCATCGAGTCCGTGCTGATAGAGAACCGGGTGTTCGCGCCCAGCCAGGCCACGGTCAAGGCCGCGCGCATCTCGGGCATGCCCGCCTACC
>JBDTCK010000057.1:0-52953 GCA_039923645.1 Rhodoferax sp.
GCACTGCGTTGCGTGACGCGCTGGAGTCGATGAAGGACGTCATCACGCCCGAAGCCGTCTTCACGATGAGCCCCACGAACCACAACGGCTCGGACCAGCGCTCGCAGGTGCTTGTGCGCGTCGTCGACGGTGCGTGGAAACTGCAGAACTGATCGTTACGGCCCGTCAAGTCGCCACGCCGGCTTGCTGGCTCAGCGCATCGAGGAGCATGCGGACCTTGGCCGGCATGAGCCGTTTGCCCGGGAGCAGCGCGTACACACGCAGCGGCGCACACGTGTAGTCGGGTAGCAGGCGGCGCAGCCGCCCCTCGCGCACGGCCTGTGCACAGAAAGTGGCCGTGATGCGCGCAACCCCAAGCCCGGCCACGGCCGCCTGCAGCCGCACGTCGGCATTGCCGCTGTTCAGGCGCGGCAGCGGCGTCGGCACGGTGCTCGTTGTCCCGCTGGCGGCAGTGAAAGTCCATTTCGTGTCGGCCAGGCCGCACAGCAGCGGCAATGCGGCGAGTTCTTGCGGCGTCGCGGGCTCCCCGTGCCGCTCGAGCAATTCTGGTGAAGCAAAAACACCGCGTTCGAGCGAGAACATGCGGCGCTGGACCATGCTGGACGCGGGCAGTCCGGCGTCCAGCATGGCAAATGCGATGTCATAGCGGCGCTCCAGCGGGTTGATCGCCTCGTGTTCGACGTCGATGCGCACTTTCAGTTGCGGGTAGCGTGCCATCAGCGCACACGCCACCGGCCCCAGATGATGTGCGCCGAATTCGTAGGGCGATGCAACGCGCAGCGTGCCGGCCACCGTCTCGCCCTGGGCCAGCGCATCGGCGCGCGCTTCGCGCAGCCCTGCAAACAGCGGGCCAATGCCCTGGTACAGCGTTTCCCCTGCTTCGGTCAACCGTACCTGACGCGTGGTGCGCTCCATCAACCGCGCACGCAACTCCGCTTCCAGCCGGGCAACTGAAGCGCTCACGGTTGACTTGGGTCGATCCATGGCCCGCGCCGCCGCAGTGAATCCGCCGTGCTCGATGACGCGGCAGAACACGTCGTAGTCGTCCCAGTTCATTCAACCTATTGTCCAGTAATCCGAACAGTATGTTCGGCCCAAGGCGATTTATCGCGAGCGGCCATCGGACTAAGCTTCGCTTTCCCCCTTCACCATATCGCCGGCGCCCAGCCAAGGACCTGCGCGCAAGGGCGTTTTTAACTGGAGCGCTGCGGCGCGCAATGGAGACATCAAATGCAGACAGACACCTCTGACCTCTTCCTGAAGAACTGCTGGTACATGGCAGCGTGGGATCACGAGCTGGTCGATCACAAACTTTTGGCGCGTACCTACCTCAACGAGCCGGTGCTGATCTTCCGCGGGCAGAGTGGCAAGGTGATCGCGATGGAAGATCGCTGCTGTCATCGCGGCGCGGCGTTGTCAGACGGACGCATGGAAGGTGACTGCATCCGTTGCATGTACCACGGGCTGAAGTTCGACCCGAGCGGCCAGTGTGTCGAGATTCCGGGACAGGAACGGATCCCGCCCGATATGGCCGTGAAAACGTATCCGATCGTTGCCGAGGGATCGATGATCTGGATCTGGATGGGCGACCCGAGCCTCGCCGATCAATCGAAAATTCCACAACTCTGGTACATGCACGATCCCAAGTGGCGCGGGATTCCAGGGTATCTGCATTACGACGCGAATTACCTGCTGATAGCCGACAACCTGTGTGACATCACCCACATGGCGTGGGTACACACCGACACGCTTTGTGGATCGGAAGCCTACGCGTTCGAGTCGTCCGAAGGCGGCTCGTTCGAGCGCCTGGACAATGGGTTCCGCCACACGCGGTGGGACATGAACCGCAAGCCGCCGCCATTCGTCATCAAGGTCTCCAACGACAAGCCGGTCGATCGCTGGAATGCCGTCGAAATGCTGGTTCCCGGTATTTTCTCGATGGAGAGCGGCTTCGCACCACAGGGACAAGGCGCGGAAAAGGGCAACAAGGAAGGTGCGGTTGTGTTTCAGGACTGCCAGTTCATGACGCCGGAGACTCACCGGACGACCCATTTCTTCTTCAACTACCTCGGCTCCCACGACAGCGCGAACAACGACGTGACCTTGTCGCTGTACAACAGCCTGATGGAAGGGTTTGACGAAGACAAGGGCATCATCGAGCACCAACAGGTTGCGCTCGACGCGGATCCGACCTTCAAGCTTCGTGCGATTGCTCGCGACAAGGGGCTGGCCCACTTCCGGTGGGTCATGGATCAACGCATCAAAGAGGAGCAGGCGGCAGCGGCGCCGCGACCGCGAACGGCCGTGGCGGCGGTGTAACCGCATGACAGCAGATGGTGGGCTCGCGCCTGGAACGTTGAAGGTTGTCGTCAGCAACTACCGCGCCGAAGCCAAAGACGTCGTCGTACTAGACTTGCGGCGCCCCGACGGGGCGCCGTTGCCGCCATTCGAACCTGGTGCACATATTGTTTTGACGCTTCCAAACGGACTCGAGCGGCAGTACTCGCTGATCAACAACTGCCGTGAGCGCGATCGTTATGTGATCGGCGTCATGCGTGAGGCGCCGGGCCACGGCACCGGCGGGTCCGAGTACGTCCACCAGACGCTCGCGATGGGTTCCGAGCTCACCATCTCGGGGCCGCAAAACAACTTTCGCCTCGAACCTGATGCGGCGGCCTACCGGTTCATCGCGGGTGGCATCGGCGTTACACCGATCGTGTCGATGGTGCAATGGTGTATCGAGAATCAACGCCCCTGGCGGCTGAGCTATGCCGTTCGCAGCCGTTGCCGCACCGCCTTTTACGAGTACCTCACCCAGATTGGGGGCGACCACATCGTTTGGCACTTTGACGACGAAGCGCGAACACATCTTGATGTGCAGCGCGCCCTGGATGGACTGATGCCCGGGGAGCTGGTGTACTGTTGCGGGCCGCGACCGTTGATGAGCAGCGTGCGCGAACAACTTGGCACGCGATCAGACAGCGGGCGTTTCGAGTCGTTCGTGAAGCGGCAAAAAGAGCCCCCCGAACCTGCAGCGGTCGACGTTCAGCAGGACAAGACGTTTACGGTCACCCTGCGACACACTGGCGTGTCGTTGCCCATACCACCGGACAGAAGCATCCTGGAGGTCCTCGAGGCAAATGGAGTCAGCGTACCGTTTTCGTGCCGGGAAGGCGAATGCGGTACCTGTATCACGAGGGTGTGTGAAGGCGTTCCGGAGCATCGTGACTACGTCCTCACTGACGATGAGCGGGGCTCCAATAAGATGATGTGCGTGTGTGTGTCACGGTCGTTGACTTCGGACCTGGTGCTTGACCTGTAACGGGTTGGGTGGCTAACGCGGAATTTCTGGTATTCGAATTGTGCGCACCGCGAGGGGGGCCCGGGCAGCGGCCGTTAAACTGCCGCGATGTCCTCGCCCCTTGCCTGCGCCATGATCCTCGCCGCCGGTCGCGGTAAACGCATGCGGCCGCTGACGGACGACTGCCCCAAGCCACTCCTGAAGGTGCGCGGCAAGCCGCTGATGCAGTGGCCGATGGAGGCGCTGGCGCATGGCGGCTTCGATCGGCTGGTGGTCAATACCGCGTGGTTGGGTGATCGGATTGAGCGTCATTTCGATCGACAACCCATGCTGGGTATAGACACGCAGCTATCAATTTCATATTCACACGAAGGCCGCGACTTTGGCAGTGCGCTGGAGACCGCAGGCGGCATCGTGCGCGCGCTGCCGCTCTTGAGCGATATGTTCTGGGTGCTGGCCGGCGATGTGTTCGCGCCCGACTTCGCCTTCACGCGCGCCGCGTTCGAGTGTTTTTCTGCCAGCGGCAAGCTGGCCCACCTTTGGCTGGTGCCGAATCCGGCACACAACGCGCGGGGCGATTTCGGACTCTCACCGCGAGGGCTGGCGCTGAATCATGCGGAGCAGAAATACACCTTCAGCACCATCGCCCTGTACCGCAAGGCGCTGTTCGGGCCGCCCTGGTGCGACGTGCCCGCCGGCAACCCGGCTGGCATCAAAACCCCGCTGGCGCCACTGTTGCGCGCCGCGATGGACAATGGTCAGGTTAGCGCCGAGCTGTATCCGGGCCCCTGGACCGATGTCGGCACACCCGAACGGCTGGCGCAACTCAACACCACAAACTGAAGAGACACCATGAGCACTTCAATTTACGCCCAGCGCCGCGCGCGCGTGGCCCAGCAACTCGGCTCGGGCGGCATCGCCATCGTGCCGACCGCACCCGAGCGCCAGCGCAACCGCGACAACGAGTTTTTGTACCGCTTCGACAGCTACTTCCACTACCTGAGCGGCTTCACCGAACCCAACGCGTGGCTTGTCATCACCGGCGACGGCCACAGCACGCTGTTCTGCGCACCCAAGGATCTGGAGCGCGAAGTGTGGGTCGGGTACCGGCTCGGCCCAGCCGCAGCCCCCGCAGCGCTTGGCGTGGACACTGCATTCTCGGAAGCGGAACTGGACACACAGCTGCCCAAGCTGCTGGAAAACCGCAGCACCGTGTGGTACCCGTTCGCCACGCATCCGGGGCTGGAGTCGCGCATCGACGGCTGGCTGAACAGCGTGCGCGCGCGCGTGCGCTATGGCGCACTGTGCCCGGCCGAGCAGCGCGACCTTTGCGGCATCGTGGACGAGATGCGCCTGATGAAGGACTCACACGAGCTGGACACCATGCGGCGCGCTGCGCAGATCAGCGCGGGCGGGCACGTCCGCGCGATGCAACTGTCGAGCCGGATGCTGCGCGAGGGCCAGCAAGTGCGCGAGTACCACCTCGACGCCGAGCTGCTGCACGAGTTCCGTCGGCACGGATCACAGAGCGTGGCGTATGGCTCGATCGTGGCGGCCGGCGCCAACGCCTGCGTGCTGCACTACCGCGCCGATGCCGCGCCGGTGCGCGCGGGCGATCTGGTATTGATCGACGCGGGCTGCGAGCTCGACGGCTACGCCAGCGACATCACGCGGACTTTTCCCGCCAACGGCAAATTCACCGGACCGCAGCGCACGTTATACGAGCTGGTAACGGCCAGCCAGGAGGCTGCAGCCAACGTGACCAAACCCGGTGCGCGCTTCAACGATCCGCACGAGGCCGCCGTGAAGGTGCTGGCGCAGGGCATGCTGGATATGGGCCTGCTCGACGCCAACAAGGTCGGCCAGCTGGACGACGTGATCGAGCAGCGCGCCTACTTCCCCTTCTACATGCACCGCACCAGCCACTGGCTGGGCATGGACGTGCACGACTGCGGCAGCTACGTGGAGCCCGCAGAGGTGGGACAGACCAGCGAGCGCCGCGATCCGCTGTCGGGCGAGGTGATCGTGAACCGCCCAAGCCGCGTGCTGCAACCCGGCATGGTGCTGACGCTGGAGCCCGGCATTTACGTGCGCCCGGGCGAAGGTGTGCCCGAGCAGTTCCAGACCATTGGCATCCGCATCGAGGACGACGCGGTCGTGACGGGTACCGGTTGCCAGCTGATCAGCCGCGGCGTGCCGGTCAAGGCGGACGAAATCGAGGCACTGATGCGCGCGTGATGCTCAGTTGATGTGGGCGGTCACGAGGCGGGAACGTGCCGACTCGCAGCTCCATCTAATGGGCTGGAATAGCCCGCGAGTGTGCGGGGACCATTCAGAAATCCAACCTGTTGAGGAGTTTGTCATGTCATTTTTCCTGATGCCCACCCCCGTTGCCGCGCGACGTTTGTTTTTGGGTCGCTCCGGCGGTCTGGTTCTGTCGGGGGCTGCGGTCGCCCTGCTCGCGGGCAAGGATGCCCTCGCGGCCAAACACGGCGACAAGGCCGGAGATATCCAGATTCTCAATACCGCGCTCGGCGCCGAGCTGGAGGCGATTGCCGCCTACCAGGTGGGCGCTGAGAGCAAGCTGCTGGAAAAACCGGTGCTCGACCTCGCGGTGACCTTCCAGGGCCAACACAAGGAACACGCGGACCTGCTCGCCAAGACCGTCCAGAAATTGGGCGGCAAGGCAGTGATCGCGAAGGAAAACTACAACTTTCCGGTGGACCAGCTCAAGACGCAAGCCGATGTGCTCAAGTTTGCGGCCCAGCTCGAACAGGGCGCCGTCAGCGCCTACCTGGGTGCGGTACCCCTGTTTGGTAACCGCGACCTCTCCAAGGCCGCTGCCAGCATCCTGGGCGACGAGGCCATGCACTGGGCGATTCTGCGCCAGGCGCTGGGCCTGCCTCCCGTTCCTTCTGCTTTCATGGAATGAAGGCGCGCGGGCGGCTGCTCGCCAGCCTGCTCGCGTTCGGCGTGGCCGCCGCAGTACAGGCGGCGCCGGACGCGGTGCATGGCGAGCAGGTTTACGTTCGTTGCCTGGCTTGCCACGCTCTGGCGTACGACCGGGTGGGGCCGCATCATTGCGGCCTGTTCGGCCGGCTGGCCGGCAGCGTGCCCGGCTTTGCCTATTCGCCGGCCATGAAGAAGTCGAAGATCGTCTGGAACGAGAAAACGCTCGACCAGTTTTTGCGGAGCCCCATGAAGATGGTGCCCGGCACCGCAATGACCTATGACGGTGTGCCGGACCCGAAGGACCGGGCCGACCTGATCGCCTACCTAAAACAGGTTAACACCACGCCCGCATGCCATAAGTAGTCTTCAGGGAGGCCACTCGTGACCTCCCTTGCTTGACTGTTGGCCCCTCGTCAGCGCCCTCGAATCCACCGCGGCCATCGCAGCTGCCGCCTCATCGTTAAACGATTCTGTGTGTGCGCAACGGGCGTGCATGTGGAAGCCTTCGCACGCTCTGGTTAGTTTGAGTTGCACCGGAATATTTGGCTCGTTGCATCCATCTAATCGGGAGTGAAGCACTCCGCGCACACCATTGTGGATGCATCAACAGACCCGCCGATACCCGTTCGTTGAAACAACCCACCAGGAGACCGTCACCATGACACTCGACCGCGCCACCCCCCCTGCAGGAACCAGGGCAGCCCTAGCGGCGTTCCCGCTTCGACATCATCAGCCATCGTCGCGGCGCCGCTGGCGTGACTGGTGCGCGCTGAGCGCAGTCAGCGCCGCGACCGCAATGGTCGCCGGCTGTGGCGGTGGGTCGGGGCCCACGGCCGATGCGCCGCTGGATCCTGCGCTGGTCGCGCAGGGGCAACAGGTCTTTCGCTACGACACGTTCGGCGACGAGACGCAGTGGACCGACACGCTCAAGATGAACCAGGTCATCAGTGCAGCCGTTGACCCGACGACGGCGCTGGCTGTCGGCCTGAAAGTGGATTCGCAGGCCTTGCCGGCGGCAGTCGTACGAGGAATCCAGAATGGGACGATCGACCTCAAGAGCCCGGACACCACGATTGCACTGATCAAGCTCAATGCCGTCTTGGGTATCAAGGGCACGGTCGAAACCGTCGGCGGCAAGGATATGCTGACGCGCGTCGGCGTGACCTGCGCGCTGTGCCATTCCACAGTTGACGATTCGTTCGCGAAGGGCATTGGCAAGCGACTCGATGGCTGGCCAAATCGCGATCTCAATCCAGGCGCCATCATTGCCCTGTCGCCGGCGCTCACCGCCTTGCAAAAGGCGGTTTACAACTCCTGGGGGCCGGGCAAGTACGACCCGCGATACAACCAGGACGGCTTAAACGGGCCGCAGGTCATTCCTCCCGCGTACGGTCTGTACGGCTTGCACAGCATCATCACAACCGGCGACGGCAGCGACCTCGCCTACTGGAACCGTTACGTGGGCGTCACGCAGATGGGTGGCCACGGCACCTTTGTCGATCCGCGCATTGGCACCAAGGGTGTGAGCGTGACCAATGGCACCGACGACCTGATCACGGCCGTGCTACCGGCCCTGCAGGCTTACCAGCTCAGCATTGCCGCGCCGCCGCCACCCGCAGGCAGCTTTGACCCTGCGGCGGCCCAGCGCGGCAAGCTGGTGTTCAATGGCCGCGGCACATGCGTCGCCTGCCACAGCGGGGCCTTGTTCTCGGATGGCAACGTCCGGCTGCATCTGGTGAGCGAGACGGTGGGCGAACCTGAAGCTCCTGGCGTTCCGAGCTGGGCCTCTCGCAGCGCGACCAAGATGTACCGCACATCGCCACTGGCCGGGGTCTGGCAACACGCGCCTTATTTCCACAACGGCAGTGCGCCGACACTGGAAGCGGTAGTACAGACCTACAACAGCAGGAAGGCTCTGGGGCTTTCAGCCGCCGAAGTCTCGGATCTCACCGAGTACCTCAAGTCCCTGTAGTGTGGAAAGTGTCCCGGGAGACCGCTAGGCCCGGCCACTCAGCCGCGGTCGTAGAACAGCCCGGCGCACAACGCGGCCCCGACGACATACAGCAGCCAGGTCCGGGAGACCGCATAGGGGTAGAACATCAGCGCCACGCCAAGCCATTTGGTGGTCGGGCGCTGCCTCTTCCTGCCGTAGCGCCATGCAACGAGGCCGATGAGGCCGAAAACAACAGCGCCGAAGAGGTAGGCCGGGCTGGGTAAAGTGAAGCCGAGTGACTGCAGTCCAGCGAGGTTGTTCATATGCTCACATTCTCGCGCGTTGCGCGGCGCGCTTCAGCAAGTCCCGCTTGCGATAGCTTCTATCCATGCGATCGACGAGCCGCTCGGGGAGTCGAGAGTGCATGCGGCACAATTCAGGGCAACGTGGAAAAGGGTCTGAAGCGGTTTGCCGCACTGGCCGGGGCCGAAGAGCGTCACGTCAACCACTACAAGGCCTAGCTCGCCCGTGTGCTGGCCGCGCAACCGGGCGCCGTGCAGGAGCCAGGCTGCGTGCCCGACCTTGCAAGGCTTGCGGCGCATGGTGCGGCGCAGGCTCATCCGAAATTGATAAACACCTGGATTGGAGAACCCATGAAAACCTATATGTGCGTCATTTGCGGCTTTATCTACGACGAAGCCGCTGGCCGTCCGGAGGACGGTCTTGCCGCAGGAACCCGCTGGGTGGACGTACCGGACAGCTGGGCCTGCCCGGAATGCGGAGCGGCCAAGACCGACTTCGAGCTTGTTGAAATCTGAAGGGCACCAATGCAACCGGTCATCATCATTGGCGCCGGCCTCGCCGGCTGGACCACGGCGCGCGAATTCCGCAAACTCGATGCCGGCACGCCGGTACTGCTGATCACGGCAGACAGTGGCGACTTCTATGCCAAGCCGTCGCTGTCCAATGCGTTCGCGCAAGGCCGCACGCCGGCACAACTGGTCAGCACGCCGGCCGCCAAAATGGCTCAGACGCACAACGTGACGCTGCTGGCGCACACGCAGGCGCTGGCGATCGACCCGGCGCGCTGCGTCGTGACAACGTCCGGCGGCGACTTTGATTACCGCGACCTGGTGCTGGCCACCGGCGCACAGGCGATTCGCGTACCCATCGCGGGAAACGCCGCAGACAATGTGCTGTCCGTCAATTCGTTGCAGGACTTTTCGGTGTTCCACGCGCGGCTCGCAGGCACTGACAGCTCACAAAATCATCGCAAACACATCGTCGTCATGGGCGCCGGGCTGATTGGCTGCGAGTTCGCCAACGACTTGGTCGGCGCCGGTTATCGGGTCAGCGTGGTGGATCCGGCCGAGCGGCCACTGGCGGCACTGCTACCGGCGCAGGCCGGCGAGGCGCTGCAAGGTGCTCTGGCCGATCTGGGTGTCACGTGGTACTTCGGCTGCACCGTCCGTGCCGTGGATCGCAACCCCGGCGAGGGTAGACCTGCGTTACAGGTTTCACTGTCAAATAGCGCGCAAGTCCATGCCGATATTGTGCTGAGCGCTATTGGTTTAAGAGCAGACACGGCTCTGGCGCAGGCTGCCGGTCTGGCCTGCAGTCGCGGCATCGTGGTCGACACGGCCCTGCAAACCAGTAACCCCCACATCTATGCACTGGGCGATGGCGCGCAGTATGCGTCGGCTGGCGGCAGAACGCTGCCGTTCGTCATGCCGATCATGAGCGCGGCCCGCGCACTGGCCGCCACGCTGGCCGGGCAGCACACCGAACTTGCTTTCCCGCTCATGCCGGTGACCATCAAGACACCTGCATTGCCAATTGTGGTCGCCGCCCCAGCACCCGGCCTGGAAGGCCAGTGGGCCAGCAGCGAGCCCGGCCTGTGGCAATTCACGAGCGCAGAGAACCGGCAACATGGGTTTGTGCTGACAGGCAAACACACTGCGCGGCGAGGGGAGCAGAGCCGATTGGTTCAGGCCTGAGGCAACGCGGCCGCGTCGAGCTCGGCACGAGTCGGCAGGCCTTCGCTGTCGCCCAGCACCTGCACGGCACGCGCGCCGATCCAGGCGCCGCGCCGGACGGCTTGGAGCACACTCAAACGCTCGAGCAGCGCACTGATGACGCCAACCGCAAAACCATCGCCGGCGCCCACGGTGTCCACCACTTGCGCCACCGCAACGGCCGGCACGCGCCCGCATCCCGCAGCGCCTTCAAAGTAGGCGCCTGCGCAGCCGAGCTTGACGACCACCAGGCTGGCACCGCGCCGACGGTAGAAGCGGGCGATGCCTTCGGGCGTTTCTTCCCCGGTCAGAAAGCGGCCTTCTTCCAGTCCGGGCAGTACCCAGTTTGCGCGTGCGGCCAGGTCATTGATGGCATCACGCATGTGCTCGGGTGTGTCCCACAGGGCAGGGCGCAGGTTGGGATCGAACGACACGCTGCGCCCGGCGCCACGCATCAGATCCATGCTCCTGCGCACGAGCGCCAGCGTCGTGGTCGAGACGGCCGCAAACACACCCGTTGCGTGCAGATGTCGCGCCGACAAAAGCCACGCCTCGTCGATGTCATTAACGCCCATATGGCTCGCCGCCGAGCCGCGGCGATGGTATTCGGTGGGCGGGTCGCTACCGTCCGTCACACGCCCCTTGAGCTGAAAACCCGTGCGCTGCGCGGCATCGCACACCACGCGGGAGCAATCAATGCCTTCACGCGTCATGGCCTTGATCAGGTAGCGCCCCATCATGTCGGTGCCGAGCCGGCTCGCCCAGCCCACGCGCAACCCCAGTCGCGCCAGGCCGATGGCGACATTGGTCTCGGCACCGGCACTGCGCTTGTGAAACCCCGCAGTGTCTTCCAGCGGTCCGGGCGTGTCAGCCACCAGCAGCAGCATGGCTTCGCCGAAGGTGACAACGTCGAGCGCGCCTGGCGGCTGCATACCTTCAGTGCGCATGCTGCTGCGAGCTCAGGATCTGGCCAAGAAAATTGCGCGTGATCTCGTGCTGCGGCTGGCTGAAGAACTGCTGCGGCGGCGCCTGCTCGATGATCCGGCCATCGGCCATGAAGATCACGCGATCCGCCACACTGCGCGCAAAGCCCATCTCGTGTGTCACGCAGAGCATGGTCATGCCGTCATCGGCCAGGCCGATCATGGTGTCCAGCACTTCCTTGACCATCTCGGGGTCGAGAGCCGAGGTGGGTTCGTCGAACAGCATGATCTTGGGCGTCATGCACAGCGCGCGTGCAATGGCCACGCGCTGCTGCTGGCCGCCCGAGAGCTGGCTCGGGTATTTTTGCGCCTGCTCGGGGATACGCACACGTGTGAGGTATTTCATCGCGATGGCTTGCGCGTCCTCTTTGCTCAGGCGGCGCGAGCGGATCGGCGCCAGCATGCAGTTCTGCAGGATAGTCAGGTGCGGAAACAGGTTGAACTGCTGGAACACCATGCCTACTTCCTGCCGCACCGAATCGACATTGCGCCCGCCCGCGGTCAGGTCCATGCCGTCGACCACGATGCGTCCCTTTTGCACCGTCTCGAGCCGGTTGATGCAGCGGATCAGAGTGGATTTGCCCGAACCCGACGGGCCGCACACGACGATGCGCTCGCCCGCACGCACCTGCAGGTTGATGTCGGTCAGTACCTGGAACTGGCCGAACCACTTGTCAACCGCTTCGATGCGGATGATGGGCTCGGCGCTGGCGTGCACCGCGGGCGTGGTGTCGGTCATGACAGCTCCCGCTGGCTCAAGCGCCCTTCATCACCGGCAAGTCGGTACCGAGCCACTTCTGGTACAGCTTGTTCAACTCGCCATTGGCCTTGTTGCGATCGATAAAGTCGTTCACCGCCTTGAGCAGTTCGGTTTGCCCGGGACGCAAGGCCACCGCCATTTCCTGCTGGCGCAGCACGAACTTCTCTTCGTAGGTGTTGGCGGGAGCACGCTTGGCAATTTGCGCCGCGACCGTGGTCGAGCAACCGATGGCGTCGACCTGCCCCGACATCAGCGCCTGCATGGCTGACGCGTCGTCATCGAAGCGGCGGATCTCGGTGCCGGCGGGTGCAACGGCGGTAAGCGCGATGTCCTGCGTGCTGGCTCGCGCCACACCCACGCGCACTGTCTTGAGGTCGGCGGGGCTCTTGATCGTTTGCTTCTTGAGGCCGTACAGCACGATGGTCGCGGCCGCATACGGCTTGGAAAACTGCACCTGCTTGGCGCGCTCGGGCGTGACGGCGAGCGAAGCCACCAGCAGATCGACCTTGTTGGTGATCAGGAACGGAATGCGGTTCGGCCCGGTGACCGGCACCAGCTTGAGTTTGATGCCCATGTCCTTGGCCAGCAACCGCGCCACGTCGGCATCGTAGCCATCGGGCTCGTTGCTGCTGTTGAGCGTGCCGTAGGGCGGAAAATCGACCAGCAACCCGACCGTGAGTTCGCCCTTCTTCTTGATGTCCTCCACCGTCTGCGCACAGGCGCTGGAAGTCCAGGCGGGCAGCGTGGCGGCAAGGCCCAGTGCGGCCGCAGTGGCGGCGAAGTGGCGGCGGTTTTGAGCATGAATCATGGTGAAGTCTCCGTGGTTAAAGTCAGGCGATGGGAATCGGGCGGCGTCAAAAAGCTCGGCGCTCAGCGTGCAACCGCCGCCTTGTGGCGGCGCTCCATTCGTGCGGCCAGCAGCGACAGCGGCCAGCACAGCGCAAAATAAATCGCTGCCACGACACTGAAAACGACGAGCGGCTGGAAAGTGGCATTGTTGATGATCTGGCCGGCGCGCGTCACCTCGGTAAACCCGATGATCGCCGCCAGTGACGTGCCCTTGATGATCTGCACCATGTACCCCACAGTGGGTGCCACCGCGATGCGCAGTGCCTGCGGAAGAACCACGTCGCGCATGCGCGCGCTGTAGGACAGGCTGAGCGCCTGTGCGGCCTCCCACTGGCCGCGTGGGACGGCTTCGATGCAACCACGCCAGATCTGGCCGAGAAAGGCACTGCTGTTGAGCACCAGTGCGGTACCCGCGGCAATCCACGGATTGATATCGAAACCCAGCACCGGTGCGCCGAAAAAGATCAGGAACAGCTGCAATAGCAAGGGCGTGCCCTGGAACAGCTGGATGAAGCCGGCCGACACCGTGCGCAGCAGCGCGACGTCGGAGGTCCGGCTCAGCGCGATGGTGAGGCCACCGATGGCGCCGCCAATGAACGCGATGGCCGACAGCGCCAGCGTCCAGCGGGCGGCTTCAAGAATGAACAGGAATTCGGGGGTACCGAAGGTGCGCATGGTACGAGGGTTACCGGCGATCGGGGTAATTCAGGCCCCATTGGTAAACCAGCTTGAAGAGGGCGGAGAGGGACAGCGCCAGCAGCAGATAGATGACGGTCACGACGATGTAGATCTCGAAGCTGCGGAAGGTCTGCGACTGCAGATTAGCCGCCACCGACGTCAGGTCGTCGGCGGAGATCACCGAGACCACGCTGGAGCTCAGCATGAGCAGGATGAACTGGCTGGTCAACGCCGGGAAGACGGCCTTGAGCGCAGGCTTGAGAATGACAAACCGGAAGATCTCGTGACGCTTCAGGTTGAGCGCCAGCGCTGCTTCGACCTGGCCCTTCGGAATCGATTCGATGCCGGCGCGAATGATCTCGGTAGCATAGGCGCCCAGGTTGACCACCATCGCCGTCAGCGCCGCCGTGTGCGCCGACCAGCGCAGGCCGATGGCCGGCAAGGCAAAGAAGAAAAAGAATAACTGCACCAAAAACGGCGTGTTGCGGATCACTTCGATATAGGTGTTGACGACCCAGCGCAACGCGCGCGGCCCGGCGGTCTTGCCCCAGGCGCAGAAGATTGCCACGGTAAGCCCGCCCAGCATGGCCAGCACGGACAACTGGATCGTGATCCATGTGCCCTGGAGCAGCAGCGGCCAGGCGGCGAAGACGGCACCGAATTGAAATGTGTAGTTCACTGAGTCAAGGCAGGTTCCTGCAATGGTAGCGCCTGTTAGGGCGCTGCCCCGGATTGCATTCATATGTGGCAAAACACAAAAGCAAGGCCCCGCTTTGCGCCGGATTCCTATTCCCGGGCCATGCATGGCGCGGTCTACAATGAAACTTGGCTCTAGAAGCCGACGGGCTCGTGCAGGTGCGCTGGCCTCGTTAACGCAGGAGACATCAAATGCCCAGCACCCCGGTTAACACCGACGAACACCGCGCCGAGATGCGCAGCGCAGCGCTCGAATACCACGAGTTTCCAACTCCTGGCAAGATCACCGTGGCGGCCACGAAGCAATTGCTGAACCAGCGTGACTTGGGGCTGGCCTACACGCCCGGCGTAGCTGCGCCGTGCGAAGAAATCGTCAGGGATCCGAACACGGCCTTCAAATACACCAGCCGCGGCAATCTGGTCGCGGTCGTGACAAACGGCACTGCAGTGCTGGGCCTGGGCGACATCGGTCCGCTCGCGGCCAAGCCCGTGATGGAAGGCAAGGCAGTTCTATTCAAGAAGTTCGCCGGCATCGATGTGTTCGACATCGAGATCAGCGAAAAGCACGATCTGGACAAGCTGGTCGATATCATTGCCGCGCTGGAGCCTACCTTTGGCGGCATCAACCTGGAAGACATCAAGGCGCCAGACTGCTTTTATGTGGAGCGCAAGCTGCGCGCCCGCATGAAGATCCCGGTGTTCCACGACGACCAGCACGGCACGGCCATCTGCGTCGGCGCCGCGATCCTCAATGGACTGAAGGTGGCGGGCAAGGACCCGAAAAAAGTCAAACTGGTGACTTCGGGCGCGGGCGCGGCCGCGCTGGCATGTCTGGGCTTGCTGCTCAAGCTCGGCATTCCGCGCGAAAACATTTACGTGACCGACCTGGCCGGCGTGGTCTACGAGGGACGTACCGAGCTGATGGACGAGGACAAGATCCAGTATGCACAGAAGACGACGGCGCGATCCTTGGGGGAGATCATCGAGGGCGCCGATGTGTTCCTGGGCCTGTCGGCGGGCGGCGTGCTCAAGCCCGAAATGGTGAAGAAGATGGCGGCGCGCCCGCTGATCCTCGCGCTGGCGAATCCGAATCCGGAAATCACGCCAGAAGATGCGCGGGCGGTACGCGACGACGTCATCATGGCCACGGGGCGCAGCGACTACCCGAACCAGGTCAACAACGTGCTTTGCTTCCCCTACATATTTCGGGGCGCGCTGGACGCAGGTGCTTCGACCATCACGGTCGAGATGGAAATCGCCGCGGTGCACGCCATAGCAAAGCTGGCGCAGGCCGAGCAAAGTGAAGTCGTGGCCGCCGCTTATGCGGACGAGCAGCTCGCCTTCGGACCGGAGTACCTGATTCCCAAGCCGTTCGACCCGCGCCTGATGACCACCATCGCACCCGCCGTGGCGCAGGCGGCGGCCGACAGCGGTGTGGCGCTGCGCCCGATTCAGGATATGGCCGCGTACCGCGATCGGCTGCAAAGCTTCGTTTACGCATCGGGCACGACGATGAAGCCGATCTTCGCGGCCGCCAAGGCGGCCACCAGAAACCGCGTCGCCTACGCCGAAGGCGAGGAAGAGCGCGTACTGCGCGCCGCGCAAATCGTGGTGGACGAAGGCCTGGCCCGCCCGACGCTGATTGGACGACCGGCCATCATTGCACTGCGCATCGAAAAGTTCGGTCTGCGCCTCAAGCAGGATCGGGACTACGACGTCGTCAACGTCGAGCAGGATCATCGCTACCGCGACTTCTGGCAGACCTATCACCGCCTGACCGAGCGTAAGGGCGTCACGGTGCAGATGGCCAAGATCGAAATGCGCCGGCGCCTGTCGCTGATCAGTTACATGTTGCTCGAAAAAGGGGAGGTCGACGGCGTCATCTGCGGCACCTGGGGCACCACGGCAATGCACCTCGTGTACCTCGACCAGGTGATCGGCAAGCGTGCGGGGGTGTGCACCTACGCCTGCATGAACGGGCTACTACTGCCGGAGCGGCTGGTGTTTCTGGTGGACACCCATGTCAACTACGACCCCACCGCCGAGCAACTGGCGGAGATCACCATGATGGCCGCCGAGGAAATGATGCGTTTTGGCGTTCATCCGAAGGCCGCCCTGTTGTGCCACTCCAACTATGGATCGAGCGACCAGCCCAGCGCGCTGAAGATGCGCCACACGCTGGAGTTGCTCCGCGTCAAGGCGCCCTGGCTGGAAGTGGACGGCGAAATGCACGGTGACGTGGCGCTGGACGGCAAGGCCCGCCACAGCCAGATGCCGCGCAGCACGCTGGCCGGTAACGCCAACCTGCTGGTGATGCCCAACATCGATGCCGCCAATATTTCTTACAACCTGCTGAAAACGGCGGCGGGCGGCAATATTGCCATTGGCCCCGTCCTTCTGGGAGCCGCCAAGCCTGTGCATATTCTCACGGCCAGCACCACGGTGCGGCGCATCGTCAACATGACGGCATTGACGGTGGCCGACGCAAATGCTACTCGATAGACTGTTTTTAGACAGCAAGCACTAACTTTTTAGGCCTGAAACCGTGATTGCGGCTGCCCAAAATTTGGGCAGCCGCTTGCATTTCCGGAACACTTGCGGCACACTACCGTCTTGAAATTTCCGGGTTAACCCGGAGTTTCCGAAAGGCGAATCTCATGTTGCGAGCCGCAACGATCAGAAGAAATAATTCAGGACTCGCGTGTATTTTTCTGGCAGCAGCGCTGTTTGGCACTACATTGGTGCACGCCAGACAGCCACAGTCAGCGGATAACCTGCCGACGGTTTCGGTCGCCGAGTTGCCCCGCCAAGGAGGCGAGACCTACCAGCTGATTCGCGAGGGTGGCCCGTTTGCTTATGGCAAGGACGGTGTGGTATTTGGTAATCGGGAGCGGCAACTGCCGCTGCAGCGGCGAGGCTACTACCACGAGTACACGGTGAAGACGCCTTATTCGCGCGATCGGGGAGCCCGGCGCATTATTTGTGGTGGCGCGGTGCAGGTTCCAGACGCCTGCTACTACACGGACGACCATTACGCCAGTTTTCGCCGGATTGTTGAATGACGGTCCGGCATTTAGAACCAGCCTGAAAAACTGGAGTGCCGGCCCCCAAGGCCGGATTGGATTTATGACTATAGAAAGTGAAGCGGAGATGGATACACCACTTCGTACCGTAAGAACCAACATCGTGCAGTCCATCCGCGCCTTCCGGGTGCAGGAACTGCAGGACGCTGCTCAACAGCTGGGCCAGCATTTCTTGTACGCCAACCTCGCCAACGCCTTGAGCAAACAGGATGTGCTGGACCTGATCGCCCAGCAATTCACGTTTCCGGCACACTTTGGCAAGAATTTCGATGCGCTTTATGACTGCATGACCGACCCGCTGCACAAGTCGGGCCCGCAGCCTGGTTTTGTCATCGTGCTTGAGCAGATTCCGGCCAACGGCAAGTTTGACAAGGAGGCGCGCGAGCAATTGCTGGACATCTTCCGCGACGCCGCAGACTATTGGGGGGATCGAAAAATACCCTTCAGGTGCTTCTATTCTTTTCTGTAGCCCGTTCTGCACACACCAGCCAAGCAGAACGGGCGAAAGAGGCAAACAGCGATGGCAAAGGCGGCGAAGCGCCTGCCGGCATCGATTTGACAACCGAGTCGGGCGAGAAAATGCCGACCAACCTGCTGGTGGATATCTCTCCGCTGGCGCTGCGCATGAGCAGCCCGTTCAATTCGGGTTACTGGTTGGCCGCGGCATAGCCCGTTGCCCGCTCCCAGGCTGCGCGCTTTGCGCTTCGACTACCCCTTTTGCCGGGGGCGGCGCCGACCGACCGGCAAAACCGGATCGCTTGCGCGTCCCGAACAAAAGCCCGTCGCAGACGGGCTTTTTCATGAGGCAATGGCTTGGGTCAACGCCACGTACTCGGCGACGGGCACCTCTTCTGCGCGACGTTGCACGTCGAACTGGCCGGCAAAGGCCTGCTCTTCCAGCCACCGGCCCAGCGTATGGCGCAGCAGCTTGCGACGCTGGCTGAAGGCCACTCGCACGATTTCACTCAGGCGCTTCACATCGACCGGCGTCGGGCTTTGCAGCGGCATCATCCGCACCACGGCGCTGTGCACGCGCGGCGGCGGCTCAAACGCCTGCGGCGGCACGGACAGCACGTTTTCCATGGCGTATCGCCATTGCAACATGACTGACAAGCGACCGTAGTCGCTGGTCGCGGGCCGGGCCACCATGCGCTCTACAACCTCCTTTTGCAGCATGAAGTGCTGGTCTTCGATCACATCCACAAAGTCGAGCAGGTGGAACAGGATGGGGGTCGAGATGTTGTAGGGCAGATTCCCGACCACACGGAGCCGGTGGTTGCCATCTGCTATTGGTCCGATAGCTGCATGCGCTTGCGCGATCAAGGTAAAGTCCACTTTCAACACATCAGCTTCGATCACTGTCAGTTGCGTGTGCGCCCGCAAACGCTGCGCCAGGTCGCGATCCAGTTCGATCACCGCGAGCTGGCCGAGCCGTTCCACCAGCGGTTGCGTCAAGGCCGCCAGACCCGGGCCAATCTCCACCATGGCCTGGCCCGGTTGGGGCGCGATCTCGCGCACGATGGTCTCGATGACTGCCGCGTCAGTAAGGAAATGCTGGCCGAAGCGCTTGCGCGCAATATGCTTCACGCTGCGCATTCACCCACGTGAAGCGCTGCAGCGCCGAAGCCCGGTACGCAATCTGCCTGGCGTGGGGCTACAGGCCGCCGCGCCGGGCCGCCCCAAGCAACGCCAAACCCCTCGGGGGGCAGCGCAGTACGCGAAGCGACAAGCCCCGGAATGCGCGGCAGCGCGGGACGCACGGGGGGGGCCACATTCACTGCGGCGGATCGCGATAGTCGACATAGGCCCGCCCGCGCACGTCCTGCGCCCAGGTTGCATAGGCCTCGGCGAGCTTTTTTTCGCGCAGGATGTTGCGTGCGACGGCGCGCTTTTGCGCATCGGTGAGCTTGACGTCGCGCCGCTCCATCAGCTGGATCAGGTGCACGCCAAAACGCGTGGTCACGGGCTCGCTGATCTCGCCGGGCGCCAGGCTGTTCATGGCAGCTTCAAATTCCGGCACGTACTGGCCCGGGTTGGACCAGCCCAGATCGCCGCCGTCGCGCGCGCTGCCATCCTGCGAATACTCGCGAGCGAGCGCAGCGAAATCGGCCTGCTTGGCCAGGATGCGACTCCTGAAGTCGGCCAGCCGCGCGCGCGCCTGAGCTTCAGTCATTTGCGGTCCGGTGCGCAGCAGGATGTGACGCGCATGACTTTGCGTGATGTTCGCCGGCATGTCCGCGCGCTGTCGATCGATGACCTTGAGGATGTGAAACCCCGCGCCGGAACGCACCGGCCCGACGATACTGCCAATCGGCGCATCCCGTGTCGAATCGACAAACAGCGTCGGGTAGTGCTCGGCCTCGCGCAAGCCCATCTGGCCACCGTTGCCGCGGCTGGCGCCCGAGTACTCGTTGACGAGCGCCGCAAAATCATCGCCCGCGCGCGCGCGATCGGCCACCTGCTGGGCGCGCGCCTGCAGCACCTTGACCTGCGCGTCGGTGGCGCCCTCAGGCACCACCACCAGCACCTGCGCCAGGTTGATCTCGACGCCGCTCCCGTCAGTGCTGCCTTGCTGCTCGTGAAGGAATTGATCGACATCGAGGTCACTCACCTTGACCTCGGGGTCGACCTCACGCTCGCGCAATTTGGACAGCAGGAGCTGGTTGCGCAGCTCGTCATGCAACTGCTTGAGATCGATGCCCTGGGTCGCCAGCTTGCTGCGTAGCGTGGCCACATCGACCTGGTTTTGCCGCGCCATATTCTGTTCTGCCTGGTCGATGCTGGTCTGGTCCACCTTCAGGCCCAGCTCCCGCGCCTGCTGCAATTGCGCCTTTTCACTGATCAGTCGCTCCAGCACCTGACGTGCCAGCACGTCATGCGGCGGCACGGGGCCGCCCTGGCGGGCCAGCTGCGGCCCCAGCTGCTTCAGGCGCTGCTGCACTTCATTGTTCGTGATGGGCTCGGAATTGACCACGGCCACGATGTAGTCGGCCTGGCGCGACGCACTGGCCGCGGGCGCTGCAGCGGGCGCGCCGCGAACTGCGCCCCCAACGCCCAATTGGGAAGATGGCCGCAATCCCTGGGCCAGGGCAGGCTGAGCCACCCAGGTCATCAGGGCAACCAGGGCGAGGGCGAAGGCGCGTCGAATCATGGTGGAGGTTTTCAAGTAGTTGGGGTCGTGCATCAGTTGTAATTGCCGAAGCGGCTTGGCGTCGTGGTCTGCTGGCGCAGGTAGTCATAGCCTGGGATGTTCGCGCGCAGCGTCTGCGTCGGGTTGGAGCCCAAGCGGGAAAACCCCACAAACTCGAGCTGGAACTGGATGCTCTTGTTGGTGGACTGGGTACTGGTGACCAGTTGCTCGACCAGAATGCGCCCGATCCAGCAGCCCGCATCGTACTCAAAGCCCACCACGGTGTTCACCAGTTTGTGGTCCAGCATACTGTAGTTCAGGCGGCCCACGCTGTACCAGCGCCCTTCGCCCTGGCCCTGCCCCGGCCCCAGGTTCTGTCCCTTGTCGCCCCACAGGTCGTTGATCGGCCATTGCCAGCTGAGGTCCCATTGCGTGGTGGAGTTGGTGGGTGTGACGGTGTCGATGTATTTCGTGTACGAGGCGTTGACGACCCGGTAGCTGCCGGGGCTGTAATGGCCGCCAATCGAGGAGCTGAGCGACTCGTGGGTTTTCAGGTTGATCTGCCCCGAGGCATCGAGGGACCACTGCGGTGTCCAGTTGATCGTGGTCCCGAGCAACAGGTCACTGACACCGGCCGGGTCGGGCGTGCCACCCGGCAGGGTGACCTGCTGCTGCTTGAAACGCAGGCGCTGCGCCACGCCGAACTTGGCGGCCTCGGCGCCGGTATCGGGGTCCAGCAGCCGGGTGGTGACGCCCAGCGTCAGCAGATTGCTGTCGGAAATCCGGTCGTTGCCGCTGAACGCATTTTCGGTGTAAACGGTGGCGAAGTTGAAGTCATTCAATGCCGAGTCGTAATTGGGTAGCAGGCCCTGGTTACGGTAGGGCGTGTACACATAGAACGCGCGCGGCTCCAGCGTCTGGCGGAAATTGCGGCCAAAGTAGCTGGCGTCGCGCTCGAATACCAGGCCGTTGTCCAGGCTGAAGGTGGGCAGCACGCGCGTGGCGCTGCTGGCGCCGTTGCTCAGCGGCGTATCGAACTCGTAGCTGGTGGCGTTGAGCTGCAACTTGGGCGTCACGAACCAGCCTGGCGCCTGCCACGGGTGGCTGATCTGTGCCAGCGCATAGGCGCGCGTGGCATTGGGCTGCAGCGTCAGCGTGGGGTCGGCACTGAATTTCGTAAAGTCGCCCGTCAGCGAGAAGTCGAAGCCGCCAACATCCAGCCGCGAGTAGGCGCCCGTCAGCTGCGGCAGCCGGTCATACGGCGGCGTAATGGGAGAGCCCGGTTCCTGCAGCGTCTGCCATTTAAGCGTGCGCGCGCTGGCGGAAAAGTGACCCTGCGCCCAGGACAGCGACGCATCATTCGGCAGCACCTGCTGAATCAGCGAGGGAAGCGCATGGGGGAAGTCGATCGCATAGTTGTCGTCGCTGACCCGGTTCAGGTTGACGTTAAACCCCAGGTTGCCGATGCCGGTGATGCCGGTGTTGATAGTGCCCGAATCGGTGCTCGAAAAAGACCAGCGGTCCCTGTCCCGCAACGCGTCGGTGGGCATGTAGTTCGCCGTCACCTGTCCCTTGTAAGGCACCTCGAGGTAACGAAATTCACCACCAAGATTCAGGCCACGCCGGCTCATCAGGTCCGGGTACAGCGTCGCATCGCGGTTCGGTGCAATGTCCCAGTAGTACGGCTGCACGAGCTCCACGCCGTTCACGCTGTTCACGCCGACCGTCGGTGGCAACAGGCCCGACTTGCGCTTGTCGCTCAATGGAAAGCTCATGTCCGGGAACGGCAGGATCGGCACATTCTTGAAGCGCAGCTGGGCACCTTCGGCCCGGCCCACCTCTTCATCCGTGTCGAACTGCAGCGTGGTGGCCTTGAAAATCCAGTCGGGCATCCAGCTCGGGCCCGGGCGGCGCTGACAGGTGGTGTAGGTCGCATTGTGGGCGACCGAGTGTTTGTCGTCGATGAAGTCGATCCGGTCCGCATGGCCGTAGGCGTTGTTCAGAAAGCGGTAGTCGGGTGAAGTAAAGAAGCCTTCAAACGCGTCGAGCTTGAGCTCCAGTACCGGGCCTTCATAGACATTGCCAGCCCGGTTCACATGAACTTGGCCGTGCGCGCGCGCCAGATCTTCGGGCTGGTTGTAGTCGAGCCGGTCCGCCCGGATCACCGTATCGCCCTGGCGCAGTTCGGCATCGCCCTCGACCTGGGTGTCCAGATCGGTCTCGCCCGACAGATGCTCGCCCGAGACAAACGTCGGCAGCTCGTGGCGCGCCGTCGCCGGGATCTTTTCCTGCAGCAGCAAACTCGGCTTGAGCACCAGTGGCGCATCGTCAGCGGCCTGAGCCAGCGCAGGCGTGCCGTGCAGCAGCGCGCACACCACCCAGGCAACCGGCGTAAGGACGAAACGGCAGCGCAGCGCCTGGCGTTGGGGGTCGTCCATCAAATCAAGGGGTCCATCGGGCGAGTCGGTCGGGTCAGCAGGCGTGAAACAAAACCGGCAAACCGGTCAGCCCGGAACAGGCCGGGTTTGTAGAATGGATTATCCATGAGCCCGCTTAAACCTCCACCCGCCCCTTCACCCTTTGTTGCACTTGGGGCGAGCGCCGTGGGGTGGGCCGATCCGCAACGCAAAATCGCTTTTGATGCGTGGCTGGCCGGCGTGACCACGGCGTATCAATTGCTGAGTGGGAGCCTGCGCGTAGCCTCAGCAGACGCGAGTTTTCGCCGTTACCTGCGCATCGACTCTGCCAGCGGGGGGAGCTTTATCATCATGGATGCACCGCCCGGGCAGGAAAACAGTGAGCCCTTTGTCAGGATCGCGGCTCTGATGCTGGAGGCAGGACTGAACGTACCCCGCATCCTGGATTGGGACGAGGCCCGCGGCTTCATGCTGCTCAGCGATCTGGGTGCGCAGACCCTGATGGACGTGATCGATCGGGAACGGCCGCAGGCTAATCAGGGCCTGTACCTGCAGGCGGTCGATGCGCTGCTCATGTGGCAGCGCGCGTCGCGCCCTGGCGTGCTGCCCCCGTATGACGCGGCGCTGCTGCGGCGCGAGTTGGCGCTGTTCCCCGACTGGTACCTGGCGCGGCACCGGGGCGTGGCAGTCGAAGGTGCGCTGCGCGAGACGCTGGACAAAACGTTTGCAACCATCGTGGCACGCAACCTGGCGGCGCCCAGCGTTTACGTGCATCGGGACTTCATGCCTCGAAATCTCATGGCCCCCATGCGTTCCGCGCTGCCGCGCGCTCCGGGGCTTGCGACTTCGTCTGCTGCGCTGCCCCCCGAGGATGCTGTTTCGCCTGGGGGCGGCCCGGCGGCGAAACGTCCGCCCGCCACGCCCCAGCTCGGCGTGCTGGACTTCCAGGACGCAGTCTACGGCCCGGTCACCTACGACATTGCAAGCCTGATGCGCGACGCGTTCCTGAGCTGGGAGGAAGACTTCGTGCTCGACATCACGGTCCGCTACTGGGACAAGGCGCGCCGCATCGGGCTGCTTGACTTCGAGGACTGGCATCGCGACTTCGGTGCCTTCTATCGCAGTGTGGAGTGGATGGGCCTGCAGCGCCATCTGAAGGTCGCGGGTATTTTTGCGCGCCTGACGCTGCGCGACGGCAAGCCCAAATACCTCGCCGATACACCGCGCTTCATCGGCTACATTCGCGCCACGGCGAGCCGTTACCGGGAGCTCACGCCGTTGCTGCGGCTGATCGACCGGGTCGAGGGCACCGGGGCTGCGACGGGCTATGCGTATGGCAGGGTTTGAAGAAAAACCGCCTGAGGCCGATACTGGATATTCACTGTTCGCTATTGTTTCCATAGTGTTGACTACTTGATGCCGCGCTTTTTCTGCCGCGTGCCGCTCGCCACCGGCGCCGCACTGGAGCTGCCCGCAGACGTCGCACGCCACGTGCAGGTGCTGCGCCTGCAGCCGGGCCACGCCATCACCCTGTTCAATGGCACGGGCGGCGAATGGGAGGCCAGCGTGACCCGCATGGGCCGTAGCGCCGTGCAGGTGGCGGTTGGCGCACATGACCCGGTGGAACGTGAAGCGGCACGCAGCGTGCACCTGCTCGCCGCGATCAGCGCCAACGAGCGCATGGACTGGCTGGTGGAAAAGGCCACTGAGCTCGGCGCCGCCAGCATCACACCACTGCTGGCCGAGCGCAGCATGCTCAAACTCAAGGGCGAGCGCGCCGACAAAAAACTGGCGCGCTGGCGCGCCGTGGCGAGCGCCGCCTGCGAGCAATGCGGGCGCAACCGCGTGCCGCCGATCCACGATGCGCAAACCCTGGCCAACTGGCTGGAGCGCAACGGCGGGGCCAGCGCGCCGCCCGATGCACAGGCACGCGACACCCGCCTGCTGCTCTCGCTGCACAGCGACGCGCGCGCACTGCGCGAAGTCCAGCCCGGCGCAGGCCCTGTGACGCTGCTGTCCGGCCCTGAGGGGGGACTGACGCCAACCGAACAGGCCACCGCGCTGGCAGCCGGCTTCCTGCCCGTGACGCTGGGCCCGCGCGTGCTGCGTGCCGAGACTGCGCCACTGGCGGTGCTGGCCGTCCTCACGCTCTAGGATCACTCATTTTTCGATAGCGTCTTGCGCGGAATCTCCGCACTCCCCCATGCGGCGAAGCTGGTGCCTGCAAATCCCGTATACAGACACCAAGCGCATCGCTACACTGCACTGTGATACCGCTGACCGGACTGGGGCCAGCATGGCTCGCGGCCCCGCGACGCAGCCTCCGGAATGTGCCGCGGGTCATTCAATCCACATTTCAAGGAAACATCATGGGCTTGCTCGATTCGGTAATTGGCGCAGTGACGGGTGGTGGGCAACAGCAGCCACAAGGTGGCGCGGCTGCAGGCGGCCTGGGCGGCCTTTTGGGCATGTTGACCAGAAATCCGCAGCTGTTGCAGGTGGCTGCCAGCATGCTCAGCAATGAGGGTGGTCACGGCGGCTTGGGCGGACTGGTGGGGAAGTTCCAGCAGGCCGGCCTGGGTGACGCGGTCGGCTCGTGGATTGGCACCGGGCAAAACCAGCCCGTGTCAGGAGACCAGCTCACCAACGCGCTGGGCTCGGGCACCATGGCCGATCTGGCCAGCAAACTGGGGGTAGCCCCGGGCGAGGCAGCAGGCCAGCTGGCCCAGGTACTGCCGGGATTGATCAACCATCTCACGCCCAGTGGCGAGGCGCCGGGCGGCGGCCTCGGCAATGCCGGCGACCTGATGGGCATGCTGGGTGGATTACTACATAAATCGTAGTCAACTGCCCAAGCCCAGTAAGGGCCAACCGCCCATTTCATCAAAAACCCTGACGAGGCGTCAGGGGATAAAGCGCTGGTCCAGCCAGGCCTTGAGTACGGCAAACACCGGCTCAGGCTCCTGCTCGTTGAAAATTTCGTGGTAGAGACCATCAAAACACTTTGATGTCAGCGCTTGCTTCGGCGCAGCATCAGCAAAGGCGCGGCTACCTGCGGGATTCACCAGCTTGTCCTGGCCGGCCCACATCACCAGGGTCGGTACATTCCAGCGGGGGGCTTCCATCAGCGTGGCACGCCCCGCGTCTGCAATAAACAGCGCCAGCCGGGCCGCAATCCGGTCATGCACGCGCGGATCGGCCCGGTACGCCGCCATCACGGCGGGGTCGTGCGACAGGTACCGTGCGTCCAGCCCGTTGCCGACGCGCAGGTTCGGCGCAATCTTTGGCAGCGTGGCGACCAGAAACTTCTGCACGCCGCTGAGCCCCGCATCGAGCGCGGGCGAGGACAACACCAGCGCATCCACTGGCCGCAGTTTGAGCGAGACAAACCGGGCCGCCACCAGTCCGCCCAGACTGTGTCCCAGCAAAATCAGCCGCGTCCCCGCCATCTTGCGCCGGTTCAAACCGGCCCGGGTGTCGTCCACGATATCGCCCAGGTCGTCCAGCAGGCGGGTACCACAGGTAAGGCCACCGCGCGGGCCGCCCGATTCACCGTGGCCGTACTGGTCATAGCCGCGCACCTCGAAACCCCAGCTGCCAAGGCGCCGTGCCAGTTTCTCGTAGCGGCCCATGTGCTCACCCAACCCGTGCACCAACAGCACCATGCCGCGCGGGCGGAAGCCGGTATGCGCCGGCCAGTCATACAGAGCCAGGTTTTCGCCGTCGCCCGCGGTGAAGGTCGAGAGGATGGCGCTGGTCGCGCCGTGCGCGGCTGCCATGGCCGGCGCACTCAGGGCAGGCTCGCCATGACTTGGGCCACCGCCGCCGTCAGCTTTTTGGCATAGGGCACGTGCAGGAATTCATTCGGGCCGTGCGCGTTGCTTTTCGGACCGAGCACACCGCAGACCATCATCTGCGCCTTCGGGAAGCCTTTGGACAGCATGCTCATCAAAGGAATGGTGCCGCCCTGACCAATGTAGCCGCAAGGCGCGCCGAAGTGAGCTTGGGAGGCCTCGTTCAGTGCGCGCTCAAACCACGGCGCCGTGGTCGGCGCGTTCCAGCCGGTGGCGCCACCGCCGGGCTCGAATGTCACCCTGGCCTGGTACGGCGCGTTGTCTTCCAGCAGGGACTTGAGTTCCTGCACCGCCCGCGCGGCGTCCACCAAGGGCGGCAGGCGCAGCGATAGTTTGAACGCGGTGTAGGGCCGCAGCACGTTGCCGGCGTCCTGGAGCGCCGGAAAGCCCTCGGCACCCGTCACGCTGAGCGTGGGCGACCAGGTCCGGGTCAGCAGCGCCTGCACGGGGTCGGTGGTAGTGGGCAGGGCGAATGCGGTGGCGCCAGCGCAGTCGTAATGTGCCCAGGGAAAGCGCTTGTAAACCTCGTCGCCCAGAATCGCCGCCGTGGCACGCGCCTGCGCCTGCCGATCTGCGGGAACCGCGCAATGAAAGCTTTCGGGTAACAGGCGGCCGCTGGCGCTGTCTTCCAGCCGGTCCAGCACCTGACGCATGATGCGAAAGCTCGAAGGCACCAGCCCCGAGGCGTCGCCCGAGTGCACGCCTTCGGTGAGGATTTCCACCCTCAAAGTGCCGCTCGCCAGGCCGCGCAGGCTGCTCGTGAGCCAGAGCTGGTCGTAATTGCCGGCGCCGGAATCGAGGCAGATGACCAGGTCGACCTCACCCAGGCGCGGGCGCAGCGCATCCACATAGGGCAGCAGGTCGTACGAGCCCGACTCCTCGCAGGTCTCGATCAACCCGACGATGCGCGGGTGCGGCACGCTCTGACGTTTCAAAGCCTGCACCGCGGCGATGCTGGCATACACCGCGTAGCCGTCGTCGGCGCCACCGCGTCCGAACAGCTTGCCGTCCTCGTACTTGGGCGTCCAGGGCCCGAGATCCTTGCGCCAGCCGGTAAATTCGGGCTGCTTGTCGAGGTGACCGTACATCAGCACCGTCTGCGTTGATTCGGGTTTGGTCGCGGCAATTTCAAAGAAGAGCACCGGCGTGCGGCCCTCCAGCCGCACGACCTCCAGCGTCAGGCCCGCCACCTTTTGCGCCTGCACCCAGGCGGCGGCGTTGCGCATCACCGTCTCAATGTAGCCGTGCTGTTTCCAGTCCGGGTCGAACGCGGGCGATTTGGCGGGGACCTGAATGTAGTCGGTGAGCTGTCGCGCGAGGTCGTTGTCCCATTGGGCGCCGACTTGCGCCAGGGCGTCGACCGGGTTCAGGGCGGATGTTGGAATTCGGGCATTCATGGCGGGGCTCCTGGGTTGCTATATGTGGATTATTGGACGGAATTGGCAGGCGCCGACTTGGGATTCAGTGTCACCCGCAAGCCCTCGGGTATGACTTTGAAACCGCCGAGCTCATAGCCCAACCCATTGGCCTGGGCCATGTCGCTGGCACTGATCCGATGCAGCGGGAAATCGTCGAGAAGTTGCTCGGCCAGGCGCGGCACGTAGCGCTGGACTATGTCCTGATAGGCCAGCGGCACGCCGTCCAGGTTCAGGCTGGTGACCTGCACATGGGTCATGCGGATGGTGCTGTCACGCGGCTCGAAACGCAGATCGTAGTCCACCCCGATGGTGCCCGAGTAGACGTCGCTCATGAGCCGCCCGGACAAAGTCAGGTCCAGCACCGTGCCGATGCGATTGCGCTCGGGGAACAGCGACAGGCGCGGTGCCTGCAGCTGCACCTCGAGCAGATCGCCCAGGCCTTGTCGGTACGGAAAGCGCTTGGCAATGGCCTGCTGCAGCTGGGCCTGAGGGATGACGTAGCTGAACGGGCCCAGGTTGAGCAACGGCTTTGCGCAGGCCGCCACAGAGGTGCTGAACACGACAACGGCAAGCCAGCGCAGAAGACACTTCATGGGACACTCGTCAACGAAGAATCTGCATTGTGCCTCCACTCGCGCCCCGACCGTCGGCCAGGACGGCGGCAACCAGCCTGGACCGGAGCATGCACCTCGCAGGCCAGCGCTGCGCAGGGTCAAGCACGCCTTGAGCCAGCTCTCGCGTCGCGCGAATGCCACGACCTCGAAGCTCTTTACCTTTCCTTTACGCGGAGTAATACGTTCAACCAATGAATGCGGTTCCATACTGCCGTTGCAGGGTGCATTGCGGCGCTTGCGGGTGCACAATTACCCTGATGCGGCCGGGTATTCGCCGGCTGGCATTTCCGGCACCGCGAAGGCCGGTGAGAGTGGGTCATCGAGATGGGAGTGTGTATGAAACCGAATCCTTCAGGACTGTCCATCGGGCTGTTGCTGCTCGGGCTAGGGCTTGGGCTGGTCGCGCCGGCTGCGCAGGCAGCCGACGGCAACGCCGGCACCGGTCTGTATCTGGGCGGGGCGATTTCCTTCAATCATGCCAGCGACCTTGGCGCGAAAATTGATTCTTCGCTGGCCAGCCAGGGCTACAGCAGCAGCAGTACTGCGGATTCCTGGAACACCAACGGCGACCTGCGCCTGGGCTACCAGTTCACGCCGAATTTCGCGCTGGAAGGCACCTACGATCGCGTGGGCAACATGGATGTACAGTCGGCCCTGTCGGCGCCGACGGCCGACACGGCATCGGGCAACCGGAAGTCCTGGGGACTTGGCCTGCACGCATTGGGCATCGTGCCGATCGACTCACAGTGGTCTGTTTATGGCCGCCTGGGCGTTGAGCAGTGGCATACCAGCCTGAACCTGACATCCAACGTCGGCGGTCCGACCGGTCTGTCCAGCAGCGACAACAGTACATCGCTGGCAATGGGGGCCGGCGTCAGCTATGCGCTGACGCGCAACGTCGACGCCACGGCGGAGCTGATCCACTACACCCGTCTGGGCGACGCCAGTAGTACCGGGCGCACCGGGTTGAACCAGTTCAGCCTGGGCTTGCGCTACCACTTCCAGTGAGTCGGCGCGACCGGCTGGCTCAGTTGCGCTGGAACTTGAACACGGCCGTGCCCGCGCGCGCGTTCGGCATGAAACGCACCTCGCGCCCTTCCTGCAGGCCGAACGCGTCGAGAATCTTGAGGCCGTTTTTCCCGGCCAACACCTCGAAATCCCGGTAGGTGCCCACACGGATGTTGGGCGTGTCGTACCACTGGTAGGGCAGGCGCCGCGTGACGGGCATGCGGCCCTGCAGAACACGCAACCGGTTCGGCCAGTGCGCGAAGTTGGGGAAGGCGACGATGCCGATGCGCCCGACCCGTGCAGTTTCACGCAACATGACTTCCGCATTGCGCAGATGCTGCAGCGTGTCGATCTGCAGCACCACGTCGAACGAGGCGTCGTCGAACATGGCCAGCCCCTCGTCCAGATTGAGCTGGATCACGTTGACGCCGCGCTTGACACAGGCTTGCACGTTGGCATCGTCGATCTCGATACCGTAGCCGCTGCACCCGCGCGCAGCCTGCAGGTGCGCCAGCAGCGCGCCGTCGCCGCAGCCCAGATCCAGCACGCGCGCCTTGCCGGGTACGAGGCGGGCGATTGATGCCATGGTGGCCGCATCGCTCATCGAACGACCTTCGCGGCAGGCAGCGGGTTTGCGACTTTACTATCGAAATAAGAGCGAACAACGCCTATGTATCGTGGGTCATCTAGCAAAAATGCATCATGACCATGGGGTGCATCGATCTCGGCATAGCTCACGTCCCGGTTGTTGTCGAGCAGCGCCTTGACGCTCTCGCGGCTGCGCTTTGGCGAGAAGCGCCAGTCGGTCGTAAAGCTGATCAGCAAAAAACCGGCAGTGGCGCGGGCCAGCGCGAGGCTCAAGTTGCCACCATAGCGGCGCGCGGGGTCGAAGTAATCAAGTGCGCGGGTGATCAGCAAATAGGTGTTGGCGTCAAAGTACTCAGCGAACTTGTCGCCCTGATAGCGCAGGTAGCTCTCAATCTGGAATTCGACATCCTGCGTGGTGTATTTGTAAGCCGCCTCGCTCGGCACTGGCTCAGGATCGGGCGGGAGCTCAAGACGCTTGTTCTCGCTGTCTCCCGAGGGGGTTGAACTCACTTGGGGTGTCTCGGCGCTACGTTCGCCAGCGTCCAGCTCGAGCCTCACCGCCCGACGCAGTTCGCGCCCGAATTTCTCGTTCATCACGTCATCGCTCAGGTACGTGATGTGGCCGATCATGCGGGCAATGCGCAGCCCGCGCTTGGGAATCACACCGTGCTCGTAGAAATTGCCGTCATGAAAGTCCGGATCCGTCACGATGGCGCGGCGCGCGACCTCATTGAATGCGATGTTCTCGGCCGTGAGGTTCGGCGCACTGGCCACCACGATCGCGTGCCGCACCCGCTGCGGATACTGCAGCGTCCACGAGAGTGCCTGCATGCCGCCCAGGCTGCCCCCCATGACGGCGGCCAGCACCTCGATGCCCAGCCGATCGAGCAACCGGGCCTGGGCGTCCACCCAGTCTTCGACCGTGACCACCGGAAAATCGGCGCCATAGACCTTGCCGGACCCCGCCGGCGCATCGGGGTTGGGTTGCATCGGTCCAGTCGAGCCAAAGCACGAACCAAGGTTATTGATACCGATGACAAAGAACTTCTCCGTGTTCACCGGTTTACCCGACCCGATCATGTTGTCCCACCAGCCCTCGCTCCTGGCCTGTCCGGCGTAGCTGCCGGCCACATGGTGCGAGGCATTCAGTGCATGACAGATCAATACCGCGTTGGACTTGTCGGCGTTGAGCGTGCCGTAGGTCTCGTAGCTAAGGTCGTAGTCGCGGATTGACGCGCCGCTTTGCAGGGGCAGCACGTCATCAAAATGCATGGTCAGGGGGGTGGCAATCAACATAAAAAACCCGGCGCAGCTGAATAGCGGGCCGGGTGATCTGGTCAGGTGGCGGTTGCCGTCTTTAGCAGAACTTCGGAACTCGCTGATTCCGGCGCCCGCAATCTGGAACAAATCGGCGCGTTGGTGAATACTGTTTCAAAGTATATCAACCTCGCCCGCCACCTCAGCCAAGCAGGGCAAAAACTCCAAGTGCTGCAAAGAGCAGCGCCGATACTCCGTGCACGACGCGGATCGGTACCAGGCGCGTCACGCGCTCGCCAAGCCAGACCACTGGCGCATCGGCCAGCATCATGCCCAGCGTGGTTCCCGCCACCACTTCATACGGGTTGTACCGGGCCGCCAGCATCACCGTCGCAATCTGGGTCTTGTCGCCCATCTCGGCGAGGAAGAACGCCACGACGGTCGTGCCAAACACGCCAAAGCGCGGGGTTTTGGCAGCGGCGTCACCGTCCACCGTATCGGGAATCAGGATCCAGACCGCCATCGCGAGGAAGGACACACCCAATACCAAGTGCAACGCCTGCGGACCCAGCTGCGTGGTCACCCATGCCCCCACGGCACCTGCCAGTGCATGGTTGATGATGGTGGCCACAAAAATGCCCAGCACGATGGGCCAGGGTCTACGAAAGCGCACTGCCAGCAGTAGCGCCAGTAACTGCGTCTTGTCGCCTATTTCGGCGAGCGCGACGATCCCGGCCGAGACGAAAAAGGCTTCCATGAAGATACTCCGGCCAGAACAAATAACCATTGACTGCACGGCGTCCCCGGCCAAAACGGAGGCTGCGCAGTCAAAGGTCTCGCCAGGTCCCGAAAACCGTTTGCGCCATGGGCCAAAGGCCCAAGTCTGTTGACGCAAACCCCTCTCGAAATCGAAGGGCGGCTACTCCCCAATGACGGGTTGATTCTAATCGCCAAATCCGACTGCACGCTTATGGCGCAAATTGGCCTGTTTTTTGCTTTATTTTGGTGCGCTTGGTGAAGAACCATCAAATACGCACCAATTTATCGCATTTCATCCAACAAGAGGATTTATGGAAGCACTAAAACAGGGCTCCGACACCTTGTTCATCCTGCTGGGCGGCATCATGGTGCTGGCCATGCATGCCGGCTTTGCCTTTCTGGAGCTGGGGACCGTTCGCAAGAAGAACCAGGTCAATGCACTAGTCAAGATTCTGGTGGATTTCTCAGTATCGACCGTGGCCTATTTCCTGGTAGGTTACGGCGTGGCCTATGGCACTCATTTTTTTGTCGGCGCGGAGCAGCTGGCGGCAAAAAACGGTTACGAGCTGGTGCGGTTCTTCTTCCTGCTGACTTTTGCGGCGGCCATCCCGGCCATCATCTCTGGTGGCATTGCCGAACGTGCGCGCTTTTATCCCCAACTGCTTGCAACTGCCGTCATTGTTGGCCTGATTTATCCATTCTTTGAAGGCATAGTGTGGAATGGGAACCTTGGCGTACAGGCATGGATTCAGTCTGCAACGGGTGCGCCCTTTCATGACTTCGCCGGCTCTGTGGTGGTCCATGCCGTAGGTGGCTGGGTTGCGTTGCCGGCAGTGATCCTGCTCGGTGCTCGCAGCAACCGATATCGCAAAGATGGCGCTATCAGTGCTCATCCACCGTCAAATATTCCATTTCTGGCACTTGGCGCGTGGATTTTGACGGTGGGCTGGTTTGGATTCAACGTCATGAGCGCGCAGACGATTGACAAGATTTCGGGCTTGGTTGCGGTCAACTCGCTGATGGCGATGGCCGGGGGCACGCTGGCGGCGCTAGTTGCAGGCCGGAACGACCCGGGCTTTGTCCACAATGGGCCACTGGCCGGGCTGGTGGCGGTCTGCGCCGGCTCGGACCTCATGCACCCGCTCGGTGCGCTGGTGGTCGGCGCCATTGCCGGGACCATCTTCGTGACCTTGTTCACGTGGACGCAAAACAAATGGAAGATCGATGATGTGCTGGGCGTCTGGCCGCTGCATGGGTTGTGCGGCACCTGGGGCGGACTGGCCGCAGGCATTTTTGGCAGCAGGGCGCTCGGCGGACGGGGCGGTGTGAGTTTCGTCGCACAACTGGTCGGCACCGCCATGGGTATCTGCTGGGCTGTATTGGGCAGTCTGGTGGTGTATGGCGTGATCAAGGCCACCATGGGACTTCGCCTGAGCCAGGAAGAGGAATTCGATGGGGCCGACCTGTCGATTCATCGTATCAGCGCAACCTCCGACCGCGAGGTGACCTGGTAGCCTGGTGCCTCAAGGCTTGGCCGGTACCGTCGCGGGCTCATCCCACGACAAGGCGTGGTAGTCGAACCCGCTGACCAACGTCGGCTTGATGACCTGGAAATAGGGCGACACGTCGAAGTCGCGCGGCACGTACAGGCTGTAGTGCCGCACATGCAGGATTTCGCGCACATGATCGACGTGATCGGGATCCTGCAAGTGCACGGTCTTGATCAGCGGCAGGATCGGGTAGCGCACCGATCCGAAGCACTGAGCGATCAGGGTGGAGCAAATGGCACGCGTGGGATCCCCACTGCCCAATGCCAGCATGCGACGACGCCAGCGCGTCGGGACCGGCGGCGTCGGAAACAGGTAGCGCGCCAGATCCACAATATTCTTCAGGTCGTATTTCTGGCCTAGTCGCTGCAGCGCGAAGTCGCACACACGCCGCACCTCTTCAGGCGTCATGCCCACGGGGCGGCAGATCCGACAATGCAGGCCCCGAAAATGCGCCAGACCGACGGCGTGCACGCCAAGTTCCATGTCGGCCTCGACCAGACACAGCGGCCGGCCGTCGGCCCCATGCGGCCCCGCCTGCGCGCCCACATAGAGCGCCGCGTGCGACCAGGTCGATTGCGTCAGGTACTTGATGGCCGAACTGATTCGCGTGTTGCCCTCCACAAGCAGCACGTCGCCGGGACGCAGGCAAGCCGCCATCTTGTCGGGATCCATCGGCCACGCACAGTAGACGCAGCTACGCGGGCTCTGGCGCGTCAGGTAGCGGCCAAGCCGCGTGCCGATCCAGCGTGCCACGGTGTTCAACACCCGCTCCCGCGCCGGAAGAAGGATTGCATGGGGATCGTCATGGTGCTGGGCCTCATCAGTAGATGTAACACGAATACTATTTGTTCCCGCACTCCGCGTACCTCGAGCTCGCGCCATCGAGACCTGACCCACGCGCCGGGTGCCGCCTGTGCGATGATGTTTTCTGCCCGCTTGCCGCCCATGTCCATTGAAAACGAGCTCGCCGAACACCGCAGCTACCTGCTGAGGTTTGCACGTCTGCAACTGCGCAACGATGCCTGGGCTGAAGACGCGGTCTCCGAGACCTTGTTGGCGGCGCTATCGCGGCCGCAGTCGTTTGCAAACAACTCGCAGCTCAAGACCTGGCTCGTAGGCATCCTCAAGCACAAGGTGGTAGACACATTGCGCCAGCGCGCGCGCGAGGTCAGCTATCGTGACAGCGGGGGCACTGATGGCAGTGACGAGCTTGACGCGCTGGTGTTCAGTAATGGCGACCACTTTGCGGCACTGCCAGCCGACTGGGGCGACCCCGAGCAGGACCTGAGTTCGCGCCAGTTCTTCCAGGTGCTGGAGGCGTGTACCGAGAAGTTGCCCGTCGCCATGGGGCGGGTATTCCTGATGCGCGAATGGCTGGAATTGCCTTGTGAAGAGATTTGTAAGGAATTGAAGCTGACCTCGACCAACCTCTATGTGCTGCTGCACCGTGCGCGCTTGAGGCTGCGCGAATGCCTCGAGTTGAACTGGTTTGGCAACCCTCCGACCTCACTTTCATCATGATTCTGCGACGCACCTGCAAGCAAGTTGCTGCACTTTTAATAGCTAGAGAAGACCGCCTCCTGCCGATTTCAGATCGCATTGCGTTGCGACTGCATCTGGCGGCGTGCCAGGCTTGCCCGATCTTCGAGCGACAGGTGCTTACCCTTCGCAACGCGCTACGCCAATGGCGTAATTATTCAGGGAACTGAGCGGCTGGACACGATTCGGCCATCCAGGTTCTCTACTACGCGACAAAAAGTTTTGTGCGCGCGCGTGAAATACCGCATAATGCTTGGGTGTTTCTGTTCATCGGGAACACAGGTTTGCGGTGATTGGTCAGTTTCGCGTCTTTGAAGTCGTTATTGGTTTGTTGATTGCGTTTATCGGACTCCATCGCTTTTTAGTTTTTTTCAGGAGTCCTTTTATGGGCAACAAACTTTACGTGGGCAACCTGCCCTATACCTTCCGCGACGAAGACATGCAACAGGCGTTCAGCCAGTTCGGTTCCGTTTCCAGCGCCAAAGTCATGATGGAGCGCGACACCGGTCGCTCCAAAGGTTTCGGCTTTGTCGAAATGGGCAGTGATGCGGAAGCCCAAGCTGCCATCAAGGGTATGAATGGTCAGTCCTTCGGCGGCCGTGACCTCGTCGTCAACGAAGCCCGCCCTATGGAACCCCGTCCCCCGCGTAGCGGTGGCGGCGGCTACGGTGGTGGTGGCAGCGGCGGCGGCTACGGTGGTGGTGGCAGCGGCGGCGGTTACGGCGGCGGTGGTAGTGGCGGTGGCCGCAGCGGCGGTGGTGGTGGCTACGGCGGTGGCCGCAGCAGCTACTAAGCATCTGCAGGGGCATTCGTGTCCCGCCAGAAACAAAAGGGCCCTTTGCGGCCCTTTTTTGTTGCCCGCCACGGGCGCCTGCGCGACCAACAAAACCTTGACGCCTTTTGCCCTCTCGCGCTCATAATGCGCGCGTGTGGGATCGAATAACCACACGGGTTTGCGGTGATCAGTCAGGTTCGCATCTTTGAGGGTTGTTGGCTGCGTGTTCGGGACTCCATCGCTTTATCAATGTGCTTTTGAGGAGTCCCTTTATGGGCAACAAACTGTATGTCGGCAACCTACCCTACTCGGTAAGCGACAGCGATCTGCAACAGACTTTCGCGCGATTCGGCGCCGTCGCCAGCGCCAAAGTCATGATGGACCGCGACACGGGCCGTTCCAAGGGCTTTGGCTTCGTGGAAATGGGCAGCGACGCTGAGGCTCAGGCGGCGATCGCCGGCATGAACGGCCAATCGCTCGGCGGCCGCAATTGCGTGGTCAACGAAGCGCGGCCGATGGAGCCGCGTCCGCCCCGCGGGGGTGGCGGCGGGGGCTACGGTGGTGGTGCTGGACCCGGTGGAGGTAGCCGCGGCGGTGGCGATGGTGGTTTCCGCAGTCCTTATGGCGCCGGCCCACGTGGCGGCGGCCGCAGTGGCGGCGGCGGTGGTTACGGTGGAGGCAGCGGTGGCGGTTACTGAGTTAGCGCGGCATCACGAAAAAAGGCTCCAGCTGGAGCCTTTTTTGTTTGCCATGCAGTGCGCCGGGCGAGGTTTAGCGGCTATCGGACCTGGAAGGTCAGGGTTCGCCTTCACGCCGCTTGCGGGGTCGCCCGACCAGCACCTTGTCGAACAGCGCGTCCGGTAGCGCGCGCAGCAATTTGGCCGCCAGCCCCATCTGCCACGGAATCACGCGGTAACGGGCGCCCGCCTCAATGGCCTTGAATGCCTGGCCGGCAAAATCCTGCGGCTGCATCAGGAACGGCATCGGATAGCGATTCTTCCGCGTCAGGGGTGTGTCGATATAGCCCGGGCAAAGCGTGACCACCTTGACACCGCTGGCGCGCAGCTCACCGCGCAGGCTCTCGCAGTAACTGATGACGGCCGCCTTGCTGGCGCAGTACGCCCCGTGGCCCGGCAGGCCGCGGATGCCGGCCACGCTGCCAATGCCGACCAGGGCGCCATTGCCGCGCCGCGCCATGGCATCGATGAAGGGCTGAAACGTCGCCGCCATGCCGATGTTGTTGGTGGCAAAGATGCGGGCCATCACGTCAATATCGGCGCGCACGGCGCTGTCGATACCGACGCTGATGCCGGCGCAGGCGATCACCACGTCAGGCACGCCCTGCGCCACAAGGCAGGCGCGCCCGGCGCCTGTGATGCTGTCTACCATCGACACGTCGGCGCTATAAATTCGATAGCTCTCGGCACTCAGCTTGTGCCGAATTGCCCACAATTCGACCGCCGACGTGCGGCGCGTCACCAAGGCGAGTCGATAGCCCGCCTGGGCAAATCGCTCCGCCAGCGCCTGGCCGATACCGCTGGACGCGCCGGTGATGAAGACGAGCCGCGCCATGGCTGCTTGCACTAGCGCGCCGGCGTGGCCGCATTCGGCACCAACAGGCCCTTCACGCGACCCTTGAGGTTGAGCACGCCCTCGTAATTGTCATAGTCCATCGAGTCGCCCGTGAACTGGTCATGGCCCCGCGTCAAGGTGACCGGCTTGTTGGAGGAGACACGCTCGTCGTTGGTGTAGGCATTGAGGAATTCGCTGCGAAACTCCATGCGCGGCAACGCGTGGCCCGCCGCGTCGGTGGTTGCCTCGCGCACCACGATGGCGTTGCCAAACAGCTGAACCTGGGAGGCATCGCTGTTGCTGAGGGCACGGTTGCCCGTGGCCACGGTAATTCGCCCGTCCGGGCTGATCGAGCGAATCCGCGCATTGGTGATCTCCAGCGTGTCGGTATCTGGATAGTGGCGCCCCTCGGTGCCGAACACCTCGTTCTTGAGGCGACCAGTGGCGTCGAAGGTCTTGACGGAAAATTGGCGCATGAAATAGTCGGGCTCGTGGCGCACCTTTGGCGCGGGCTCGGGCGCTCCGAAAATAGGGGTGTTGCGCACCAGCCAGTAGGTACCCAGCGCCAGCGCAGTCATCAGGATGATGGGCAGATAGATGGCTGCGCGATCCCAAAGGTCGCGCAGCATGGCGACCAGCCTGTTCACGCGCGCGGCTCCTGCCCTGCCAGCAGCGCCGCATAGTAACCGCTGGCTACCAGCAGCAAATCACAAAATTCACGCGCGCCGCCCTCGCCGCCGCGGGCTCGTGTGATGTACTGTGCCGCGGCCCGCACCTCGATGTGGGCGTTCGCCGGAGCGCAGGCGAACGCACAGCGCCGCATGACCGCCAGATCCGGCCAGTCGTCGCCCATTGCGGCTGCCTGCGCCCAGTCCAGTCCGAGCGCTTGCAGCGTCGCCTCTGCCGCTGGGCGTTTGTCCTCGGTGCCGTAATGGACATGCGTGATGCCCAGCGCCTGCAATCGCACACGCAGCGGCTTAGAATCGCGGCCGGTAATCACCGCCGGTGTAATTCCCGCCTTTTGCAGCAGCTTGAGGCCATGTCCGTCCAGCGTATGGAAGCGCTTGAGGGTCTCGCCCCGCCCGGAAAAATACAGGCCACCATCGGTCAGCACGCCATCCACGTCGAAAAACGCGACGCGTATGCCCTGCGCCAGCAGCAACAACTCGGGCGCGAAGGACAGAGCGGGTTGCGCCAGCGAAGAGCTCGGATCAGGCACCATGTCAGGACACCCCTCTCAACGCACGATCCCCACCAGCCCGCGCAGCGGGGCCCGTTCGGAAAACACCGCGGAACCAGCTTCGCCGGGCCGCTGGTCTTGCCCCCTCGAGGGGGGAGGCTGATGCGCGAAGAGAGCAAGCAACGGGGGTATTCATATCACTTTCGCGCGCATCAAATCGTTGCTGTTCAGCGCACCGCACAGTTTGCCCTGCGCGTCCAACACCAGGACGCTGGTGATGCGATGCTGTTCCATCAACTCGACCGCATCAACCGCCAGCGCATCCCCGCGAATGGTGCGCGGAGCCGGGTGCATGACATCGCGCACTATGGCGGTGCGCAAATCCGCGCCCCTTTCGATCAGGCGGCGCAGGTCGCCGTCGGTGAAGATGCCCAGCACACGGTCCTGCCCATCCACCACGGCGGAGGCGCCCAATCCTTTGGCGCTCATCTCCCGCATCAGATCGCTGAACCCTGTGTCCAGACGCACGCGCGGCACCGCGTCGCCCGAGCGCATCACGTCGCTCACGTGGGTCAGCAGCTTGCGTCCCAGCGCACCACCCGGATGCGAGCGCGCAAAGTCCTCCGCCCGAAAACCGCGCGCGTCCAGCAGCGCCACCGCGAGCGCATCGCCGAGCGCCAGTTGGGCCGTGGTGCTAGCGGTGGGGGCCAGATTCAGCGGGCAGGCCTCCTTTTCCACGCTGCAGTCCAGCGCCTCGTCGGCATGCTGTGCCAGCGTCGACTGCAGGCGACCGGTAATGGCCACTAACGGCACACCGAGTCGCTTGAGTACTGGCAGGATCGACAGCAGCTCTTCACTTTCACCGCTGTAGGAGATCGCCAGCACGAGGTCGATGGCCTTGATCATGCCGAGATCGCCGTGACTGGCCTCGGCCGGATGCACGAACATCGCGGGCGTTCCAGTGGACGCCAGCGTGGAGGCAACCTTGCGCCCGACATGGCCGCTCTTGCCCATGCCCATCACGACCACGCGGCCGCGCACGTCCAGCATCTTGCGCACGGCACGCGCAAATGAGGCGTCCATACGGGACTTGAGGCCCAGCACCGCAGCGGCCTCGATGTCGAATGTCTCGCGGGCCAGCCGCAGCACCTGGTCGGTATCAAATGTCATAGCCCTGCATTATCGGCGGGCATCGTGCTTGCTAGTATTGGGGCATGTCCGCCCTGCAACTCACGCTGTTATACCTGCTGGCCGCGGTACTTGGCGTGGTGGCATGCCGCTCCCTGAAGCTGCCGCCCATGCTGGGTTACCTGGCCGTGGGCGTGCTCATCGGGCCCCATGCGCTGGCGCTGGCGGAAGACTCGGCAGACGTCAAGTACCTCGGTGAGTTTGGCGTGGTGTTCCTGATGTTCGTGATCGGGCTGGAGTTCAACCTGCCCAAGTTGCGCGCCATGCGCCGCCATGTCTTCGGGCTCGGGCTGTTGCAGGTGGTATTCACGATCGCGCTCGCGACGGCGGCCTCCTTGGCCTTTGCCGCGATCGCCCCGACGATATGGCACATGCGCTGGCAGAGCGCGCTGGCGCTGGCCGGCGCCGTAGCAATGAGCAGCACTGCCATCGTGGTCAAGCTGATGGCGGAGCGGCTCGAGCTGGAGTCCGAGCACGGCCAGCGCGTGATGGGCGTGCTGCTGTTCCAGGACCTCGCCGTGGTGCCGTTGCTGGTGCTCATTCCGGCGCTTGGCGCCAATCCCGAAAAACTACTGATGGCCCTCGCCATTGCTTTATTGAAGGCTAGCGTGTTAATAGCAATTGTGCTAACGGGCGGACAGCGGTTGATGCGCTGGTGGCTGACCCTGGTGGCACGGCGCAAGAGTCAGGAGCTGTTTGTGCTGAACCTGTTGCTGGTGACGCTGGGGCTCGCGTGGCTGACCGAGCTGGCCGGCCTGAGCCTGGCATTGGGCGCCTTCATTGCGGGCATGCTGATCTCCGAGACGCAATACAAACACCAGGTCGAGACGGACATCCGCCCGTTCCACGACGTGCTGCTGGGCCTTTTCTTCATCACCGTCGGCATGATGCTCGACTGGCGACCGGTTATCGCGCAGTGGCCCCTGGTACTCGCGCTGTTCACGCTGCCCGTATTATTCAAGCTGGTCATGATCACGGCACTGGCCAAGGGGCTGGGCGCGACTGCCGGCACCGCCCTGCGCACCGGCCTGTACCTGGCCCAAGCCGGTGAATTCGGCTTTGTGCTGCTCACGCTGACCCGGGACAATGCGTTGGTGGCCCCAAGCCTGCTCAACCCGATTCTTGCCAGCATGGTGCTGTCGATGCTGGCCACGCCGTTCATCATCATGCACAGCAACCGGATTGTGATGAAGCTGATCAGCAGCGAGTGGCTGCAACAGTCGCTGCAGATGACCACCATTGCGCGCCAGTCGATCAACGCCAACCGGCACGTGATCATTTGTGGATATGGACGCTGCGGTCAGAACCTGGCGCGCATGCTCGCGCACGAGGAGATTCCCTACATGGCGCTGGACCTGGACCCGGACCGGGTGCGCCAGGCTGCCGCTGCGGGTGACTCCGTGGTGTTTGGCGATGCGACTCGCCTGCAGGCACTGATTGCCTCGGGTTTGGTGCGCGCCAGTGCTGTGGTGATTACCTACCTCGATGTCCCTGCGGCTTTGAAAGTCCTGGCCAACGCGCGCGCCCACGCGCCGAACGTTCCTGTCATCGTGCGCACCCAGGATGACCATGATCTCGAGAAACTGCGCCAGGCGGGTGCCACCGAAGTGGTGCCGGAATCGATCGAGGGCTCACTCATGCTGGCCAGCCACGCGCTGGCACTGGTAGGCGTACCAATTCGCCGTGTGATCCGCATCGTGCGGGACCAGCGCGATGCGCGTTATAACCTGCTCAAGGGATACTTTCACGGCGCCGACGACGATACCGTGAATGAGCTGGGGCGGGAGCGACTGTCCACCTTGACGCTGCCGCTCGGGGCCCAGTCCATTGGCAAGGCACTGGGCCAACTGGCACTGCAGACGCTGGGCGTGCAGGTGGTCAGCCTGCGGCGCAGCAACGGCAAGCCAGCGCTGCTGGACGACGCGCTGGCGCTGCAGGACAGCGACACGCTGGTGCTGTCGGGCACGCCCGAAGCCCTCGCTTTGGCCACCGACAAACTTCTGAAAGGCTGACCCATGAGCTCCACCACCGACTTCCTGCGCGCCCACATTCGCACGGTGCCCGACTGGCCCGCGCCGGGTGTGCAGTTCCGCGACATCACGCCGCTGTTGCAGGATCCCCAGGTTTTTCGCGTGCTGATCGAGGCATTTGTACAGCGTTACGAAAAGGGCACCACGCGCCCGAACGTGGTCGCCGGGCTGGACGCACGCGGCTTCATTTTGGGCTCGGTGGTGGCATACCAGCTGGGTGTCGGATTTGTACCGATCCGCAAAAAAGGCAAGCTGCCATTCACCACGGTAGAGGAAACCTACGAACTCGAATACGGCAGCGCGACCGTGGAATTGCACACCGATGCAGTCAAGAGCGGTGACAGGGTCCTGCTGATGGACGACCTGATCGCCACTGGCGGCACCATGATGGCAGGCAAAAGGCTGTTGGAAAAACTGGGCGCCAGCGTGCTGGAGGGCGCCGCCATTGTCGATTTGCCCGAGCTGGGCGGCTCGGACAAGCTCCGGGCGAGCGGGCTGCCGCTATTTACCTTGCTGGACTTCGCCGGGCACTGACGGGCGCGTCGTAGACGCTTAATGGCGACCGGCGCAGCCGCCCTCAGATCACCGCCACTTGCCTGGGCTTGTCCGACAGGCGCTTGGCGATCACGGCGCCCAGCGCCAATGCGACTTCGAGCGCCAGGGCCGGTTGCCTATTGGCCAGTTCGGCAAAGCGGATGGGCGTCAGGCACCACAGCTTGCAAGGGCCGGATCCCATCGCGGTGGCGTTGCGCGGCAGGCGCGAAAAGAATGCACCTTCTCCCACCACGGAGCCGGCGCCCACCAAGGCCAGGCTCATGCGGCCTTCTTCATCCTCGTAATGAACGCTGAGCGTGCCACTCTCGATGAAATACAACGTGCGGTCCACCGCGCCCTGCTCGATCAGCACCTGCCCCTGCGCCAGCGCAAAGGGCTGCAGGTAACCGCCAAGCACGTCCCACTGCGTCCTCGTCAGCGTAGGGTTGAACGCGTCGTAGACAGTGTCCACCGCGATGGCCCGGATCAAGTCCTGCACATTGAACTTGACAGAAGAAGGAGGGGTGAAACTCATGCTGGGCGAAAAAGGTAATGGGATTACCGCAAGTTCACAAGAGGAAAACCGGTTTTTGCGCTGAATAATACGCGATCGCATGAAAAAGCGGGCAAATTTCTACTTCCCGATGCAGAACTGGGAAAAGATCACCCCCAGCAAATCATCCGACGTGAATTCCCCAGTGATCTCGCCCAATGCGTTTTGCGCCAGTCGAAGCTCCTCGGCCAACAGGTCCAGCGCCTGCGCTGCGCCGCCAAGATGCGCCGCTGCTTGCGCCAGATGCTCGTCCACGCGGCGCAGCGCCTGCACGTGGCGTTCGCGCGCAATGTAAACCCCCTCGGGAGCCGACTGCCAGCCCGCAATGTCCAGCAGCGTGCGGCGCAGCGCATCAAGCCCGGCACCCGTTTTGGCAGACAACAGAACGCCACGGCGCGGCCTGCTTTCCGGCGCAGCGTCGAGCTTGTTCCAGACCTCCACCACCGGTATCTGTTTTGAGAGTTTTGTAGCCAATGTCCTTGCTATGTCTTCGTCATCAGCTATGTATTGTGTAGCGTCCGAGCGTGTCAAGTCATGCATGAACAGCACGGTATCGGCGCCCTCGATCTCGGCCCAGGCGCGCGCTATGCCAATTTTTTCCACCTCGTCTGCGCTCTCGCGCAGCCCGGCGGTGTCGATCACGTGCAGCGGTACGCCTTCGACCTGGATGGTCTGCGTGATCTTGTCGCGCGTGGTGCCGGGCACCGGCGTGACGATGGCCAGCTCGGCCCCGGCCAGCGCATTCAGCAGCGAGCTTTTACCGGCATTCGGCTGCCCTGCAATCACCACCTTGATGCCCTCGCGCAGCAGCGCGCCCTGGCGCGTGCGCAGCATCACGCGCGCCAGCGTTTGCTGCAGCTTGGCGAGCTGCCCATGCGCGTCGGCCTGGCGCAGGAAGTCGATTTCCTCCTCGGGGAAATCCAGTGTCGCCTCCACCAGCATGCGAAGGTGAATCAGCGCGTCGCGCAGCGCGTGGATCTCATTGGAGAATTCGCCGGCCAATGAGCGACTGGCGCTGCGGGCCGCCGCCGCGGTCGAGGCGTCGATCAGGTCGGCGACGGCTTCCGCTTGCGCCAGGTCGATCTTGTCGTTGAGAAAGGCGCGCTCGGTGAATTCACCCGGCTGCGCCACGCGCACGGCGGGGAGCCGCGCCTGGCCGCTGGCCGGGTCCAGCTCGGCGCCTGCCGCCAACACCCGCGCCAGCAGCAGCTGCAACACCACGGGGCCGCCATGCGCCTGCAACTCCAGCACGTCCTCGCCGGTGTACGAGTGCGGTGCCGGGAAATAAAGCGCCAGGCCGTGGTCGATGGCCGAGCCGTCGTGATCGCGAAAAGCCAGGTAAGTGGCTTCGCGCGCGCGCAATGGGCGCCCGCACAACGCCTGGATCACGGGCGCCAGTGACTTTCCGCTGAGCCGTACGATGCCGACCCCACCGCGCCCAGGCGCCGTGGCAATTGCGGCGATGGGGTCAAGGTGGCGCGGCAGGGACACGGTAGCTCAATCGCCGCCGGCCCGCCCCGGCGCGACCGCGACCCCCAGGGGGGCAGCGCAGCAGACGAGCGTGAGGGCCATCGGCCGCCGCGCCGGGCCGCCCCAAGCAAGGGCAGCCCCCTCGGGGGGCAGCGCAGCACACGCAGTGGCAAGCGTGGGGGCCATATGGACTAGAACTTCGGCAGGTGGAACTGCGGTGGCACACCCATGCGTGTGTTGATGATCCACTGCTGCAGGATCGACAGCGCGTTGTTGGTGATGTAGTACACCACCAGTCCGGCCGGGAAGAAGAAAAACATCACAGAGAACGCCAGCGGCATGATCCACATCAGCTTGGCCTGCATCGGATCGGGCGGTGCGGGGTTCAGCGCCGTCTGCAGCATGGAGGTGGCTGCCATCACCAGCGGCAGGATGTAATACGGGTCGGGCGAGGACAGGTCGTGAATCCACAGGATCCAGGGCGCGCCTCGCATCTCGACGCTGGACAGCAGCACCCAGTACAGAGCGATGAACACCGGAATCTGGACCACGATGGGGAAACACCCACCCATCGGGTTGACCTTCTCCTCGCGGTAGATCTTCATCATCTCCTGCTGCATTTCCTGCGGCTTGTCTTTCAGCCGCTCGCGCATGGCCATGATCTTGGGGTTGATGGCCTTCATCTTGGCCATGCTCGAGTAGGCCTTGGCGTTGAGCCAGTAGAAGGCCGCCTTGAGCAGCAGCACTAGCGCCACGATCGACCAGCCCCAGTTGTCCAGAAAACGATGGATGTTGTAGAGCAGCCAGTACAGGGGTTTGGCGAGGATGGTGACCCAGCCGTAGTCCTTCACCAACTCCAGTCCTGGAGCGATCCCTTCGAGCTTCTTCTCTTCCTGGGGACCGGTGAAGAGGCGCGCCTGCACCGAGCGGGTAGCCCCCGGCGCGATACTGCCCAGCGGCGTGATCATGCCGACCGCGTACAGATTCTCACTGACCTTGCGCGCAAACAGCTCGCGCTGGATGCCATCGCCGAGCAGCCACGCACTCGCAAAGTAGTGCTGCACCATCGCCACGTAGCCGTCGCTGGACTCCTTCTCGATGTCGACCTTGTTTTCGTCGATCTTCTTGAAGTCGATCTTCTGATACTTTTTGGCCTCGGTAAAGACAGCCGGCCCGGTGAAGGTCGAATAGAACTTGGATGATTTTTCGGGCTTGTTGCCATCGCGGACCAGTTGCAGGTACAGCTGCGGCGAGACGGCAACCGTGCCGGTGTTCACCACATCGAACTTGACCGACATGGTGTAGGAGCCGCGATCCAGGGTGTAGGTCTTGACCAGCTTGACGCCGCCGACGTCGGGCGACTGGAACTGGACCACCACATCGTTGGCGCCGGTCTCCAGCGTACGCACGCCAGGGATTGCCGTCATTACGGTCTTGTGGGTCGGGAAGTTGCCACCACCGGTGCCGGCAATGAGGCCGGTCTCGGCCACGTACACAGTTTGTGGGTTGTCCTGGAGCAGCACAAAGGGCTTGCTGGGGTCCGCATCGTCGGGGTCCTTCAGCAGCTCCGCGCGTATCACCGTACCGCCTTCGGTATCGAAGGTCAGCCGCAGCACGTCCGTTGTCACGACGACCTGCGCACGCGGTGCCGTTGTCGTCCCGGTGGCCGGCAATGCGGCCGCAGTGCCCGGTACCTGTGCGACAGGCGACGCAGAACCTGCGCCGCTAACACTCGTGGGCAAACTGGTGGAGCCAGCCGGCGGATTGGCTGTCACCGGCGCCTTGGCCGTGACGGCCGCAGGTGATGGGAAGAAAGTGGCCTTGTGGCCGTTGTAAACTTGCCATTGGTCCCATAGCAAGACCATGGAAAAACCAAAAATCACCCACAGGATGGTGCGGCGGATGTCGTTCATGAAGACTTCTTTTGTGAGGAGTGATGCGTGGAGGGCACAAACAGCTGGGTGAACAGCCGGGGTTTTGCAGGAGGCCAGCTCTTCAATGTATCGGGCACTGGATCAGTTCCGCCAGCGCACCATGGATGGCAGCGCACCAGCCGCCTGAGTGTGAGGTAGCTGCCAGCCGCAGCGCCGTGTTGCTGCAGCGCCTGCAGCGAATAGGCGGAGCAGGTGGGCTCGAAGCGGCACGACGAGCCCAGCCAGGGACTCAGCAGCAAGCGGTATCCCTTGACGACACCTATCAAGAGGGCCTTGATCATGCCGGCACCTGTGCCGTCGAGGGCGACACCAGCGCCTTGCTGAACAACTGTTGCAGCTCGGTCCGAACCGCCAGCTTGAGCTGCGCAGAGGTGGCGCTGACAAATTGCGCGCGGTCAAAGCCGGCACGCATCCGCACCACGTGGGCAGCTGCCGCCAGCCGGGGTTCCAGATCGGCACTTACGCTGTAGATCTGGCGTTTGATGGCGTTGCGCGTCACGGCCCGCTTGGCCCAGCGCTTGGGCACCAGCGCCCCCATCCAGACCTCGCGTGCTGGCGCGATCGCCGGCAAAGACTGCGGCGATGAGACAACAGCGATGGTTTGGGGAGTTGGCATCAGGGACTCCAGTGCGCTGCGGTGCAGCACAAAATGCGCGGTGCGGGAAACGGTACCGCCTGCCATCACAGCCTGGAACTGCGCCCGCGTTTTCAGCCGGTGCACTTCGCCGTCTGGGCCATTTAGAAAACTCGGTCCGGAGTGGCTGCGCAGTGCAGGCTTAAACAGCCAAACGCTTGCGGCCCTTGGCGCGGCGTGCATTGATCACGGCGCGCCCGCCGCGAGTCTTCATGCGAACGAGGAAACCGTGGGTGCGCGCGCGGCGAACTTTGGAGGGCTGGTAAGTGCGTTTCATGTCAAATTCCTATTGGGTTCAGTGGGGCCTTCGCCGCACTTTGCAGCACGCGCAAAAGCCCTGCTTTGGTTATCAGCCCTGAACACAATCAGGGAAACCCGCGATTATCTCAAATTTTGGAAGGCGCGGCAATGCCGGGCGTAGTCTTCACGTTCCGGGGCTGGCGCCGCTCCGGGTATTTTCTATTTGTGGATAAGAGTTTGATAAATTACAATGTCAGGTTGCGAAAATCGAATCATATCCACAGCAGCAAACAAGAATAATGACCGAGGGACAAAACTCCAGCCTGGCCGGGCACGCCGGCCCCAGTCTGTGGCTTGCCTGCATCGACCAGTTGGCCCAGGAGCTGCCCGAACAGCAGTTCAATACCTGGATCAAACCACTGGTTGCACAAGTTGCGGATGACCTCTCCAAGGTCACCATCTTTGTTGCCAACCGCTTCAAACTCGACTGGATACGGGCTCAATATTCGGGCCGTATTTCGGGTTTGCTGGAAAAACTCTATGGCCAGGCCATCGTGGTTGAGTTAGCACTCGCTCCTCGGGAAACATCGGTCAGAAGGTATATTTCAGCGGCTTCAGCGGAATCAAACGGTGTGCCTGAGCCCACCGGTTTGGGAGATGAAGCCCCGCAGGGTCTGTTTAAAAACCGGCTCAATTCCGCACTGACCTTTGACACCCTCGTGGAAGGCACTGCCAACCGCATGGCGCGCGCTGCCGCCATGCACGTGGCAGGCATGCCGGGCCATTTGTACAACCCCCTGTTTATCTATGGCGGCGTCGGATTGGGCAAGACCCACCTGATGCACGCGGTGGGCAACAAGCTGCTGGTCGAGCGGCCTGACGCGAAAGTTCTCTACATCCATGCCGAACAGTTCGTCTCGGATGTGGTTAAAGCCTATCAACGCAAGACTTTCGACGAGTTCAAGGAGCGCTATCACTCGCTCGATTTGCTGCTGATCGATGACGTACAGTTCTTTGCCAACAAGGACCGCACGCAGGAAGAGTTCTTCAACGCCTTCGAGGCGCTGCTCGCCAAGAAGTCGCACATCGTGATGACCAGCGATACCTATCCCAAGGGCCTGGCCGACATTCACGAGCGGCTGGTGTCGCGTTTCGATGCCGGCCTGACGGTGGCGATCGAGCCACCCGAGCTCGAAATGCGGGTCGCGATCCTGATCAACAAGTCGCGCGCCGAAGGCGCCGAAATGCCCGAGGAAGTCGCCTTCTTCGTGGCCAAGAACGTGCGCTCCAACGTGCGCGAGCTCGAAGGCGCACTGCGCAAGATCCTGGCGTATTCACGTTTCAACCAGAAAGAAATCTCGATCCAGCTGGCGCGCGATGCCCTGCGCGACTTGCTGTCAATCCAGAACCGGCAGATTTCCGTCGAGAACATCCAGAAAACCGTAGCCGACTACTACAAGATCAAGGTCGCGGACATGTATTCCAAGAAGCGCCCTGCCAGCATCGCAAGGCCGCGCCAGATTGCCATGTACCTGGCCAAGGAACTCACGCAAAAGAGCCTGCCCGAGATCGGCGAGCTGTTTGGCGGGCGCGACCACACCACCGTGCTGCACGCGGTTCGCAAGATTGGCGGCGAACGCCAGCAAATGGCTGAACTGAACCAGCAACTGCACGTGCTGGAGCAAACCCTGAAGGGCTGAAATCAATGAAAAAACACATGGCTAACAACCTTGGGGACAGTTCCGGCATAACCATGGGCTTGTCCACAGGCCGCGCCAAAAGCCTGAAGTTGTTCATGCTGGTGAAGCATTTCGAAAGCAGGGCTGCACACAGTCTTCAAGACTGCGCAAGTGCCTGATAAAAAAAGGGAAAATGGCAATATCCACAGCACGTGGCTTCCCTTATCTACTACTACTAATCTAAATTAAAGAAATATAGAAGAGGTTGACATGATCGTCCTGAAGGCAACACAAGACAAAGTGCTCGCAGTCCTGCAATCCGTCTCCGGGATCGTGGAGCGCCGGCACACGCTGCCCATCCTGGCCAATGTGCTGATCCGCAAGACCGGCAGCGCCGTGCAGCTGACCACCAGTGATCTTGAAATCCAGATCCGAACCACCGCCGAGCTCGATGGCGACAACGGCAACTTCACCACGACAGTGGGCGCGCGCAAGCTGATCGACATCCTGCGCACCATGCCGGCTGACCAGACCGTATCGATCGAATCGAACCAGAACAAGTTGATTCTCAAGGGCGGCAAGAGCAAGTTCACGCTGCAGACGCTGCCGGCCGAAGATTTCCCGCTGGTGCAGGAAGCCGCCAACTTCGGGCCCACTTTCAGCGTGCCGCAAAAGACCCTGAAAGATTTGCTGGGTCAGGTCTCCTTTGCGATGGCAGTGCACGACATCCGCTACTACCTCAACGGCATCTTGTTCGTGGCCGAGGGCAAGCAACTGAGCCTGGTGGCCACCGACGGCCACCGCCTTGCGTTTGCGTCGGCCACATTGGACGTCGAAGTGCCCAAGCAGGAAGTGATCCTGCCGCGCAAGACCGTGCTGGAGATGCAGCGCCTGCTGTCCGACGCGGAAGGTGCGATCGAAATGCAGTTCGCCAGCAACCAGGCACGCTTCAGCTTTGGCGGCATGGAATTCGTCAGCAAACTGGTCGAAGGCAAGTTCCCCGACTACAACCGCGTGATTCCGAAGAATCACAAGAACAGCATCACGCTGGGCCGGGTTGCCCTGCTGGCGTCGCTGCAGCGCACCGCCATTCTGACCAGCGAAAAGTTCAAGGGCGTACGCCTGAACATCGACCCCGGTACGCTGCGCGTGGCGTCCAACAACGCCGAGCAGGAAGAGGCGGTGGACGAGCTCGACATCGACTACGGCGGCGACAGCATCGAGATCGGTTTCAATGTGACCTACCTGATTGACGCGCTGGCCAACATGCAACAGGAGATGGTGAAGGTCGAGCTGTCCGACTCCAATAGTTCCGCCCTGCTGACCATTCCCGACAATGCGACCTTCAAGTACGTCGTGATGCCCATGCGAATTTAATACTACAAAAAATGTAGCTAACAGTTAACTGAACCCGCGGACTTTCGCGGGTTTGGTCATTCAAGAGTTTGAGAAATGCAAGTCATGATCGAAGAAAACAAGCCCCTCCAGCCCGACACCTCAGAAACGCAGAGTGTCCACACGGGCGAGGGCGGCGAGGGCAGCTCCAACTTCCAGCCCACCATCGATGCGCACCAGGCAGGCGCTTCCGAGGCTTATGGCGAAGGCTCCATCCAGATTCTGGAAGGCCTTGAGGCGGTGCGCAAGCGGCCCGGGATGTACATCGGCGACCCCTCGGACGGCACAGGCCTGCACCATCTGGTTTTCGAAGTGGTGGACAACTCGATTGATGAGTCGCTGGCGGGCCATTGCGACGATATTCTGGTGACTATCCACACCGACAACTCTGTCAGCGTGGTGGACAACGGGCGTGGTATCCCGACCGGTATCAAGATGGATGACAAGCACGAGCCCAAGCGCTCCGCTGCCGAAATTGCGCTGACGGAACTGCACGCTGGTGGCAAGTTCAACCAGAACAGCTACAAGGTGTCCGGTGGCCTGCACGGCGTGGGCGTGAGCTGCGTCAACGCGCTCTCGAAGATGCTGCGCCTGACGATCCGGCGCGATGGCAAGGTCCATGTGCTGGAGTTTTCCAGGGGCGTGGTGCAAAACCGCATCATCGAGGTGGTCGACGGCGTCGAGGTTTCCCCCATGAAGGTCATCAAGGACACCGAACTTCGCGGCACCGAAGTTCATTTCCTGCCCGACCTGGAAATCTTTCCGACCAACTGGGACTTTCATTACGAGATCCTGAGCAAGCGCTTGCGCGAGCTGAGCTTTCTGAACAACGGCGTGCGCATTCGCCTGAAGGACGAGCGCACCGGCAAGGAAGACGACTTCGCCGGTGCTGGTGGCGTCAAGGGCTTTGTGAACTTCATCAACAAGGGCAAGACGGTGCTGCACCCCAACGTCTTCCATGCGATGGGTGACCGCGAGAGCGACCAGGGCACCAACATCGGTGTCGAAGTCGCGATGCAGTGGAACAGCGGCTACAACGAACAGGTGCTGTGCTTCACCAACAACATCCCGCAGCGCGACGGTGGCACCCACCTGACCGGCCTGCGCGCCGCGATGACGCGCGTGATCAACAAGTACATCGATGAATCCGAGCTGGCCAAGAAGGCCAAGGTCGAGATCACCGGCGACGACATGCGCGAAGGCCTGTGCTGCGTACTTTCGGTCAAGGTTCCCGAGCCCAAGTTCAGCAGCCAGACCAAGGACAAGCTGGTGAGCTCCGAGGTGCGCGGTCCGGTGGAGGACATCGTGAGCCGGCTGCTGGGCGACTACCTGCAGGAGCGCCCGAACGACGCCAAGATCATCGTTGGAAAAATCATCGAGGCAGCCCGCGCCAGAGAGGCCGCACGCAAGGCGCGCGACATGACGCGGCGCAAGGGCGTGCTCGATGGCATGGGCCTGCCCGGCAAACTGGCCGACTGCCAGGAAAAAGATCCGGCGCTGTGCGAGATTTATATCGTCGAGGGCGACTCCGCCGGCGGCTCGGCCAAGCAGGGTCGCGATCGCAAGTTCCAGGCGATCCTGCCGCTGCGCGGCAAGATCCTGAACGTGGAAAAAGCCCGCTACGAAAAGCTGCTGACGAGCAACGAAATCCTGATCCTGATCACAGCGCTGGGCACCGGCATCGGCAAGGCGGGTGGCAGCACCGGCAACGACGACTTCGACGTGGCCAAGCTGCGCTACCACCGCATCATCATCATGACCGACGCCGATGTCGACGGCGCCCACATCCGGACCCTGTTGCTGACCTTCTTCTATCGCCAGATGCCCGAACTGGTCGAAGGCGGACACATCTACATCGCGCAGCCGCCGCTGTACAAGGTCAAACACGGCAAGCACGAGCAATACCTGAAGGACGGCAGCGAGCTCGACGCCTTCCTGCTCAAGGTGGCGTTGGACAGTGCGGTGGTGCTACCGGACGGCGTGCCCGTCGAAGGCGCTGCCGCCGATGCCGCGCGCCCGCCGATCGATGGCACCGCCCTCGAGGCCCTGGCGCGCAGCTATCTGCTGGCGGGGGCAGTCATCGACCGTCTGTCGGCGTGGATGGACCTCGACGCCCTGCGCGCGATTGGCGGTGGGTTGATCCTCAACCTGGACACCGTGGAGGCGGCCGAAGCCAGCGCGCTGGCGCTGCAACAATCGCTGAAGGATGCCGAGGTGCATGCCGCCTTCGATGAGCGCACCGACAAGCACCAGTTGCGCGTCAGTCGCCGCCACCATGGCAACGTGCGCACCAGCGTCATCACGCAGGACTTCGTGCGCGGTGCCGACTACGCCACGCTCGCCGAGTCCGGCACGGCCTTCCTGGGCTTGCTCGGGCCGGAGGCC